>NZ_LOFG01000018.1:0-248130 GCF_001469205.1 Pseudoalteromonas sp. H103 | reverse complement strand
GGCGTTGGTATGACTCCCACTGTCAAGTTAAACGCACTGATCCCTGCCTAACTTTTTTAAGCCATAATTACTTTAGCTCGAATTAGAGCGAGTTAATACATAAGATGAAGCAAGTAATTTCGTCGGTTATCTTGCTGATATTCGTTGGTTATTACTATTTCTAGCAACAGAGCAGACCTTACTTATTCCGTCGTGGCACCTGTCTTCAGTCTATGTTCGTGGTTCAATGCAGCGTTAGCTGCATTGCCATCCTAACGCCGTCGGTGGTTGTGCCACACCCGATGCTTGATCCCATGCATTAACTCTAATTCGTTTATCATGCGGGTACTCTTGCCAATCTAAGTTTTGCGTTCACTGGCGTAAGTACCACTTCTTTTGCAATGGCCCATATGTACGCAATCATTTCTCGGGCAATTGCGGTGACAACAAGGTTGTAGTGTTTCCCTTTGGCTATCATTTTTTTATAGCGCTTGCAGAGCCTAAGTTGTGCTTTCCACGCAATATCAATAATGTCCTTTGGTAAACCTTCTTGTCGTTTTTGCATATCTGTCGATATATTTGCCGCATACCGATAAGTGTGTGCACCTTCAACGAGAAGGCGTCTTGCTCGGCCGTTTCCGCATTTTGTGATAGCGCCAATATGGCGTTTGCCACCACTCGAGTGTTCACTGGGTACAAGACCGAGATAACTCATTAATTTACGGGGATGGTCGAAGCGCGATAAATCACCAAGCTCAGCCACAACGCCGGTGGCGACCAACAAGCGAACACCTCGCATTGCTTGTATTGCTTTAACAACGGGATAATAACGCCATTGATGGACGTGATGTGTTAGTTCATTGTCTAGTCTTTCAGGTCGGCTTATTCGCTCGGTAATTGTTTGTAAAAACTCTTGTAAGACAATGTGCTGCGCGGGATGTGGCAGCACAAGCTCAGTGAGCCAACGTAAATGTTTTTGTGACCAATTTGCGGTGCCTTTGTAATTAATATTATTGCGAAGCATCAACGCTTTTAATTGATATTTAGCATCTTTTAAATCTTTCATGGCTATTTCGCGTGCGCGAGATAAATCGCGTACGGCTTCATCTTCAGGCTCGGGAACATAGATAGGTGTTAAATCTTCAGATTTAAGTAATTTAGCGAGCTTAAGGGCATCACGTTTATCGGTTTTAATCTTCTCGCCTGGTTTTTTAGGAATAAGAGACGGGGCAACCACATAACAGCAATGGCCAAGGCTTGTGATTAATCTGTAAATCCAATAACCACAAGGGCCTGCTTCATAAACAAAGTGTAGCGTTGCGCCAGGGTATTTAGATTCAAACTGACGAACAAGCTTTTGAACGGCCACTTTGGAAGAAGAAAATCGACCAAGGTGAACAGGTTGAGAGCCTCTATGTTCTTCAATATAGGCGACTTCATTGAATTCTTTATGTGTATCAAGTCCGATAAAAAGTATGCTATGTTTGTTCATGTTAGCCTCTGCTGTTTAGTTAATTGACAAACTAATTATGGCTCTGGCTTTGAATTAAGCTAACCCACGAAAAGCGGAGGCTAACACCGTGTGGGAGTCATTATGTCTAGCTTTACAAGGAGGTATTTTGAGTCACGGAAATTGTCCAAAGTGTAACCATGAAATTGAGCCGTTTGGCTTATCTTTTAGTCGGTTTCCATTTTACTTCAACTGCTCTAGTTGCAAAGTACGTTTAAAACTTGTTTCGTCTAAAGTTTTTTGGTCGACAGTTGGTTTATATTCATTGGCTATGATCTTATTTATAGTTTATGTACCTTTGACAAGACAGTATGGACTAAGTGTTATAATAAGTATTTTAGGGTGGTTTATTACTTATTATAAAATGTCAGGCTACTGGCTTAAAGCTAATAACTTGAAAGTAAATGAGTAATGCAAAGCTAACAAGTCAATAAATTAAGATTCACCAAGGCTGTCATGCCATTTGCTGAGCAAATCGCCCGCCAGCACATGGTTCACTTATTATTGAGGCGTTATATTTACAAGGAGGTTTAATGTTTTATTTTAAACTCTATGATGACAAAAGGTTAAAAGACCTCAAGCATAGTAAGAAAATCGAGATCGTGAATAACGCTGTAAAATTATATCGAAAAGATAAGCCATTGAATATTACCAGCCGATTACTGGCAATGTTAATTTGGTGCGGTATTCCTGCTGTAGTTTTATTTTTAGTCTTCAGTTTTGGTCTTGTTATTGGTTGGTTTGCACTATCTATCTTCATTCTTGAGATTAAATTAGCTAATGATGAAAGCGCTGATGTCGAAACATACCTAAACCAAGTATTAGAGTAATGTAAATATAACAAGCCATTCAAGAGGGAAAATTTACAGTTGGCTATTTTCACTCCGTTCAACATTATAGCCAACAATAAATTTCCCCTTAATGGGGCGTTAGGAATTTAGTGAGTCAATTATGCTCGTTGACAATATCGAAATAGAAGATATAAACCCAATACCTCCAATTGAAGATAAAGATCAAAAAGAGGTATTTGCATTTTATGGCTTAGCTTCCTATGCAGGTCAATGCTTAGAAAAAGGTATGGTCAACTTTGCTATGGCATACCAATTACTTGATGAATCGGCATTAACAGAGCAAGAGTGGTTAGATATATATGATCACTTAAACAAGCAAACCTTTGGTAGGCTACTAAATCAAATTAAATCTAAAATTGAAATCCCCATTAAAATAGAAGAAAGGCTCAACCTATCACTGAAAAAACGTAATTGGCTAGCTCATGATTTCTTCTATGATTATGCTACTCACTTTTGTGACCCTACAAGTGATGGCATTGTCGTTATGCTTAAAGAGCTTCAAGATATGATTTATTTATTTCAAGTTACAGACCGATTAATTGACACTATTTACTTAAAAGTATGGGAAAAATTTGGTGTAACAGAAGAATGGATACAAAAAGAGATGGAAGAACAATACAAAGAATACCTATCGGTTAAAAGTGCCTAACAAACGCATTAATAATGGACGTCTTTCGCTTGGCTGGCGCTCATTCTTCGCTAATTATAGCCAAGCTAATCCGCCCATTATGCGGGCGTTAGGTGTTTCTCAGGTTTGGAGTTCAAATGGGATTTAAGTTTTGGTTCGTTAGAGCATTAAAAGTATTTCTTGGAGTAGCTGCCTTACTTTTTATAGTTGAGTTGCTTAAACAGCATTCAGTCCAAGAAGCATTAATCTTTGCTTGTACTTGGTCTTCAATCACAACAACAATATTTATATGTTCAAGGCTATATCAATCACGTAAAGGTGTAGAGTGTTCTTTGTGCAATGACATTCCAAACAAAAGTGATAAAAACACCTAATAAGTCGTTAAGCACAGAAGCGTAGACGGTCGTCATCATTTTTTCAGAAAACAAAAGGCGCAAAAACGCTATCAACCTATGCTCCGGTTAACGAGGCGTTAGCGGTACTCAGAGGTTTTGTGAAATATAAAATTTTAGAGAGTGATAATTCAACAAATACTATTGAGGTTATAAACCTTAATTTTGATGTTGATCTCCTAACAATTACAATATCTATTGACGGTGATAAAATTGATATTATTTTCGAAGAGCCTGCAGGTTTTCGAGTCTTAGATGAAGGTGACTTGCTAGAGTTTTGGCCTGAATGTTCCTTACAAGCAGGGTGGCTCTACGAAATAATTACTGGTGGCTGGTTCGACTTAGAAAGTAAGCGTAATGGTTTTTCATCGTGTGGTAATTCAGAAATAACGGAATATTTAGTGGTTGGTGTAAATTATTGCGTAAATATTCTTGGTTGGGAAAAGCCAAGTATTCAGCAAAGTACGCGCTAACAATAGGCCCTAAGGTGGACGACTAGTAAAATTCAGCCATTAATTGCAAGTTTTAAAAGTGGTGAGCCTCTTCGTTTTCCACCACCTAAATACAACCCTTATCCATTTGAATACCAGCGATCTAATAATCAATTGCGCTATCCCCACTTATTTTCACTTCAGCGATACCATCAAACGCGCCGCACCAAAAACAAATTAACGAAGAGACAAATAACAATACTTTAGTAAACGCTAGTTCATATTACGTAACGTAATATCCATACAGAACTTTAAGTTAAACATGCGTTCGTGCAGCGTTCCCATTTTTATTTGACTCAATTTATTGGACATTCTTTTTATGAAATTAAAGTTATTTATCGCAATTATTTTTAGCACTTCGATGTCGTCTTACGCGACAGAAGCAGTAGATAAAACGGAGTTCTCATTCGAAGACTTAAAAGCGCTGGCAAAAGCCTCTGCCGAAAAGCCCTATACGGCAACTAAAGTGCCAGCGCCGGAGTTAATTGATAAAATTACGTATGACGAACATTGGAAAATACGCTTTAAAGAAGATGAAACCTTATACCCTAGTGGAAAAAAGGCGCCTGTACAATTATTTTACCCTGGCCGATATTTTCCTGAGCCAGTAAGTATTTACATCAGAGACGATAAAAATCAGGTGCAAAATGTACCTTTTAGTAATGAGCTTTTTGATATGCCTGACGACAGCCCTGCCCACGACCTGCCAGAAGGGTTTGGGTTTGCAGGCTTTAGAATTATGCGCCCAGATATAAAACCAGATTGGATATCGTTTTTGGGAGCGTCTTATTTTCGTACCGATGGACCACAAGGGCAATATGGATTGTCGGCTCGCGGTATTGCGATTAATACGGGTATGAATCAACCAGAAGAATTTCCGCGCTTTTCTGCATTTTGGATTGGTCCCGCAGAAAAAAAAGGTGAAAGTGTGTCTGTTTGGGCATTGCTTGAAGGGCCCTCTATCACCGGTGCTTATCGGTTTGGTTTAAGTAAAGATAACAAAGAAGCCAAAGGCCATATCACCTCTGTGAGTGCTAATTTGTATATGCGCGCCGATGTAGAGCGTTTAGGTATAGCGCCATTAACGAGTATGTATTGGTACTCAGAAAAAGATAAAACAGAAGCTAAAGATTGGCGCCCAGAAATTCACGATAGTGATGGCTTAGCGATTCATACTGGATCGGGGCAGTACATTTGGCGACCGTTAAATAACCCTCAGTCGGTATCGACCAATAGCTTTATTGATGAGAACCCTAAAGGCTTTGGTTTAATTCAAAGGGATCGTGATTTTAATAACTACCAAGACGATGGCGTATTTTACAATAAGCGTTCATCAGCGTGGATAAAGCCTCAGGGGGATTGGGGTAAAGGTGCTGTACAGCTAGTTGAAATTCCTACAAAAGATGAAACGTTTGACAATATTGTTGCCTATTGGGTACCTGAAAAAGAGGCGCGTAAAGGCGATGAATTTACGTTTTCTTATGATATTGAATGGCGTCCACTCGACCCAAAATCAAAAGAGTTAGCAAGTGTTGTGAATACTCGTCAAGGACAGGGTGGAATTCCTGGTCAGCCTATTCCTAAGGGCGTGAACAAAATGGTGATTGACTTTGAAGGGCCTGTATTTAAAGGGCTCGATAGGGAAAGTGGTATAAAACCTATAGTTGAAGCCAGTAACGGCGAAATACTAGAGCCAATTGGCGCTTACCCTATAGTGGGAACTAACCAATGGCGATTAGCGTTTGATTACAAGCAATCTAACAATAACCCAACGCATATACGCGCGTATTTAGTGGATAAAAATGATGAAGCGATAACCGAAACGTGGGTAAGTGATGCAAAGGTAACGATTGAATAGCTCTGCTTCAATCAGTATTAAACTAAATTGAAGAGTTATATATTGCGGTACTTTATATAGCCCTTCAAATTTTAAAGCTATTTTTTATGTTTGAATTTTACCCAAACGGTTTTAAATACGATTGCGGCTGTAATTAATAGCATTATTGCAAAGGTATGCTGACCAAAAACTTGAAAGACAAGCCAGGCTGCCACAGTTATAAATACACAAGCTATTAGAAATAAAATGTTTTTTAACATCCAATGTTCTCAAAATTAAAAGAGCTACTAATTTAGCTCTTTTGTTCAACTTTAGCCTAACTCTTTCACATACAGCACAAGTGCACTGTACATTACACTTAGTGCCTTTGTTACATCACTGTCTATAACGGCTTCTGCTGGGTGATGGCTTATGCCGCCAGGGCTGCGTATAAACAACATACCAACAGGGCAAATAGGGGCTATGGCCATGGCATCGTGCCCTGCGCCTGAGGCAAGTGAAGGTGAGGCTTGGTTATTAAGTTTGCATGCGCTAGTAAATAAATGCTGAATTTTAGTGTCGCACGCTACGGCGTCGGCCGCATGTGTCCATTGCCAATCAAGCGTTAAATTACGCGATGTTGCAATTTGATCTGCGCGGGTATGTATTGCATTAAGTAATATGGCTAGGTCGTCATCGTTTTGAGCGCGTGCATCAAGGCTAATGGTGGTTTTACCGGCAATAACGTTTGTAGCGCCTGGGCGTGCTTGAATTTGCCCAACGGTGGCTACTTCGCCATTACTCGCACTTTTTGCTAGTTGCTCTATGGCAAGAGTCAGTTCGGCGCAGCCTGCTAACGAATCCTGACGTAAATTCATAGGCGTAGTACCAGCGTGACCGCTTTGACCTGTTAGGGTGATCATAGCGCGCTTTGCCCCTGCAATGGCAGTAACAATGCCTAATGCCTGATTTACCGACTCAAGCACGGGGCCTTGCTCTATGTGGGTTTCCCAGTAACCGAGTAACTCATTTTTGTTTAGTGCTGCTTTTGCATAGTTTGCGGGGTTTAGGCCAAAGTCGAGCATGGCTTGGCGCATAGTAATGCCGTTTGTATCTTCTATATTTAACCACTGCGGGTCAAACTCGTTTGCCAGTGCTTTTGAGCCAATTAAAGTGGTGGCAAAGCGGGTGCCTTCTTCATCACAAAAACCTACAACATCTAAATGAAACGGTAAATCAAGCTTAAGTGTATTCGCAAGGGCGGCTATTTCAATACCGAGTAACACTCCTAAAATGCCATCAAATGCACCGGCATTTGGTACGGTGTCGAGGTGTGAGCCAATAATTAAACGTTTAGCGTTTGGGTTTGACGATTTTAGCCGACCCCATAAATTACCTACTTCGTCTTGCCACGATTGCATGCCCGCCTCAGCCATCCACGCGGCAGTAACGCTATTACACTCTTTGTGCTCTTTAGATAAATACACGCGGTGAATACCGCCCTGCATTTGCGATAAGCCACTGAGTGTTTTACAGCGCGCTAAGGCGCGCGCAGCATAGGTGTTAGCTAGCTCATTATTTAATAATGGCGCTAGAGAGGGGCTTGCAATCGTCATGCTAAATCCTTTTTATTATTTATAATGGGTAAGGGCGGCAATAGCGGCTTCGCCTTTAGGGCCTTTGTAACCGTTGGCATGTAAGCAGGCATCTAAACTTGCCAATGTTTGCAGTACGGCATCTTTACGGGCGTTGTAACCCATGGTGCCAATACGCCAAATTTTGCCATGCAGTGGCCCAAACGAGGTGCCAATTTCAATACCAAAGTCGGTTAGCATTTGAGCGCGTACGTGATCGGCATTAATACCCTCAGGTATATAAACACCCAGCACGTTGTTCATTTTGTGGTTTAAATCACCAAATACGTTTAAGCCCAGCGCTTGAATACCGGTTAGCATGGCATCGCCATGTAATTTATGGCGGGCAACGCAGTTATCTACGCCTTCTTCAATTACAATGCGGGCACATTCGGATGCGCAGTAAAGCATGCTTGTGGCTTCGGTATGATGGTTGAGGCGCTCTTCGCCCCAGTAATTCATGATCATGCCTAAATCAAAGTAGTTAGAGCGTACAAATGGCTCGGTGCCATCGGTATGCTCTGCGGTGCGAATACCCGCTTCTACTTTTTTACGTTTTTGGATCCAATCGGCGCATTTGTCGCTAAGTGTTAATGGCGCAGAGCCAGAGGGACCACCTAAGCATTTTTGCAAACCAACCGAAAGCGCATCGAGTTTCCACTCATCGGCGGGTAAATCGTTACCTACAATTGAGGCGGTGGCATCGCAGTAAAATAATACATCGTGCTTTTGGCAAATATCACCAATGTATTCAAGCGGTTGGTTCATGGTTGTAGAGGTATCGCCTTGTACCATGGCAAGTACATGGGGTTTTACATCAACAATGGCTTTTTCTATTTGCTCGGGAGTAAATACTTCGCCCCATGGTACTTCTATGGTGTGCACTTTAGCGCCTACACGCTCGGCTATTTCAGCGAGTAAGTGGCCAAAGCGCCCCATAATAGGCACAAGTACTTTATCGCCTGGGCGTAAAATAGAGCACAAAACGGCTTCTATTCCTGCGCGTGATGTACCGTCAACTAACATGGTCCATTCGTTTTTGGTTTTAAATATTTCGCGATAGCGGGCCATGGTTTCGTTCATAAAACCGGTCATTACTGGGTCGTATTGGCCAATTAGCTGCGCCGACATAGCACGCAGTACGCGTGGATCTGCGTTAATTGGCCCTGGCCCCATTAGTAAACGTTGCGGCGGATTTAAAGTTTGAATTTGCGTGTTGCTAAACATGTTTTAGGCTCCCAGAGTCTGAATAAGCATGCGAATACCCGTTATCATTAAGACAACGGCAAAAGCGCGTTTTAATTGTTTTTGATCCAGCTTGCTACCAATTTTTACGCCAATAGGCGCAAACAAAATAGTTAGCGGAATAATAAGAAAAAAGGCAGGGAGGTTAACTAACCCCCACGTACCTAGGGGAGCATCGGTTGGCGTTGTGCCAATACTTAATAAGGTAATTACGCCTGGTAGCGCGATAAGTAAGCCAAATACGGCTGCAGTGCCTACGGCAACATGGGCACGTACGTTAAATGCGTTTAGCATGGGTACACCAATTGTGCCGCCGCCGATACCTATCATTACCGATAAGCCACCGACAATACTTGCCATTATGCCTTGACCAAATTTACCCGGTAACTTACTTACAAGGGCAGGGGCGCCGGCTCTAAATAACATGTTAAGGCTAACTAAAATGGCAATACAAGCAAACATAAGTACCAGTGCATTACCACGTATTGTGTGCGCTAAGTAACTGCCTACAACGGCCATTACTAAAATAAACGGCGCCCAGTATTTAATTAAAGCAAGGTCAATGTTGCCCTTTGCATGGTGCGAGCGAATAGACGAAATAGACGTAGGCACTATGGTGGCAAGCGATGTCGCGGTTGCTATCATCATGGCCGACTCAGGGCTTACACCAAAACCTTGCAATAAAAAGTACAGCACAGGCACAATTACTATGCCGCCGCCTACACCAAATAGGCCTGCTAAAATACCTGCAAAAATGCCGGTTGCTATTAAGGCCACAATAATGGGCCATTGGTTTATTATTTCTGTCATTGTGTTCCTGCTGTAGTTACTGTTGCACGACCATCTGAACGAGGATCGGTTGTTGCTTCAAGGCTGATAGGCGTATCTAAAATTGCACCCGCGTGGCCCATCATTTCATTGTTATTATCAACGCTTACCCAGTCGTGGTCACGTTGATTTAATTCATGTTTAATTTGTGAGGCTAGGGTTTGCTCTACTTTTAAATTAGTGCTGGTGTCGCCCCATGTACGGCCAAGTAACCAGCGCGGGTCGCTCACCGCTTGGTTAATCGATTTATTACGCCACGCGTAACCTGTAAATACTGCGGCTTGTGTTTGAGGTTGCCCTTCACCGCCCATGGTGCCGTAGGCAAGGCGCCTGCCATCGTCAAATTTTGCTAAAGCAGGGTTAAGTGTATGAGCCGGTTTTTTATGCGCTTTTAAGGCATTGGCATCGTTGCTATTTAAACTAAAACTTAAACCGCGGTTATTCCATACAAAGCCGCCTTCGCTCATCAAAATGCCGCTACCAAATTCCCAGTAAACACTTTGAATAAAGCTCACTAGTTGGCCGTTTTTATCACGTGCTGCCATCCAAACGGTATCGCCTGGCTCTGCATTAAATGGCCATTGCTTGGCTTGGCTCATATCTATATTGCTGGCAAGCGCATTTAAGCGCTCATCAGTTAGTGCGTTTTTATAATCATCGCCAAGCGCATCTGGGTCGGCCCAAAGTATAGGGCGGTGGGTAAAGCTTTGTTTGGTTGCCTCAACAATTAAGTGCATCCAATCAGCCTCTGTTTTGGCTAAATGTTTTAGTTTATTAACAGCGCCAATTATTTGCAAAGAATGCACGCCTTGCGTGGGGGCGGGCAAGTTATAACACTGTATGCCCGATAAATTAGCACTGAGCGGCGTTACTAAATCGGCCTGAGTATTGGCAATATCTGCGCGTGTAATTGCACTGCCTGCGGCAGCTAAATCGTTTGCAAACGACTCTGCTAACGGCCCTTGGTAAAAAGCGTTTAAGCCATGCTCGGCTAAGTGCTCAAAGGTATTGGCAAGTTTTGGATTTTTAAAGTGTTGCCCTGCTTGTAAAGGTTTACCGTTGGGGATGTATAGCGCTTTAAAGGCATCGTTAGTATTGGCAACACTTGCCAGTTTTTCGCAGCCCGCTTGCAGGCTTTTTGTAACAGTAAAACCTTCGCGGGCAAGCTTAATAGCAGGCGCTAAAATAGTACTTAGTGGCAATGCTGCGTGCTTATCTACCTCAAGTGCTTTTTGCCAGCCACGAAGCGTAGCCGCTTGAGTCAATGCGCTTAAACCACCTCGCTCTGGTATGTGTGGCTCATTGCTGTAGGCACTTATGTCGCTTGGTGCGCGCCCGCATGCATCAATTGCGGTAGGGTGGCTTTGGTTTGGGTTATCAATAAGCCAAAAGCTGTCGCCGCCAATCGAGTTCATATGTGGGTAAACCACGCTAATCGCAGCCGCAGCCGCTACCATTGCTTCTGTGGCTGTACCGCCTTGTTTTAGTATAAAGGTGCCTGCCTCGGTCGCTGAAAAGTGCGGGGCAGTAAATGCAATGTTGTGTGTGCTCATGCAGGTGTGTCCTGTTTAAAGTGTGCAGCTAATTGTTGTACGCAGGCAAGTAGGCTTTTATCGTTGCCGTGGCTCATCATTAATGAAAACCCATATGGGTGGCCATTTTCTAAATTAGCCAATGGTAAGTGAACTTGCGCCGAGCGGCTCAAGCCCGCAATGGCAGATAAAGTTATAATTTGCATACGTAAGGCGCTTGTGTTGGTGCCCAATTTAGGTGCGGTTGTGGGTGTGGTTGGCAAAAATAAACAACTTTTTGTGTTTAGGTTTTTAGTTATTAGTGTTTGCCACTGAGTTTGTACTTTTAGTGCTTCTTGCTCTTCTTGGGCGGTTAGTGCCAGTGCCATTTTAAAACGTGCCGCAATTGCCGGAGCAAACTGGGGAAGTTGCCCTGGCAATTGAAGCCAATCTTTATGCGTTTTAGCTATTGCGCGCCCTTGCAATATTCTAAAACTATCAGCGAGTTCGCTTAATAAGTTGCTATTAGGCAGTTCAAATTCTTTATGGTGCTTAAAATAAGGCTTGGTTTTTTCAAGTAGTTGCTTAATAGGTGTTTGTAAAGCAGGGCTTACTAGCTCAAATAACGGCTCACAAATTACTAAAGTATCAACGTTATTAATAGCTTGATTTGGTAACAGTACATTGCCTACATCGCTTAGTAGTTCTGCACTTTGGGTAAGCCAGCCAATGGTATCAAAAGGGGGAGCTAGCGGAATTAGGCCGTCTTTTTCAATCACGTTATGGCTGGGTCTTATACCAAATAAGCCGCAGTAACTTGCGGGTATTCTAATAGAGCCGCCAGTATCGGTACCTAAGCCAATATCGGCTAAGTTAGCAGCAACGGCGGCCGCCGATCCCATACTCGAACCGCCACTTGCATGACCGCTAAGTTTTGGGTTTTGTGCCGCCCCATAGTGAATGTTATTCCCCTCTAAGCTGTAAGCAAGCTCATCGGTGTGGGTAAAGCCTGTAAAGCTACAACCCTCGTTCATTAACTTATTTACCGCACTTGCTGTTTGCTGGGCAGGTTTTGCTGCTTTAAACCAATTAGGGTTACCTGCGCTGTTGCGCTCACCTTTAACAGCAAATACATCTTTTACTGCAAGGCGCTTATTGATAAGTGCGCCGTGGGTGTGTGTTTGCCATGCTTTTGGGCCATGGTCACAAAAAATACCGGTAAAATTATTATGTGTTTTGGTACTCATATCACCACTCGTTATAAAGTAAATCTGACCAACTGGTTATAATCAGATTTAGGGTGATTAAAAAGACGAATTAATTATTATTATTTTTCAGCCCACTGCGTAACATCTTATTTTTATTTTACAGAGCCTGATCCGCTTTTTAATCGGTTAGCTTATTATATTGCCTAAAAGCTAAGCAAAAGCAATGCCAAATACAATAAAGTTGTCCGTTCGGTCAGGTTTTTATGGGTTTGTATGGTGTTTATAAAAATTTAAGCAATAAAGAGGGCGTAATTTAGAGGTGAAAATACACCAAGTTGGTGCGTGTTTGCACCATCTTGGTTGTAAGTCGGGGGTTTACAATAGTGCGTTTGGGCTAATTATTAAGCCGTTTACATCGGCGTATAACCAATCATTTGGCTTAATTGTGGTGCTAAGCATAGTTACTGTTTGGTTTTTATCACCAAACCCACGCTTTAAAGTACTACGCGGAGTTGAGCCAAGCGCCATTACGGGTAAATCCATAGTGGCAAGTATTTCTATATCGCGGCAACAGCCGTTAATAACAACGCCTTCCCAGCCATTTTTTAATGCGCGCTCTGCCATTATATCGCCTATAAAAGCAAAGCGTTTACTGGCAAAGCCATCAATAACTAATATTTTGCCCTTGCCGTTTTCATGCAGTATATCAGCGGCAAATGAATTGTCTTCTGGGCAGGTAACGGTAACTGCTTGGCCACTAAACGTGGTTTTTTTACCAAAATGGCGCAGGCCGCTGTCGGCTACTTGTACGCTCTCGAGGTGATCGTCAAATAAATCGGGGGTTGTAAAGTTATCCATGGGTTAAGCCTCACTTTGCTCGGGTATTTTTAAGCCAATACCTTTTAAAATAATGTGGGCAATTGACTGCGTAATGTGTGCCACATCGGTTTTATCGTATTCTAATTTGTTCATAACTAGCAGTACTTCAGCTTGAAAGTCGGCGTAGTATTGTGTGGTTGACCAAATGGTAAATAATAAATGGTAAGGGTCAACGTTATCCATTTTATCGGCGTCAATCCATGCTTGAAAAACATCAACCTTTTGCTTTACCCAAGGGCGTGTATTAGTTCTAAAGTAGTTTTGAAGGTACGGTGCACCACGCAGTATTTCGTTGGCAAATAAACGCGATTGCAAAGGCTGATTAACGGCAAGTATTACTTTGCTTTTAATGTAGTTATAAAGCACATGAGCAGGGTCGTCCTCAGGGGTTACATTATCTAGCCCTAAGTTCCAATGCGCTATTATGCGGTCTATTACGGCTTCGTATAGGCCGTCTTTACTTTTAAAGTAATATAAAATATTGGCTTTAGGCACGCATGCCTCTTTGGCAACCATACTCATGCTAGCGCCATCGTAACCAAGCTGAGAAAACAATTGCTCTGCGGCATCGAGTATTAACTTTTGGTTTTTCTCTCGGGTGAGTTCTTTTTTATTTGGCTTTGTTTGTGTGGTCATTATGGCGTTGCTGAGTTTAAGGTGTTGATTGATTGTAACTTTACTGACCGAAAGGTCAAATACTAAAATTTGCTTTATTTTATATAAAAGTATTAGTAACAATTGTTTAAGCGCATAATTACTGGTAGCGTACCCCTAAATGCAGGTAGTACTTTTAGGTAGTTAATGGGCTTTTTTTCTAATCATAAATATACACTTTATGGCATCGCCGCTATTTTATTATGGAGCTGTTTAGTTGCTTTGCTGCGTGATGTGTCTGAGTTATTTGGCCCCATTGGTGGTGCTGCGCTTATGTACAGCGTAAGTACACTTTTTTTAATTATGGTAATGGGGCCGCCAAAATTAGGTGGTTTTAATAAACGCTATATTATTTGGGGTACTGTTTTATTTGCACTTTATGAGGTGTGTTTGGCGCTGTTTGTGGGGCTGGCTAATAATCGCTACCAAGCAGTAGAAATGGCCGTTATAAATTACTTATGGCCCACGCTTACTATTTTACTCAGTATTATAGTTAACCGTAGTAAAGTAAGTTTTTGGATTTACCCTGGCATGTTGCTCGCCTTTTTTGGTGTAGCGTGGTGTGTTGGCGGTGATAGTGGTTTATCTATTAGTAGTATTACCAACAACTTTGCAAGTAATCCTACGGCTTATTTATTGGCTTTTGTAGCGCCGTTTATTTGGTCTGTATACTGTGTAATCACTCAAAAAAGCAGTAATGGTAAAAACGCCATAGTGCTGTTTTTTATAGCCACAGCGTCAAGTTTGTGGGTGCTATATGGTTTAAGTGATGAACCCGCTATGGTGTTTTCAATACATGCAACAATTACGCTTGTTTTAGCAGGTATAGTGGTAGGCAGTGGTTATGCACTCTGGAACCAAGCAATTATTGGCGGTAACTTAATGCTGCTTGGTACGCTTTCGTATTTTACGCCGGTTTTTTCGGCTATTATCTCGGCGCTTTATTTATCAATTACCCTTAGTGCCTCATTTTGGCAAGGGGTAATAATGGTAACTGGCGGCTCACTCGTTTGCTATTTTGTAACGCGTAAGAAGCCAATTAATAAACAAATAAACCCAGTTAACTAGGGCGTGTTGATCCTTGCGGATTGAAATTTGTTCAATCTAAGGGCGATTAAATCGCGGCGCGAGGTTTGTAACCTAGTGGACTAAGTAAAAACCGAGTAAAGCTTCCGCGTCCTGCTCACGCCCCTTACCTACATCCATGTAGGCAACAAAGAGTTTATCGCCCCTAAGCAGAACCCGAAGGGCAGCGCATGTTTGGCATTTATGCTGCGTTATCGCCTATTTATGGGGAATAACCACACTTCATAGGCTCTGCCTTGCCTAAAAACCAAACATACTGCTGCAAATTCAACCATCAAAGATCAACACGCCCTAACCTTTTTTTAGCTGTGTTTATTTAGCCACTCTAATGCGTGTGACCATAAACCATCTGACTTTTTACTAAAAAACTTCATATGGCCAATTTCTTTTAAGCCATAGTCTTTAGGGTTTAAGGTTAACTTACTCGCTTTTAATTTAGAAAATACCGAGAGCATATCGGCGACATTCGCGTTATTTGCAATGTCGTCGTCGGTGGCATTAACCCACATTGACGGCATAACTAAGGTGTTGTAACAGTGTTGAAATACGGTATCGCCAAATGCAGATTGCACATAACCTTGCGCGTTACACCATTTTTGCCACTGCTTAGCAACGCCTTTAGGTAGGGGCTCGCCCATGCCAAACCACTGCGATTTAGTATGGCCAAATAGTGCGTTACTCACCGGAATAACCCCATTCATAAAAAATTGTGCTTTAACCTGATACGCCAAGCGCATATTGGTTAATTTGCCCGACGAACAAGCAAAGTTAAACGCTGAGCTTAACTGATCTGCATTATGCATAAGCCCGACTAATTGCCCGCCAGCACTGTGGCCAACTAAATGATGGCGGGTGCCCGGAAAGGTTTTTTGCAAATACTCAAGTACGGCTGGCATGTCTTGCTCGCCCCAAGTTTGTAATGTGGCCTTACTTTTTTTAATACTGCGGTTAAGCGATTGGCCAATACCTCGGTTATCAAAGGTAATTACGCCAAAGCCATGTTGCTGTAAGTAAGTAGCAAAGTTTGCATAAAACTGTTGTTTTATGCCGGTTGCGGGGGCAATCATCACCGCACCTTTAATAGGGCTGGTGGGTGTAAATAGGTGTGCGCTTATAGTTTGCCTGTCGTTACAGGTTATAGTGACGTGCTTTGAAGCTTGTATGTTCATTACTTATTGTTGCTTTTTTAAATGCTCAATTCAAAAATGGTAGCTGGTTAGACCAGTTTAAGCAAGAATAGAATAACAGCTTATAGCAAAGCTTAATTAATCGGGGGCGATATACCGGTTTGTAAAGTGTTTAGCGCTGACGTTTTGTAATGGGGCAAAGCAGTAAAAGGGGTTTAATTTGTTAGCTTAAACCCCGTTGTAAAACTACTTTGGTGCGCTTGTATTATGAGCAGATTTTGCTTTTACTTTTTTGGCGCTAAAGTAAAATATAAGTGCAAATACTACCGCACTAAAATCAACAGTAATACTTTGATAATATTTAAAATAGTGCTCTGTTGATATGGCTTGTAATAGGGTAGAGCCCGCCATACATAAGCACAAACCTGCAAGGCTAACTAAACCCCAATAACTTGTGTGCTGAGACCCTTTTTTAAAGGCGTAGGCAACAAAAACAAAAAATACTATATAGTAGCTATATAAATAGCTGTAATTTGCATTCGCTGTAAATTGGTTTACCCACTTACCTACTAACAAAGTGGCAACCACTGCAATTATTGACCCTAAGCACACACCAATTGTTAAATTAGCCATAAAAAGAGTACTGCGTTTATTGGCATCTTTTTTAGCACGTTTGTCTAACCACAATAAATTACCTGAATAAAATAAGAACGCACCAAATAGTCCCATTACAAAGTAACCCCATCGGCCCCATTCACCTCCATACGTGCCAAAGTGCAACGAAAAGATGCTTGCAACCATGTTACCCCAGTGGCTTTCTTCACCTTGGGGGTAACTCGAGTTAAGGACTTCTAATGTATACGGCTGTAAAAATAAGTAGTCTGTATCTGGGCCTCTAACGACTGCGCTTTCGTTACTCATTTTAACAATTGCTGTAGGGCTGTTGGTATTTAGACGACTTAATGCAATATGAATTGGCTCATAGCCTGGGGCATAGTTTTTTGCTGCTAAAAGCTGTTTTTCTATACTGGGTAAGTTTTCAATTTGGTAACTGTGCGCTGCTGGAGGAGGGCGCTGAAAAAACGATTTATCGTCGTAAAATGGCGACAATCCATCATAAATTAAATCGTGAAAAGCAAACACAACAACGGTAAAGGCAATAATTAAGTGAAAAGGTAAGCTGGCGATCCCCACTAAATTATGGCTATCGAGCCAAAAGCGGCTTGGACCTTTTTCTTTTCTGATTGCAAAGAATGTTTTTACAAGTGTTGGCAATAAAATAATTACCCCAGACACCAACGCTAAAAAGTATAAAACCGACGCAATGCCCAGTATGTATACACCTGATTGGTCATGCCCAATTTCGCCAGCAAAACCAGCGGTACGATGCAGATAGTCTATTAAATCTGCGAGCTTACTTTCGCTTTTTTGCTCAATGACTAGCTCATTTTTACTATTTAAATGTAAAAGCTGTAATTGGTTATCAAGTGCCATTCCTCGCTCTTTACCTTGGCTGTACCAAGATAGCGGCGCTTGATCAGTTAATAAATCTATGGAAAAGCCATTACTCATTTGCTGAGGGTACTGCACAATAGCTTTATCTACTAAGGCTTGGTAGTTACTGGTTTTTGGCTCAGTTACAGGCGCGCTTACAGGCGTTGCCCAATCAGCTAGCTCATACTTAAACATAGTTAAGCTACCCGCGTAAAAGCCAATAAAAAGTACTAAGCCTGCAATGATCCCAGTCCAAGTATGAACACCTTGGTAGGTACGTAGAATATCTGCTCTTACTTTCATAGCCCATGCCCCAACATTAAAAATAAACTATAGAGCGTTATATTTAGCCCACCGAGAGTTAGCCATGCTTGCTTTGCAGATTTAAATAAATACGTGAAGCTAAAAATAGTTAGCCATATTAGTGGGATCATCCACATATTAAATTGTACCTTGTCGCGTGCATCTATTCCTCCGGGGCCATACCAGGCAAAAAATGCGACTAGAACAAATGCAAGAGCTAAGCCTAAAAGGCCTCCTGCTAAGCTTTTTCCTAGCCAAGTTGGTTTGATTTTTTGCCTTTGTAATGCGCTCATTAGTTAATATCCTTACTTTTAAATAAGCTCGTAAATGGAACGATCATCAAGGCCAGCATAACCGTTAAAAGAATAAAAAATGCGGCCGCAGCAGAGGTGAAAATATAAAAAGCTAAAGCGATTGCAGCTATAAAAAGAAGGGTTGCAAGTTTACGCCAATGCTTAGATATAGGCTTTTTTAAAAACCTTTGATGGCGGTTACTGCAATAGAGCAAGGTTGTAGCAATGAGCAGGATTAAAATAACAGTAAGTTGAAGCATGGTCGCAGTTAGTTGTTAATGTTTATACTAGTGTAAATGATAATTAAACTCAATTGCAATGGTGTTGTGGTTGTGTTACTTTTTTTCGCCCCAGCAATATCAACTATTTATAAAAGGAAATAACCGTGGTTGCTTCATTTAAACGCAATAAACTGTCTTTATTTATTGCGAGTTCTTTAATATTTACTCAAAGCCAAGCGTTCGCCGATGACCAAACAAGTCGCGAGTCAATGGATACTATAGTGGTCACAGGTGAAAAAATTGAAAAATCACTTAAAGATACAATTACATCGGTAGCGGTAGTAGAGAAATCGTTATTAGAAAATGGACAACTATCTTCAGTTTCTGACGCTTTAGCCGAAATGGCCAATGTGGTTGTACTAACTGGTGCCGTGCCTGATATGCGTGGGGTATCGGGCAATGGCGGCGCCACCGGTTTTAATTCGTTTAGTGGTGGTTCAAAGGCCCGCGTTTCAACATTGGTTGATGGTGTAAGCCAGCCATTTGTGGCTGATTTAACTGGCGACACAGGCTTATGGGATATAGACCAAATTGCGGTATACCGCGGGCCACAATCTACTAGTAATGGTCGTAATAGTATTGGTGGTGCTGTTTATATGACAACCAAAGCACCCACACAAGATTTTGAAGGTGCCGTGCGTGTAGGGTACAAAAACCAAGACAACTACTTCGATACTGCGGCAGTTGTTTCGGGTGGATTAATTGATGATGTACTCGCATTTCGCTTATCCACTCAATATGTTAACGGCGAAACGTTTAGCAACCCAACACACTACGAAACTAACCCAACGGATAAAAACCTTAACGAGCTCAATACCAGTAGTACGCGTGCAAAGTTATTATATACCCCAACTTCAGACTTATCGGTGCAGCTAACTTATTCAACGTACAGCGAAGAGGGTAATACCGGCCGTAAATATTTTGAAGGTGATGAACCAACGGATTATATACCACTATTTCAGCGCGATATGGATACGCAGTCAGATACAACGCAGGTAGATATTAGCTATAAAATTAACGATAACTTCTCGTTCGATATTTTACTTGCTTATATGGATTACGAATGGGGCTACGAAGCATATGAAGCACTTGCCAGTGCTGAGTCTGATGTGTCGATGGATGAAAAAAATATCACTATTGATAGCAAGCTAAACTTTGGCTTAAACAGTGACTTTTATTCTGGCTTTGTGGGTATTGCTTATTTTGACCGTGATCAAGATTTTAAAAGTGTAGGCGCAACAGATTATTTTGGTGATGATAGCAGTGACTCAAAAGCAATTTATTCAGAAACAAGCTTAAAGTTAAGCAAAGCGTTTACGCTTACCGCAGGGCTTAGAATAGAGCGCGAAGAGCAGCTTCGTAATTTTGATATGGCTTTTGGAGGCAGTAGATTAGTTGAACAACTAGATGATTCCAATACTATAAAATTACCTACATTAGCGATTCAATACAAAATTACAGATGAAACAACGTTATCGGCCAGCGCCCGTAGAGGCTACAACTCTGGTGGCGGCGCGTTAGATTTTACCGCACAAGAGTATTACTACTACGACCAAGAATCAGTAAACACCTACGAGCTAGGCTCGCGCAGTGTGCTTAATAATGGTGATATTAATATTAGCGCGAACATTTTTTATAATAACTTTGACGGGTATCAAGCGTTAAGCTCAGATAGAAAAATCACTAATATTGATGATGCACATAGCTATGGTTTAGAGCTTGAAGCCTACAGTATGTTAGGTGAGCAATGGCAACTACATGCAGGGCTTGGGTTACTTAAAACTAAAATAGATGAATCAGCCACGTACAGCGATGCAGTTGGCAACGAGCTTAACTCTGCACCAGAGCTTACAGCTAGCTTAGGGTTATCGCATTGGTTTACTGATAGCTTAAAGGTTAATGTAAGTGCTAATTATGTGGATGAATATTATGGTGATTTAACTAATACACAAGAGCGTATTGCCGGTGGTTATACAATTACACGTGCCACAATTAGTTACGATAGTGAGCATTGGTTAATGAGTGCTTATATTAACAACGCGTTAGATGAAGAAGCATATACATCGGTAGAACCTGCTAGCGGGCGTTACCCAACAGGCTATGTGGCTGTTGTTAACCCTCAAACGCTTGGTGCGTCTGTAACGTATCGCTTTTAATTTTTAAAAAAGGGAGTGAGACAGTTATTGAATAAAGCGCGTCTCACTTTTATATAACTCACTGTGATTATTGATGTGTTCTCTCCTCAATTACTGAGTGTGAGTGGTAAATCATAACGTATTAATTTTGTTTATTTACCTGTGCTAGTAAGTCGAGCACTTTTTGTTGACCAAAAGTTTGTGCAAATTGCTCAGCGGTTTGGCCTGCTTTGTTTTGATGTGCGTTATCGCAATCAAGGCTAACAAGTGTTTTAGCTATGCTAAATTCACCTCTAAATATTGCGGCCATTAGAGCTGTGTTACCGCGGTTGTCTTCAAGGCACGCATTAGCACCTAATTGCAGTAAGGTATTTACCGTGCTTTTATTACCATGGTAGGTGGCAATCATGAGGGCGGTGTAGCCTTTGTTGTTGTAGCTGTTAATAGGAATACCAGCATCAACAAACTGCGTAATAACGGCTGTGTCGTCGGTGCGCGCGGCAGCAAAGTAATAAGCAAGTAGGCTTTCGTACTGTGTTTGGGCGGTTGTTGGCTCATTTACAGTGCTTTGTTGTTCATTACCAAAGCTTGAAAAGCTCATCACTAAAGTAAATATTATAAGTAATTTACGCATACGGTTTACCTTTTAAAAAAAAGAGGAAGGGAGAGTCGGTCCTTCCTCTAGGTTGGGTAATCTATTAAAGCTTAGCGGCTAGTTGCTTAACTTGTTTCATGTCACCATTTACGGCTTTAGTTAAACGTGTACCGTATTCGCTGTCTGCTTTGTAGAAGTGGCTAAGCATTTTGTGCATAACTTTACTGTCTTTCACTTTGCCTAAATCGCCAGCTAAGTTGTTAACCAAGTTAGTACGCTCTTGCTTACTAAAGCCACGGTAAAGTACGCCAGCTTGAGCAAAGTTTTGCTGTTTTTTAATCGCTGCTTGTTGTACGTAACCTTTAAGCTCTGTGTTACTTCTACGTGCAATTGGGTTTTCTGCAACATTTTCGTGACTAGGTTGGTAGTTCACGTTACTAGTTGTATTACCGTAGTTCATTGCGCCGTCTTGGTTGTAGTTAACCACTTCAACTTTTGCACGGTTAATTGGCAATTGCTGGTGGTTAGCACCTAAGCGGTACATTTGTGTATCAGCGTATGAAAAAACACGCCCTTGTAATAGTCTGTCTTCTGAAGGCTCAATACCTGGAATTACATTTGCCGGCGCCATTGCAACTTGTTCTGTAGATTGGAAGAAGTTAGTTGGCATACGGTTTAAGGTCATTGTTCCTACTTTAGTTTCTTTCACGTCTAACCACATTTTTGTTGCATCTAATGGGTTGTAGTCAAAGTCATCTAACTGCGATGGATCAAGTGTTTTAATGTATAGGTCCCACTTAGGGAAGTTGCCTTTACCAATTTCGCTGTAAAGGTCACGAGTTAAGTGTTGGAAGTCTTTACCTTGCACTTCGTTTACTTCTTTAGCATCAAGGTTGTCTATACCTTGCTGGCTTACCCAATGAAACTTAACGTATTTAACATCGCCTGATTTATTAATCATTTTGTATGCGTGTACGCCCCAGCCATCCATTTTACGTAGGCTTGCTGGTGTACCGTAGTCACTGTAAACCCACGTTAGCATGTGAGTAGAGCCCGGCTCGTAAGAGAAAAAGTCAAAAAAGCGGTTAGGATCTTGAATGTTATCTACCGGAGATGGCTTTAACGAGTGAACCATATCTGGGAATTTGATCGCATCACGAATAAAGAACACCGGTAAGTTGTTACCTACTAAATCCCAGTTGCCTTCGTCTGTGTAAAATTTTGTAGCAAAACCACGTGGGTCACGAAGCGTTTCTGGACTACCTTTAGAGTGAATTACAGAAGAAAAACGTACAAATACGTCAGTTTCTTTGCCTGCTTCTTCAAATGGCGCTGCAATTGTTAAATCGTCTAATTCTTTAGATGCAACAAATACACCGTGTGCACCGGTACCACGCGCATGCACTACACGCTCAGGAATACGCTCACGGGCAAAGCGTTGTAGCTTTTGAATTAGTTGTACGTCTTCAAGTAATACACTGCCGCGCTCGCCAGCAGTCATTGAGTTTTGGTTATCGCCAACAGCTGCGCCGTTGTCTTTAGTAAGTGTAGTGGCAGCACTTGCAGGTAATGCCATTGCTAGTGCTAACGCACTCAGCGTTAATGTAGATTTATTATTAATAGTATTCATTGTCGACCTCGTCTTAATAAAGTGCCGGCAGTGTTGCAGGCTGTTTAACTGTTAACGAGTGTATTAACAAAACGAGTTTCGGTAAAATTGATTGTTTAGATTGTTGTCATCATAAAATTAGATTGGATGTAGGTAGCATTAATCAATTTAATCAATGAAGGGTGTAATATTCGACCTTAGTCGTAATTGCATTTTTGAAACCAATGAAAATACAGACTATTTCATAATTAATGAATAAATATTCACCAGTTTGGTGCGTTTTAACCTAACAAGATGTTGACTTATTATTACAATAAAGAGAATATGCTCACTTGCTGGGCTTATGCTCAAGTTAAGGTTGCACCAAACTAGGTGCATAAAAAGGGGCAATATGAATACTAAAATTGAATTAGTTATTTTTGATTGTGATGGCGTTGTTATAGATAGCGAAATATTAAGCGCACAAGTGTTAATAAATATGCTTGCAGAGATTGGCGTTAATATTGACCGTGCTTATGTACAACAATATTTTTTGGGCTGTAACTTTAAAACAGTGACCCAAAACTTATTTGATACCTTTAACGTGACCCTAGCTGAGAGCTTTGAAGCCGATTACCGAGAAGCACTATTAAACGAGTTCGAAACTGCATTAATGCCAACAAATAGCATTAAAGAAGTTTTACAACGCCTAGCGGTACCTTGTTGTATTGCTACAAGCAGTAGCCCTAAGCGCACAGCTAAAGCACTGAATGTTGTAAACCTTGAGCAGCACTTTAATAAGGTGTTTACCTCAAGTGAGGTAAAGAATGGTAAACCAGCGCCCGATTTATTTTTACATGCCGCTGAGCAAATGGGCGTTAAGCCACAAAATTGTTTAGTGATTGAAGACTCTAAAGCCGGCGTATGCGCTGCACTTGCCGCTAATATGCAAGTGCTGCATTACAGTGGCGGCGGACATATGCAAGATGCTGTGAACTTTGTTCACCAGGCATACCCAGACGTTGCACATTTAACGCACTGGGATGAATTTTACAATCAGTACCCGGCATTACAGACACAGTAATAAATTAACGCGTTAGGCTCTCAAACACTGACAGAGCTTAACGCTAAAAGCATTAATTATTAGGTAGTTACAGTAGTATTATAAAGAGGCCAGTATTTAGTTAATTATCAATTTAAATAAGAAACGCTTATTTAAATTGGTATTCAATACTGCGCTTAAAACAATAGGAAAATACCATGGCATCAAGTCCACACACACAAACATTTAGCGATGTTAACGAAGAGCAACTACCCGTTGCTAATCACAAGCTTCACGGTTGGAAGCACTTTGCCGGTTTATATGCTGGTGAGCACGTTGCAGCAACCGAATTTGTTATTGGTGCAACCTTTGTTGCATTAGGCGCATCAACCATCGACATTTTATTAGGTCTATTGATTGGTAACCTATTAGCAATGTGTTCTTGGTGGTTAATTACCTCTCCAATTGCGGTAGAAACACGTTTAAGTTTATACAACTACCTAAACAAAATTGCCGGTAACTCAATGACCAAGCTCTATAACTGGGCAAACGTGGTCATATTTAGCGTGATATCCGCCGCCATGATCACCGTATCGGCCACGGCCGTCAGGTTTTTGTTTGATATACCCGCGCAGCTTGATTGGTATCCTAACAGCCTAGCCTTTGTAGCCATTGTTTTATCGGTTGGCTCAATTGTTGTGTTTGTAGCTATGTATGGTTTTTCAACGGTTGCTGATTTTTCTAAAATTTGTGCGCCGTGGTTATTTGTTATTTTTATAGCAGGCTCGTTTGCATTGTTCCCTGAGCTTTCTAACCATGTATTAGGAGTCACCTCGCTAACGGGGTTTGACGACTTTATGGCCATAGGGGATTCATCAATCTGGACCGGCACAAACGCTGATGGCGAAAAAGGTATTGGCTTATTAGAAGTAATTGGTTTTGCATGGGCTGCAAACTCTATTACTCACTTTGGCTTAATTGATATGGCAATCTTTAGATTTGCTAAACGTAAAAGCTACGGTTTGTTTTCAGGCGTAGGTATGTTTTTTGGTCATTACATTGCATGGATCTCTGCCGGTATTATGGGTGCAGGTGTTGCGGTATTACTTAAAACAACTATTTCATCACTTGATCCGGGTGATGTTGCTTACCACGCATTAGGTTGGACGGGTTTTGTAATTGTAATTATTGCAGGCTGGACTACAGCTAACGCTAACCTTTACCGTGCAGGCCTTGCGGCACAGTCTATTTTTGTTGACCAATCGCGTGAACGCACTACCGCTATTGTAGGTGTTGTAACCGTTATAATTGCGTGTTTCCCGTTTGTATTCTCGCAAATGTTGCCACTGCTTACTTACGCAGGATTATTAGTAGTGCCTGTGGGCGGTATTGTATTTGCCGAGCATGTTTTATTTCCTAAAATTGGTTTAACTCGTTACTGGGCTAAATACAAAAACATCACACGTAGCGTTCCGGCCATCGCCTCTTGGGCGCTTGCACTTGTGTTTGGCTTTGGCTTAAATGCTGTTGATGTAATGTCGTTTTATTACTTATTCATTCCTACTTGGTTCTTCACTATTGTTATTTACACGCTGCTTGCTAAAAAATACGGCGCGGGTGAAGACTACACCAAAGAAATTGCAGCAGAAGAGCAAGAGCAGCAAGACATTAAAGAATACCAAGCAGAGCTTGCTAAAAATGTTCAAGCACCAGTAGTTGATAACTCTATGCTAACTAAAGTGTTGAACGCTGCTTCTACTATTTCGTTACTTATAATTTTTGGCTTTGCCAGCCAAGTAATGTTTTTTAGTGAAAGTATGAGCATTTACTCTGGTAATAAGTCTCAGTTTGAAATTGCATGTTTTATTTGCACCGTTATTTATTTTGCAACAGCTTACTGGTCGCTATTGCGCCATAAAGCACTGAATACTGCATCTTAATTTAAATTTTTATATTGTTTTAGTAAGGCCGCACCATGACGCAACACCAGCACACTGACGCTCTTGTTAAAGGGCTAAACCAACAGAGCTTGGCAGATATGCCAAGCCATGTAGATACACCAAACTACGACCGTAGCAAACTTAAAGCGGGCATAGTTCATATTGGTGTGGGCGGTTTTCACCGTGCTCACCAAGCCGTGTACATTAACGAGCTTTTAAAAACGCCAGGTGCTGAGCAGTGGGGTATTTGTGGTGTTGGCTTACTAGAAGGTAACCGTGGTCTGCGCGATATTTTAAAGCAGCAAGACTACCTTTACACGTTAACGGTAAGACACCCAAACGGGCAAATAGATAACAAAGTTATTGGCTCTATGATTGACTTTTTATTTGCCCCTGAGGATAAGCAAGCGGTTATCAATAAGCTAGCGCATAGCGATACGCACATAGTGTCGTTAACTATTACCGAAGGCGGTTATAACTTTAACCCAGTAACCGGTGAGTTTGATTACTCAAACCCAGACATTATTAACGACATTAATAACCCGAACGATCCAATCACGGCGTTTGGTTACATTACTGCTGCGTTAAAGCTACGTAAAGAACAAGGCCTTGATGCGTTTACAGTACAGTCGTGCGATAACATTCAGCACAACGGTAATGTAACGCGCAAAATGCTTTTAGCTTTTGCAGCAGAGCAAGATAAAGAATTAAGCGAGTGGATTGCCACTAACGTTACGTTCCCAAATGCAATGGTTGATCGTATTACGCCAGTATCTAAAAAGAGCGATATTGATTACGTTGTTGATGCTTATGGTGTTAGCGATGAATGGCCAATTACGTGTGAGTCGTTTACACAATGGGTGATTGAAGACTCATTTTGCTGTGGACGCCCAGATTGGGATAACGTAGGCGCACAATTTGTATCTGACGTAACACCTTTTGAGACCATGAAAATTCGTTTATTAAATGCAGGTCACTCAGTACTTGGTTTATTAGGCTCTGTGCATGGTTATGGCACAATTGACGAAACAGTATCAGATCCTTTGTTTGCTGAGTACTTACGTGCATTTATGGATAAAGAAGTAACGCCTAACCTTGAGCAGTTAGAAGGTATCGATCTTGAAGTGTATAAAGATACACTAATAGAGCGCTTTGCTAACCCAAATATTAAAGACAGCTTGTCGCGTATTTGTTCAGAAAGTGCAGCTAAACTTCCTAAGTTCTTAATTGCTACTATCAACGAGAACCTAGCGCAAGGCCGTGATGTATCACTTGCCACGCTTGTTATTGCTGCATGGTGTTTTTATAGCGACAAAGGGGAAGATGAGCAAGGTAATACCCTTGAAGTAATAGATGCAATGCAAAGCGAGCTACATGAAGCCGCTGCTAAAACGGCCACTGATGACCTTGCATTTTTATCGCTAACAAGCTTATTTGGCGATTTAAACACGCAAAGCGCATTTACGTCTCACTACAAAAACAATGTAGAAGCGTTATACGCACCAGCAAGCAAAATTAAAGCAATTATGAAAAACGTGCTTGAGCCTAAAGGTAACTAATAATGAGCATTTTAATTGATTCTAAACAAGGTAAAGACGTAAGCGTAAGTTGCTTTGGTGAAGTGCTATGGGATTGTTTTGCAAACGATAAGCGTTTAGGCGGCGCACCTCTTAATATGTGTGTACGTATTAACTCGCTTGGCATTAAAGCCGACATGATAAGCGCAGTAGGTAACGATGAGTTAGGTACTGAATTATTAGGCGAGATTAAAAACAAAGGCGTAAGCTGCGAATACATTGGCGTAAATAACGACAAAAAAACCAGCACAGTACAAGTTACTCTAGATAAAAGCGGTTCAGCCAGTTACGAAATAGTAGCCGACACTGCGTGGGATAACATTGAGCTTACTGACACCCTTATTGACAAAGTAAAAGCCAGTGATGTATTTGTGTTTGGCAGCTTAATTGGCCGAAGCGAAGCCTCACTTGCTACGTTAAACCAGCTAGTTGATATTGCTAACTTTAAAGTGTTTGACGTAAATTTACGTGCACCACATTACACATTAAACACGCTAGTAGATTTAATGAATAAAGCTGACTTCATTAAATTAAACGATGAAGAGCTTTACGAAATTGCCAAAGCAATGGGCTGTAAGTTCCATTCACTTGAGCAAAACTTAGCGTTTATTGCAGAGCAAACCAACACCGAATACCTTTGTGTAACCAAAGGTAGCCACGGTGCACTACTCACTATTAAAGGCGAAAATTACTATAACTCAGGTTATTTAATTAGCGTTGTAGATACAGTGGGCGCAGGAGATTCGTTTTTAGGTTCGTTAATTTATCAGCTTTGTAGTAGCGATTGTGCCCAGCACGCGGTTGATTTTGCCTGTGCCGTAGGCGCAATGGTTGCAGAAAGCGCCGGTGCGACACCTACACTTACTCATGAGCAAATTAATGAGTTTATGAGCCCAGCTTAATGTGAAAAATCACAGTTACACCCAATCATTGTGTGTGAAAGCGGTTTTACTTTTAAAGTAAAACCGCTTTTTTTGCTTTAATTTTTATTTATTAAGCCGTTTAGATTAAGTGTTGAGCAAGGTGCATAAAAAGTAACTCAATTAGAGAGGTGTATTAGCTATTCGTCTTATAGCGGGGGAATTAATACTTTGTTAATGTTCGTCGATTATTCACGGATTGAAAAGGCGGAGCGAAAATTACACGCTCTATACTCCAAATACAAAAAGAGAAACGTGCTTTATGATCATCTTTTTTATCTGCATCACAATCTTAATACTGGGATATAAGTTTTATAGCCCCTTTGTTGAAAAACAAGCAGGTATGGACACAACAGTTGATACACCGCAAAAACGCTTTAGCGAAGGTGTTGACTATGTAGCCATTCACCCTGTGCGTGCATTTTTAATCCAGTTTTTAAATATTGCCGGCGTAGGCCCAATATTCGGCCCAATTTTAGGTGCGCTTTACGGCCCAGTTGCCCTAGTGTGGATAGTACTAGGTAACGTATTAGGTGGTGCGGTACATGACTTCTTCTCAGGTGTGATGAGCATTAAAGAAGATGGTAAAAGCTTACCTGAAATTGCAGGTCATTATTACAATGTAGTATTTAAAGGCTTTATGCTGATATTTACAGCCATGCTACTGTTTTTTGTAGGCGTTGTATTTATTATGAGCCCTGCGGGCTTATTAAGTAACTTAGATGTTTTTCAAGATACGTTCTTTGCTAATAACACCTTTTGGGTACTTGCCATTTTAGCGTACTACTTTTTAGCAACGTTACTACCAATTGACAAAATTATTACTAAATTTTACCCAATCTTTGGCGCATTAATGATTGTAATGACCGTTGCAATTGCCGTTTCATTATTAATTAATGCACCACATTTACCAGTGGCGGGTGACTTTTTAGCATACTTTGAAGCCGACCACGCGCACGACTTTTTAGAGCCAAACCCTGATGGCTTACCAACGTGGCCGTTACTATTTATTACCATTACCTGTGGTGCTATTAGTGGATTCCATTCTACGCAAGCGCCTATTATTGCTCGCTGTTTAACTAACGAAAAATACGTACGCCCAGTATATTACGGCGCAATGATGTGTGAAGGTATTGTAGGCTGTGTTTGGGCACTTGCTGGTATTGCTGCATTCCCAGAAGGTTATGCAGGCTTAAAAGCATTGCTTGACCAAGGTGGCCCAGGCTTAGTAGTTAACCACGTAGCAAACAGTTACTTAGGTGTACTTGGTGGCATTATGGCGATTATTGCCGTAGCTGTTTTCCCAATTACATCGGGCGATACAGCGTTTCGTTCACTGCGCTTAACGGTTGTGGATGCGTTTAATATTCCGCAAAGCTTACGTAATCGTTTATTACTAGCTCTGCCTATTTTAACTATTGCTTACTTTATGACTAAATTAGATTTCTCGTTGATTTGGCGCTACTTTGCATTTTCAAACATGCTGCTTTCAACAAGCGTATTATGGCTTGCTACTAAGTACTTATTTGATAGACGTGCCTTTCACTGGATTGCAAGTGTACCTGCTGTTATTGCTACAGGTGTGACATTGTCTTACATAATGACAGCGGCCATTGGCTTTAATTTATCGGCCGATTTAGGTAAACCAATTGGTGCCGCAGTGGTTGTAATTGGCTTAGTTGGTTTAGTGTTTGTTCACACTAAACATAAGGCAAATGCCGCAGCGTAAGCGCAGCATTTTATAAGCCACAAAAAAACGAGCTATTTAATAGCTCGTTTTTTTATGAGTAAAACAATTGATCAGTACGTTAATTAATAGCGTGGCTATTTATAAACACCTTTGTTACTAAGCTGGCTGTGTGGCAAGCTCAAAGTAGCTATTATCATCAAGTGTTTTGCTAATCATCATCGCACCTTCAAGCAGACTTACGGTATGAATAGCAGCGTGTTTAGGTTGCTGCTCACCATTGGCACGGTGCGCTTCAGTAAGCCACTCTAAATTTTGATTAAAAAAACGTTTAACTTCAAGGCGTACTTTATCCGGAAGGCTATCGCTTTCGGCCCCTAGCAAACCACATAAACACATTTTTCGGTCAGTTACTAATGCACTTCTAAAAAGCTGAGTGTACACATCAATAGGATTTTTACCGTTAGCTTTAAGTTCGCTTGGCGTGCCTAACGCATTTAAAAACGCATTAGTGTATTGATGAGCAAGCTCAGCGCCTAAATCAGCTTTAGTAGGGAAGTGGTAATGAACACTGGCGCTTTTTATACCTATTTCGCTTGCCAACTCTCTAAAGCTAAAGTTACTGTAGCCACCAAGGCGTACTTTATCTTCAGCTGCTTTTAGTAGCGCTTCTTTTTTGCTCATTTTAATTATACCTTGCTTTTAGTAACGAAATTATCGACCAGTAGATAGTCGTTTTCAAGTCATTTATTTTTAAATAGCTGGCATCTAATCAGCCACTCCTCAATAAACATTCGAATAAATAGTAAGTTTTAAATTTGACATAAAATTATTTTAATTATATAAATTACCTATCGGTAGGTAGGTTGTTTAAAATCCTTCGATATCCAACTAATTTAATAGCAGGTAATTTATGAAAATTTATGATGTAGAAAACTTCCCAAATCCACTTCGTGTTCGTATAGCGTTAGCTGAAAAAAATGCGACTCAACACGTTGAATTTGTCCCGGTAGATTTACTTAACGGTGAGCATAGAACAGACGCTTTTTTAGCAAAAAATCCACTAGCAGGGGTACCTGTACTTGAGCTTGATGATGGTACATTTATATCTGAAAGCACAGCTATTACAGAATACATTGATACTACTTTTGAGGGGCCATCATTAATGGGGAAAACCGCAAAAGAACGTGCGGTAATAAACATGATGCAAAAGCGCGCTGAGTCTATGGTGCTTGACGCGGTGGCTACTTATTTTCATCATGCGACAGATGGCTTAGGTCCTGAGCTTGAAACCTATCAAAATGTAGCTTGGGGTGAAAAACAAGGCGAAAAAGCACGCTTAGGGTTTAATTATTTTAATGATGTACTAGCGCAGTCAGCGTTTGTTGGCGGTGAGAAATTTAGTATTGCTGATATAACATTGTATGCTGGACTAGTATTTGCTGGATTTGCACAAATTGCGATTCCAAGTGAACTTACACATTTAAAAGCGTGGCAAGAAAAAGTAGCACAACGAGAAAGTGTTGCTGCTTAAATACACATATATATAGGAGCTTTAAATGAAAATAGCCGCCGATTTTACTCAACGTGTTGTGGTGCATAGCCAAACATTAGACTGGGTTGCTTCACCTATGCCTGGTGTAGATAGGCGCCCACTTGATAGAGTAGGGGCCGAGGTTGCACGCGCTACAAGCATTGTACGTTATGCGCCGGGCAGCGAATTCTCCCCTCATGTACATACCGGTGGTGAAGAATTTGTAGTGCTAGAAGGCGTATTTCAAGATGAGCATGGCGATTTTCCACAAGGCTCCTATATTCGTAATCCGCCACAATCAAAGCATAAACCAGGCTCACAAGATGGCTGCGTTATATTTGTTAAACTTTGGCAGTTTCAACCACAAGATAGAACTCACGTACGCTTACAAACGCAATACATGGGTAGCGTGCCGCACGCTGCATTTAAAGGGCTTGCCATTACACCGCTTTATAAAGATGACTTTGAAGACGTGAGCCTATTGCACTTTAAAGCCGGTGCCAACATGCAAATTAGTGCAAGCGGTGGGGCTGAGCTACTGGTGCTTGAAGGTGATGTAAGTGAGCAATCAGACGTATTAGTAAAACACAGTTGGTTAAGGCTGCCTATTAATAGCGAGCTTAATATAACCGCTGGTAAGCATGGTGCAAAAGTGTGGCTAAAATTAGGCCATTTAACCGATGTAAATAAGCAAATTGAGCGTGTGCAAAAGGCTTAGTTATTGCCATTATTTAGCAGTATTGTTTGATTTAGTTCAGTACTAATTAACTTAATAGGGTGTATTTTTATAGCTTAACTCAGCCAATGTTTGGCATTTGTATGTAGTTACTACTAACTTAAATAGAACAATTTAAGCCCTAGGGCGTGTTGACCTTTCGTGATTAATTTTGCAGCTGTATGTTTGGTTTTTAGGCAAGGCAGAGCCTATGTAGTGTGGTTATTCCCCATAAATAGGCGATAACGCAGCATAAGTGCCAAACATGCGCTGCCCTTTGGGTTCTTTCTAGGGACGATTAACTCTTTGTTGCTCGATTTTTACTTAGCCCACTAGGTTACAAACCTCGCGCCGCGATTAAATCGCCGCTAGATTGAACAAATTTCAATCCACAAAGGTCAACACGCCCTAGGCTTTAATTAATCCAAACAATAGGCTGTAAATATTTTAAGCGCACCCGGTTAAGGAGAGCAGCATGGTACACACAACACATGGTTTATCTATTGGTATTGAACGCGCAGGCCGAGAATTTTTTTTAAAACTAAAAGCTGTAGGAACGCTAACCCACGACGACTATAAAGTTATTACCCCCATGATCGACTCAGCGCTTGGCGAGGTTAAACACCCTATAGCAAACGTGCTTATTGATGCCAGCGAGCTAGAAGGTTGGGAGCTTCGCGCCGCGTGGGATGATTTAAAGCTTGGCGTAAGGCATTCAAAAGAATTTAATAAAATTGCTATTTATGGCAATCAAGAATGGCAAGCCCGCATGGCTAAAATAGGCAATTGGTTTATTTCAGGCGAGGTGCAATACTACGAAAACGCCACCGCCGCTATAGATTGGCTAGATGAATAATTAAATAATAAAAAACGCTCTCAAGAGCGTTTTTTATTATTTAAAGCACCTTGCACTCTACTTAAGAGTTACATTACATCAGCCAGCACAGGTAATGCCGGAAAAGCGCCTTTAGCTAAACACGCTTTAGAGCCACATTGAAGTGCAAAGTGCAGGGCGTTTTTTATGCTGGTTTCATCATTTAGTTTATCTGCTAGTGGTAAATCACTTCCTAAGTTATTTAAGTAGTATAAAACCCCCGCTATAAAGGCATCGCCCGCGCTTGTTGTATCTACTGCGTTTATTTTTGGTGCCGATTCGTTAAGTATAAATTCGCTGTGGTAAACCGTAGCGGGCTCAGGCCCGTCGGTTAAAAACACCAGTTTTACTCCGGTATTTAATAGCATTTGAATGTAATCTTCGCCCGTTGTTTCGCTGTGTTTTGCTAAAAAATTAAGTTCATCACGCGAAAGCTTAACTATGTCGCAATAGTGGTAACAGGCTTTTACATTGCTGGCTATATCATGGGTGTTTTCCCACAAGCTGTAGCGTAAATTTACGTCAAAACTAACGAGCTTATTATGTGTTTTAGCAAGTTCTATCGCTTTAAGGGTTGTATTGGCAATTGCTGGGTCGGTTAGGGTGTTTGAGCAAAAGTGCAGAGTGCTTATGCTTTGCCAATTTATTTGCGCTAAATGCGCTTGGGTTAAAAGTACATCGGCTGTGTTATGGCGGTAAAAGCCAAAACTGCGCTCGCCTGTTTCATCAAGGCTTACTATTACCATGGCGGTTTGTGAGCCAGCAATGGTAAACAAATAGTCTATATTTACATTGTATTGCGCCAATGCATTACTTAATTGATTGGCAAAATGATCGTCACCTTTACCACCACAAAATGCAGCCTCACCGCCAAGTTTTGCATAGCCAACAGCAACATTAGCAGGTGCACCACCGGGGATTGGTAAATATGCTGAGTTATGAGCATCTTGTGGCAGCATATCAATTAAAAGCTCGCCTAAGCACAGGAGTTTGGTCATTTGGAATATCCTAAAAAGCCTAGCAAGGCTAGGCTAAAAACGTGAAGGGTGTTATTTATTCATACTTTAAAAGGCGCTACAGCGATGACTCACTGCAGCGCAATACACATTTAGTTAAAAGCGTACTTTAAAGTAACCGACGTAGTGCGGCCGTTAATAGTACGGGCACGAATAATGTCGTTTTCAGGTACTGAGCCTTCTTCGGCTTCTGTAATACCTACTGTATCGAATAGGTTGTTTACATTAAGCGCAAGGTTTAAGTTTTCTGATAAGTCGTAGCTTACAAATGCATTTACTTGCGTGTAGCCGTCAAACTTAAGGTCGTTGTTATCTTGTGCGTAAGCATCGGTTGTACCAATAAAGCTTACACCTGCCGCGCCTTTATCGTAGCTGTAACGCGCCATTAGTGAGTAAATTAAATCCGCTTGGCGACGTGGTGTGTTACCTACAACTTCAGGAGTTAGCGCATCTTTTGCAATTTCAGCATCGGTCCAAGTAAAGTTACCTCTAAAGTCCCATGCATCCAAAAAGTAAGTAGATTCAACCTCAATCCCTTTTGCTTCGTATTCACGGTCGAAAAAGGTTTGCGATGTTGCTTCAAAGTTTTGCTCTTCTGTTTCTGCGTAAAAGGCTGTTGCAAATACCGAGAACGAATCAAAGCGTTTTTTCACACCAATCTCAAATTGGTTTACTTCATCTACTGCATCTTCATCGGCTACGCTTCCGTCGCTGCGTACTTTACCAAATAATAAACGGTCTGCATTTGCGCGCCCGCCTTTACTAATACGTGCAAACGTAGCTAGGCTTGGGTCAATTTGGTAGTTAGCACCTACAGAGTAAGACGAGTAGCTCCAGTCGTAATTTACTGGGCTTGCATTAGCTATATCAATACCTGCTACGTTTTGCTCAGGAATAGAAATAGTACCGTCGCGGTTCATATCTACTGTTGAGGTTACGGCACTTGCGTAGTTTCCGCGTGCTTCACCGCTGTCGTAGCGGGCACTTGCATCAATGCTTACATCACCAAGTTTTGTTGAAAACGCAACATACGGTGCGCGAGTGTCGTACTCGGTGTCGTAATCGCGCTGACAACAGTTACCCCAATAAGGCGTACCGTATGCGTATAAACCGTTTTCTGAATACTCAGTGCCATCGGCTGCGGTTACATTTAAAAGTGCCGCATTGTCACCTTTAAGCTCCATTAAGTACGAGTTCCATAACCACGACATAGCAATGTTTTGTGTAGAGGCAAAGTAACCAAAGGTTAGGCTAGTGTCATCGCTAAACGATTTAGTCAGTTTAAAGTCGTTAACAATAGAGCCAAAGTCATTAAGCGTTACATCAAAAGTATGAATACGCATGGCAAGTTCATCATTAAATGCTTCGCCTGTGTTTGCGTTACTCAGTGTTGCGCCTACACCGCCAATACTTTGTGCAACAGACGATGCGCTGCCAACCTCAGCAGGAATAAGCGAGTTAAAGTTGCCGCTAATTGACGATTTACGAAAACGGTTTTCGATACGCCAATCGTTATCTAAATCAAATACAGCTTCAAAACCTACCGCATCCACTTTAGGGTTCATGCCGTCGCGTAAATCGCCACTGCTAATTTGGTTTTCGCCATTTAGACGCACTGTTTTGGTGAATAATGCTGAATGCGGTGTATCTGATTGCGCATCAAAGCCAGCAATAGAATCACCATTTGAGTACATTGGCATAGGTAAGTAACCTACGCTTTTGTCGTCTAGGTGTTTGTAGTAAAGGCGTACGTAGCCGCTTTCAAAATCTTTAGTAAGGTTTGCTTTAATTTGGCCACCTTTATTTGATGTGTAGCCTGTTTCGCGCGGGCCTTCGCCTTGTCGTACAAAGCCACCTACATGAAAACGCACGCTGTCGGTTAAATAGGTGCCGTATTCAAAATCGGTGCGTACACTGTCGTAATCTAGGCCAACAGTAGTAGATACGCTACCCGATTCGTTATCACCGTTTTTAGAAATAAAGTTAATTATGCCGCCAGGAGCATTACTGGCTGATGTAGAGGCTGAGCCCCCACGAATTGATTCGATTGTTTGCACTGTGTTATCAAGGCGCATAAAAATATCGGCGTTACCAAAGGCAACATCACCAAACTGCATTACAGGTAGACCATCTTCTTGCAGTTGTAAAAACTTAGCGCCACCCGATGCTACAGGCAAGCCACGCACTGCAATATTTGCGTTACCTTCACCGCCTGTTGATTCAGCGCGAACACCCGGAATAATTCTAAATGCTTCAGCTGTTGAGCGTGGCGTTGATACCTCAACTTGCTCAAGCGACAAACTGCTTACTGATGAGCTCGACGCCATAATAGTTGTGCGGCGAGGTACACCGGTAACAACAATAGTTTCAAGCCCTTGATTAGCTTGCACTTTGGTTTCTTGCTCGTCTTGTGCGTGAACGCCTTGGCTTACTGCAAGTGCTAAGGCACTGATTAAATATAAAGGTGTGTGGTGTGTTGTCATGTTAACGCCTCATTGTGTTGTGTGAGTTTGTTATTTTTACTTAATCGATTAAGTAAAAATAACAAAGTTTTTACAATAAGCAAATTGTTTTTGTGTGTAATTTGCTCTTATTTTATTTTTGTATTGATTTTAAAGGTGTTTTTTATTCTGGCTTGAGCAGCCATTTATGCATTTTTAGTTAATGCTTTTGCCGCAGGGTCGCGGTAAAAGTTATAAAGCATGGCTAAAAATAAGATCACAGCAAAGCCGGTAGCTAAGTAAAAACCGTAGCGTACGTGGCCAAAGTAATCACTTATCATGCCCATCAATAAAGGCGCAAGTGCGGCCGAAAGCGCGGTAAAAAATAAAATAACACCCGCTACTGCACCATGTTGTGCAACAGGAAAGCACGAAATACCTTTAGAGTTTAAAGTAGGGTAAACCATCGACATAAATAAACCCGAAAGCGGAAGTAAGCCTACCGCCCAATCAACACCGCCTACCAAAGTGCCTACATAACACAGTGCGATGCCTAAACTTAAATAAGCCATAACCCCTTGCCAGCTAAAGTGATTTAAAAGCCATACAGCAATAAAGCGCCCAGCAGCACGTAATACAAAAAATATAGTAAGTGCGTAGGTTGCAAGTAAAGGCCACGAGCCTGTGTAATCTTTTAAAAGTGTTGGCATCCACACGTAAATAGCAACCTCGGTAGCCACATATAATGCAATAGCCAACGAAAAACCAAGTGCGTACGGGTTTTTAATCATTTTCATGGTGGTGGCAAGTGAAGCGGGCTTTTCAGTGCTTTTAACAACACTTGGGTAGTCGGCGCGCCATGCCATTAACGCTAAAATTAAACACATAACGCCGGCAATAATGTACAGGTAAGTCCAGCTCACGTTTTGAGTAAGCAGTACGCCTACCAGCGCAGGACCAACTATGGCACCAATACCAAAAAAGCCTTCTACTTTGTTCATGGTTTTAGTGTGCTCTGCGTTACTTGCAGATATATCGCCAAGTAGCGCTAGTGCGCCGGTTTTAAATAAACCAATGGCAAGCCCTATACAGCACAGCAAAATTAAAAACACCGAAAAGCTATTGCTAAAGGCAAACAAAAAGCAGCTGAGCGAAAAAATTAGTAAGCCTAACATTATGGTTTGTTTACGGCCTAGGCTGTCGGCTAAAAAGCCCAAAAACAAGCCACTAAAGGCAATGAGTGCCATAGGTGCATAATGAAAAGCACTGGCTTGGGTCATACTTAAACCAAACTCTGTGATTAGTTCAGGGATGATCATACCTACTGCATCTGAGGTCATCGCAAACATAAAAAACATCATGTAAGTGAGTATTCGTATGCGCTGCATTGGGTCGCTTTGCGAGTGTGTGTGTAAATTCGTCATGTGATTTTTCCTCGTTGTGGCTCAAGTTATAGTAATAACTCAATCACTTACTCTAGTTAGTATTACCGTTGCCACAACTTTTGTATGTAAAATATTTAAAAATTACTTGTAAAATTGTACGTGCTAGTTAAAGATATATCTTAATCGATTAAGTTTCAACTTGGTAATCACACATGATGAAGAATAAAGTTCAATTGATCACATACGCTGATCGAATTACAGGTCAAGATATAAACGCACTTACAACATTGTTAAAAGGTCCTTTGAAGGGCGTATTTGGTGGTGTGCACCTTTTACCTTTTTATAATCCTATTGATGGAAGCGATGCGGGCTTTGACCCGATTGATCACAGCGAAGTAGATTCTCGCATTGGTACATGGGCTGATATTCAAGCACTGGGTGAAAACCATGACCTAATGGCCGATTTAATCGTAAACCATGTATCGGCGCAGTCTTATCAGTTTCAAGATGTGCTAGCTAAAGGCAAGCAATCAGAATTTTGGGATTTGTTTTTAACAAAAGAAGACGTTTTTCCAAATGGTATGAGCGAAGCTGAGCAACAAGCAATTTATCGCCCGCGTCCCGGTAGCTGTTTTACGCCAATGCAGTGTGGCGATGGTCAAACGTATGACTTTTGGACCACGTTTACCGATAACCAAATTGATATAAACGTAAAAGTTGAAGCGGGTATTGCGTATTTAAATAACGTATTAACTAAGTTTTCTGAAAATAACGTAAATATTATTCGTTTAGATGCAGCGGGTTACGCAATTAAACAAGCCGGTACAAACTGTTTTATGCTAGACGAAACCTTTGGCTACCTAGATAACTTGTCAAAGCAAGCAAACGAGCTTGGCATGGAAACCATTGCTGAAATTCATAGCCACTATCAAACACAAGTAGAAGTAGCAAAGCGTGTAAACATGGTTTACGACTTTGCATTACCGCCGCTTATTTTGCATAGCTTATTTAATAACGATGTAGATGCATTACTTAAATGGTTACAAATTTCACCACGCAACTGTTTAACGGTACTTGATACGCACGACGGCATAGGCATTATTGATGCAGGCCCAATGGGCGACAAGGCAGGGCTATTAAATGCACAGCAAATAGATACCCTTGTAGAAACCATGCATGCCAACAGTAACAACCAAAGCCGCCAAGCTACAGGTGCTGCTGCCAGTAACGTTGATTTATACCAAGTAAATTGCACGTATTACAATGCATTAGGCGCTAACGATTTAGATTATTTGATTTCGCGTGCCATACATTTTTTTGCCCCCGGTGTGCCGCAAGTGTACTACGGCGGTTTATTTGCCTGCGAAAACGATATGGATTTACTTGCGCGTACCAATGTGGGTCGTGATATTAACCGTCCGTATTTAAATAGTGAAACAATTGAGCACGCACTCAATAAACCTGTAGTAAAAGGTTTAATAGAGCTCATTAAATTACGTAATGAACACCCCGCTTTTGCAGGAGAGTTTAGTGCTCACGGCACCCAGGGAATATGTTGTTTAACGTGGCAACTAGAAGATAAGTCTATTGCATTAAGTGTTAATTTTAAAACGCGAGACGCGCTTATTACTCAAGTAAATGGTGATGAAGAAACAACGATAAGTTTAAACGCATTGTTAGCCTAACAGGCTATTAAAACATAAAAGCCAAGCTCAAAAGCTTGGCTTTTGTTTACCCAGTCCTTTTTAACATAACCTATTAACCACTTGCGCCAATATCTAGCTCGTAACTTACATCACATATTTTTTCTTCTTTAGATATAAATAGTTCGGCGGCCATTACGCCTTTTTCTTGGCTGTTTTGATGAATAGTGGTTAGGCGCGGCACAAAACGAGCGGCTTCGTCTATTCCATCAAAGCCGACAATACGCAGTTCTTCACCTATTTTTATGCCTTGTTTTATCGCTTCTCGCATGGTGGCAAGGGCAATTAAATCACTCATACAAATTATAACGTTAGGGCGAGGGGAGGCACTTAACACCTCTTTAGCGGCAATGTTAGCAAAACGCTCGCTGCTCTCAGGTATATTCCAAATGCGGTCATCAGCTACGGTTATATTTGCCTCACTTAAAGCACGTTGATAACCCCGTAAACGTTGGTGCGAAATAGATTGCCCCGTTTCAAATTCGTGGTGCTCATATACGCGGCACAATACGTTTTCATCAAGTAATCTTAAGCCTAAAATAGCGACTTTATCGCTTTGATTTTTTAAAACATGCTTGGCTATTTCGTAACTTGCTTGCTCGTTATTAATATTTACTGAGGCATTGCGGGCTATATCAAAATCAATAGTTACCACATGTTTAGAGACCGTTTTTAACTGCTCTACTAATGCGTTATTTCGAGGGCGGCCATAACAAATAAAGCCATCTACAAAGTCGACCACACTGTTAAGGTTATCGCTATTACCAGAAAACAATAAAACATTAATGCCGTTTTTTTCAAGCACCGAGGTTACACCCCGCATAAAGCTGCTGGCCACAGGGTCCGACACCATATATTCCACACTATCGGGCAGCACTAACGCCACAATGTTAAATGTACCACTGCGAAGCGATTGCGCGGCTTTATTGGGCCCGTAATAGCCCAAGGTTTTGCACGCTGCAAGAATATCGTCTCGGCGTTTAGCCGATAGCTGATCAGGGCGGTTAAACGCATTAGAGACTGTTGCGTTAGATACACCTAACTCTTTAGCAATACTTTTTAGGGTCCAGCGGGTTTGCTTACTCATACCAATTCTTTACTCAATACTCATGTTAATAAACTAACATATTCAGGGCGTTAGCAAAGTAAAAAATAAGGTTTTACCCTTAATGCCGGCACTCTTTAGGCGCAATACCAAAGGTTTGTTTAAATACACGACTAAAGTGGCTCGCGCTATTAAACCCAACATCAAAGCAGACTTGGCTAATTGCATGGCCTTGCAGTAATTGATTGCGCGCTTTTTTAAGCCTTAATTGTTGCTGCCAAAGGGCTGGGGTAGTGCCAAATGCCAGTTTAAACTGCTGATAAAACTTACTGCGGCTCATGCAGGCTATTTTGCACAAGGTATTTATGTCGAGCGTTTCGTTTAAGTGCTCTTCAATATAAAGCAGTGCATCGCTTATTTTTGTTTTAAGGCGTGGTTTATCGCTATTAGCGAGTAATAAGTCGCGACTTTGTTGTTGTAACAACCGGGTGATCAATTCGTTTAACGATAAGTCAATTAAGTAATGTCGCTGTGCGCCTTGTTCGCTAAATAAATGCACCATGCGCTCTAATAATTGCTGTGTTTGGCTATTATGTTGGCTATGCACCAATTGCGGAACATACTCGAATAAGCCGCCATCGTGTGCAAAGCTTTGCTGCATGTTAAGCGCATTTGCCACAGCGTTTATTTTATCTTTGCTTATTTCAATTGCTAAACATGTGGTTGGGGCGTGCATTGATGCCTGTGGAAAATCAATTAATACACCTTGCTCTGGCGCTAATACAAACGACTCGTGGGGTAAAAATGCTTTATGGTATTGGCTACTTTCTACGTGCATTACTTTTTTACCGCTGAGCATGGCACAAAATAGTAATTCGTTTGAATGCAGTGCCACCTTTTGTGCGCTTTGGTACGTGTCGTAAATGCTCAACTCGCTGTTATCTGCTGCAAATGTCACTTTATTTTCTATTAAAACATCAAGTTGTTGGCGTTTTTTGTTTAACTGAGATGTGTGCATATCAATCCTTTAAGTTTTTATTAGTGTGGACTCACAGACAACTTTTGTGGACAGCTAATCAAGTTTTTAGGTGCTTGTTAGGCTAATGTCAAACAACACTGATTAAATATAAAGCATTTTGTTTTATATAAATGTTCGACCTTTAGCTAACAACAATAAAGAGAGCACACACATGATATATGCAAATCCAGGCAGCGATGGCGCACTAGTAAACTTTAAAAACCAATACGCTAATTATATTGGCGGGGAGTGGGTAAAGCCTGTAAACGGCCAGTACTTTGATAATATAAGCCCGGTAAACGGTAAGGTATTTTGCCAAATACCTCGCTCCGACAAAGACGATATAAACCTAGCACTCGACAAAGCGCATGCAGTGCGAGAGCAATGGGGCACAACCTCAGTGACCGAGCGCAGTAATATACTGCTAAAAATAGCCGACCGAATTGAGCAAAACCTAGAGCTACTAGCTGTTGCCGAAACATGGGATAACGGTAAAGCCATTCGCGAAACACTCGCGGCCGATATTCCGCTAGCGGCCGATCATTTTCGCTACTTTGCAGGGTGCCTGCGCTCACAAGATGGCAGCATTGGCGAAATTGACGAAACCACGGTGGCGTATCATTTTCATGAGCCGTTAGGTGTGGTTGGGCAAATTATCCCGTGGAACTTCCCTATTTTAATGGCCGCATGGAAACTTGCACCCGCACTTGCTGCAGGTAACTGTGTGGTACTAAAACCAGCTGAGCAAACACCGGCCTCTATTTTAGTTTTAATGGAAATTATTGGTGACTTACTGCCTGCAGGCGTGCTCAATATTGTAAATGGGTTTGGTAAAGAAGCAGGCGAAGCACTGGCCACAAGTAAACGCATTGCTAAAATTGCATTTACAGGCTCTACACCTGTCGGCTCACATATTTTAAAATGTGCTGCTGAAAATATTATTCCCTCAACGGTAGAGCTTGGCGGTAAATCGCCCAATATATTTTTTAATGATGTAATGGAAAAAGACGATGCTTTTTTATCAAAAGCTATAGAAGGCGCCGTACTTGCTTACTTTAACCAGGGCGAAGTATGTACCTGTCCATCAAGATTATTTATTCAAGAAGATATATACGAGCAGTTTATTGAGCGGATACTCGAACGTACCCAACAAATTAAACGCGGCAATCCACTCGACAGCGAAACCATGGTGGGCGCTCAAGCTTCAAAAGCACAGTTTGATAAAATACTTAGTTACATAGACATAGGTAAAAAAGAAGGTGCTGAAGTACTCACCGGCGGAAACGTAGAGCAGCTAAATGACGATTTAAACGGTGGTTATTACATACAACCTACACTGCTTAAAGGTACAAACGACATGCGTGTGTTCCAAGAAGAAATTTTTGGCCCTGTTATTTCAATGTCGACCTTTAAAGATGAAGCCGAAGCACTTGAACTTGCTAACAGCTCAGAATTTGGCTTAGGCGCAGGGGTGTGGAGCCGAAACATGAACCGTGCTTATACCATGGGGCGCAAAATTGAAGCTGGCCGAGTGTGGACCAACTGTTACCACATGTACCCAGCACATGCTGCATTTGGTGGGTATAAAAAATCAGGAATAGGGCGCGAAACACACAAACTAGCACTCGATCACTACCAACAAACTAAAAATTTATTAGTGAGCTATAGCGAAGATCCACTCGGCTTTTTTTAATAAAACAGTTCAAACTTAAACACAACAACCATTAAGTAATGAGAGCGCTGCATATTTGTAGCGCTTTTTTATTCACAGTGCTCACAAGGCTACTTTAAGCGTGTTGTAATATATAAGTACAATACCAGCCGCGTTCAAAACGTCAAAACCTAAGCGGTTTTAATAACTCATTACCTGCGTTAAAAACGATTTTACAATATTAACTTTTTATAAAATTTGCTCTAAAAATGTGCAGTGATTTATGCATTGTCGGATATTACTGATCTCCCCCATTTAGGTGTATTACAGCATTAACGGAGATTTCTTTATAGTTAACTAGTTGTTTACAGGTGGTTATTTGCTGGCTAAGATAAATGCATTGTAATAAAACGACAAATGTCGTAGACGAAGTTGTTAGCTTCCAAGGAGTAACATGCAACCAATTTGGATTGACAAGATAGAAGTTGCTAGACGACAGATTACTGAAGCAGTGACTCTGTTTTTTGAGTCACGTGATTTTGTAGTGATTCATACTGTTATTGCATCTGCTCATCAGGTGTTAATTGATGTGGGCAAAGAGCAAGGAATAGTAAGTGTAGTCAAGAACCCAAAAGGCATGACGAGAGAGGAATTCAGGAAGCATGTAAAAACTGTCAATGAACCTTATAATTTTTTCAAACATGCAGATAAAGATCCTGAAGGAAAGATAAATATCTCTCCAATTGAGAGATTTACATCTGATTTCATGCTTGATGCAATACTAATGCTTCAAAATATTTCGGGTGAAATTCCTCTCGAAGCAAAGGTCTTCTGGAGTTGGTTTGTCAGTACATACCCAGATGAGTTCAGCGATTGTCCTGAAGATGGAGCCCTTAAGCACCTGATGTCTTTAGGACTAAATGAGTGGGATTTTCCTACAATCAGGCAGTTTCTAACATTTGGTGAAATCATGCAGGAAGCTAACAAGTAAATCCAGGTGACGCCTAGGGCGCACCTGATTTAGGCGTTAGGCAAAAAGGGAAGTGCAGTGAATGATTTGAAGTTTTCGCCTAATACAGACGGTATTGAACAAATAGACTTCAGACCGTACATGATAGAAAATGCTTATGATTACTACAAGATTTGCACTTCTTCCACTCATCAAAGAATGAGCATTCAAGCAGTTTTTTGTGCTCTAAGTATTGAGATTATTCTTAAAAGTTTTCATGCGACGGTAAAAAGCAATGAAGGCCAAATAAATGAAACTTATGAGTTTGAAAAGAAAAAGGCTTTGCCAAAAGGTACAAATGCACATGATTTAATGGTTTTGTATGAAGCTTTACCAGAAAATATTCAGCATTATCTTTTCAATTCATTAGACCTTAAAACATTATCTGCAAATAAAGACCTCTTCACGCGAAGCCGTTATTCTTATGAGCAAAATGCTAACAGGTCACATAATGATAGGATTATAAAGTTAGCCGCAAGTATAATTTGTAAAATGGTTTATTTATATCGAAGTTTTGGTTGTGAAGATCCATTCATTAAATTCTTTGATATAGAAGCTTTGTATTTCGGCGAGGTTCGATCATTTATAATGTGTAATGAGCCATAACAAAGTTGTAAACGCGGACAAATAACAGTTGGTTTTGTTCGTGTCTCACAAATTTTAGCCAACTATTATTAGCCGCTTACACGGCGTTATAAGGCATAGTCGAAGAATGTTGAAAACGGAAAGATTACTGCTTCGTCAATGGACAGAGGATGATTTTCTTCCATTCGCTGAAATGTGTAACGATAAAGAAGTAATGGAATTTTTTCCAAAACTTCAGACCCAAGAAGAAAGTTTTGAGATGGGGAGAAAAATCCTATCCCTTATCAATGAGCGAGGATGGGGTTTATGGGCAATAGAAATTCCTAATCAGCATAAATTTATTGGATTTGTGGGTTTGCATACTCCTACAAATAAAATGCCGTTTTCACCTTGTGTAGAAATTGGGTGGCGATTATCAAAACATTACTGGGGTAAAGGCTACGCAACCGAGGCTGCCGAAGAAGCTCTAAAATATGCGTTCAATACGCTAAATCTAAATGAGGTGGTCTCATTTACCACATTAGCCAATGATCGTTCTAAAGCTATTATGCAAAAAATTGGTATGCATAACAGCAACCAAAATTTTATGCACCCAGACATTGAAGTTTCACATCCTCAATGTGAGCATGTGCTATACAAAATTAGTAAATTAGCGTGGCAGAGAAATGCCTTATAACAAAGCACTCAAGGGGGCACAAACATGGCGCGCCTTCGGCATTATAGCACCATGCTTGTGTACCCCTTAGTTTAAAGTTAGGTGCTTCTGAGAAATCAATGGCCAAATCAGAGATAAGACAGTTCTTAAAAGAGATCCGCACTAAATTTCCTGACGTTGTGCCTCTCATGGAAAAACATGAAAAATGGGCACTCACATTCCTAATGGAAGAGTTCGCAAATTTGACAACCATTTTGTTTAATCGAGGTAATTTAGAAGAAGCATTAGAACAGTTGCAGTACATGAGCGAAAAACTAGATACTGCAACCAAAGCAGAATTCGAATACATAGATGTATATTATACAGAGCACTTATTCTGGAAAGGTACAAAAGAAGGTATTGAGTGTGGCTGGCCTCTCGTGCCAGATAATCTCAAAAAACTATACTTGTGCTTTCATGGTAAAGCCCCTAGGGTAGTGGTTTAAATATGCACGCACCTAACAACCTAATCAACACACTCACTTCGTTCGCTGGGATGCATACACATGGGCTGCGTCGCTTCGATCCAAATTATAGCCCATGTGTTTGCGCCCCTAAGCAGGGTGTTATGAGGTGTTCTAGATAGTATGCAGAAAATAAATCCATGGCTTTGGTCAGCTTTTGTTTTATCTCTTTCAGGAATCTTTTTTAGATGGGTGTTTGGTAATACGTTTGTGAGCTTTTTTCTTGCCGTATTGCTAGCTTTAGCGATAGTGCCTTTAGTTAAAAAAATTCAGAGAAAGAATTAACAAAACATCCATCTTAAACTTTGCACTTTTTGATGCCCAGATTCTAAGAGGTTAAATAAAGTGGGTCCCATTATAATTTGCTGTCCTGACATAAATTAAAAACCATCCGTAAAGGGACCCATTAATAAAAGATAAATCCTGAATCTGTATGGCAGATTTAGTTGTACAGTGTTGTTTGTTTTATTAAGGTGACTGCCTAGTTTGTGTGATTCAGGTGGCTGTTTAGTTTATATGATTATTAGTATATTCAGCACCTTAAGTAGAGGGAAATATGTTTTTTGAATCGTGGAGTGAAATAGCGCGCATTATTACCACAACCTTGATTATTTATCCCTTTTTAATCCTAGCGACGCATTTATTAGGTAAACGCTCATTTGCTAAAATGAACAACTTTGACTGGATAATCACCGTCGCGGCAGGCTCCATCTTGGGTTCTGCTATCTTATTGAAAGACGTGGTTATAGTTGAGGTTTTAGTCGCGGTAAGCTTGCTCCTCTTTTTACAATATTTACTCACTTGGATCAGCGCCCATTTTTCGACGTTCGACAAAGTAGTCAAAACTTCTCCACAATTAGTCTTTTTCGACGGTGAATATATAGAGGCTGCTATGAAAGACACTCGACTCACCAGCATCGAAGTGGAAGCGAGTGTTCGAAAAGCCGGTTTTGGTGATTTAAGCACAGTTATGGCGGTGGTTTTCGAGGCCGACGGTGAATTAAGTATTGTGCCGAAAAGTAAAAACTATGATCAACTGATTATGAAGTTACGCAATGTCCCAGATTAATTGAAAAATTTTTAGTGAGAATTAAAAAGACAGCCATACTAAATTTTGTTAAGGATAAAAGTTGAGTCTTGGTAGCTGGGATGAAACAATACTCAAAAGCCTCTTATTTGTGGGAATAGGTATTGCTGTTTGGGCTATATCCGCAGGTTTAGTACCATTATCAGTAAACGGCCTATTAGGTTTGGTTGTTACATTTTTACTATATATGAGTGTTTATTTACTTATCTCTATTGTTGGGTGGTTAGTAATTGGATTTCCACTTCATTATTTTATAAGCAAATACACGAATCGCTCTTATTTATATTATGCAGCTTTACCTATGGCATTTGTTCTTCCGTCCTTATTATATGAAGGTTCATTATTACTTGGTTTCGCGGCATTATTTCAAGCTTTGCTATTTCGTTATTACGTCTATAAAGAAATATAACAAACACCTATCTTAAATATGAACTCTGAAACGAAGTACAAATTTTACAGAGTACTGAATTTAATAAACCTGCTGCATATCAGGCTAATCAAAATTAACAAATAGCGCTTTAATTTAGCCTCCAAAAATAGTTGAGTTTTAATAATTAACTAGCTAAAGGCTTTGTGTTTACTGCTTCTCTAATACATAAAAGACGGGCTCACCTTGTGGTTTTTTGTAACTAAAACTGGCTAGTTTTACTAAAGAGCTATCGCTTTTTTGCCAGTAAACAATTGCTCTATGATTACGTACTTCATGCATAATTACATCGTAATGCAAGCTCATGGGGAATAGTTCACTCTGGTTATTAAGTGGTGCTGAAAGTTCAATAAGCACGGAGCGATAAAACCCAACGTGAGAGTTATGCACTAAATTAACCTCAGCATTGTTAAGCGTAATTGGCAAAGCTTGAGCATCGTTTAGCAATGCCATATGGCTGTGTAAATAATTGTTTAGTTTATTAAGTACTTTGGCGTGTAAAGGCTGATCTATTTGTGCGCCATCAAGAGAAGAGAGTGACGGCGCGGCTATAATTAAATCTTCAAGGGCAAAGCTTAACTTTAAACTCAGCGTATTATTTGGCTGCTCAGTTAATGTTAGCTCACTGCCTGGCAGCGCATGTGCATTAGCAAATTTAGTGCTTAGTAAAACACATAAGGCGAGTGCAAAGACTCGCATTATAGGGTTTTTAATCATTGTGCTTGGCCGCCGTAGTCATCGGTTTTGTCTCGCCATACAGAGTGTGGGTGATTCCCTTCTTCGTTAGTTGATTTATTTGATTGCAATGAAAATTCAATCCAAATAGAAGGGCCGTCTACTCTTACGTAATCATCTTCGCTATTTAATGCGGTTGTGCCTGAAAAACCAATAACGGTATCGGCCATCTCTGAGGCGTACTTATTCATGTACTTTTTGGCATCTGTGGCATTAATATCTTCCACATAGGTGGCTATTGCTTTCATTAGTAATGCTTTTTGTGTGTTGTTAAGCTTACTTACACTTAAGCCTTCTTGTTCGGTTGGTATGGCGTCGTCAGCTTGTGGGCCTGCAATTATATCTCTGTATGTGCCATCAAGCGTGGCTGCTTTTTGCTGTGCAGGGGTTAAGCTTTTAAGAAACGCTGCAAAGGTATCTCTTTCTTGGAGTAAAGGGGCGTTTGTTTTACCGTTCATATCAAATGGATGAAATGGCTCTATCCCTCTAAAAGACGGAGTTGCACCAATTAATTTGCCATCACTATAGGTGTTTGAAAACGCAAAATGATGGCCGCCATAATAAAGCTGCCAAGTACCTGTTTTTGCAGGCGTGCCTAAAAAAGCAAGTTTAGAATTAAACGATGAGTAACCCGCTTTATAGTCGTCACTAATTGTACCAATGTAGTCATCAGCATTTAGTGTTTGTAGCATTTCATCAAAGCCTTCGTTATCTTTAAGACCTGCGGCTTCCATTAAAATAGCTTTAACAACGCCGCGCTGCTCTACCTTAAGCTCGCCTAAAAACACACCTGGCCTTGCAGGAAAAGCGCCAGCAGGTAAGTTACTCCAGTTTTTTGCTTGTTCTAATGAATAATCTAATTGCATATGCGCTAAGTTTTCATCACTAACACCCGATTTGAGCAGGTCAATCAAACATAGCAAACGTGTAACACCCGGATCATCACCACAAGTATCAACCGATGCTGGAATAGCAATAGCCCCCATTAGCGTACTGGTATCACCAAGGCGACCTTGTATTATTTTACTTAAAGCGGCATCTTTTGCAGAAAGTTTAGGAGGCCCTTTATGTTGTTCGTCGTGCTGTGGCTCAGCGCTAAGTTGGGTACTTGCAAATGCGCTTGCAAGCCCAAGTGCAACGAGTTTAAAAAGGTTACTGTGCTTATTTTTGATCATGTTGTCACCAGGCTACTATTAAATTGATTTATAAATGAGTAAGGCAAGTTAGGCCTAACCGTAAACGTTAATACCAGTATTACACATCAGCATGAATATAATATTTAGCTAGATCAAATAAGTGTTACTTTATTAAGAACGGTTTATAAGTTTTTAACTTAGGTGCCAGGTATGTATTTACTTATGTACCTTAAATCGCTTTATTAGTATTGTTAATGAACAATAACGTACCAGTAATTTATTTTTAGCTTAAATGGATTATCATGACTATAAAAACAAAAATAGCCAATTATGTATTGCTCCCAATTTTACTACTATCAGCAGTTGTAAATGCTGCACAAGAGCACGCAGAACCTACAACAAAAGCGCAGTGGCATAATATAGCGTATTGATTGGACAATTAATGTGTTACTTGAGCAGATTAAAAACCTGTAACTTGTATTAGTAATTCAAGCTAGCAACTAGGTTATTACTTTGTAAATACGCTCAATTGTTCTTCAAGCCAAAGCATAAATGCACTTACGCGTTTGGGTAAGTGACGCCTATTCGGGTACAAAATATTGATTGGTAGGTCGGGCATCGCGTATTGAGGCAAAACCTGTATAAGTTCGCCAGATTCAAGGTATTTACTTATACCGTGAATAGGTGATTGAATAAGCCCGAAACCACTCAGTACTGCGCTTAAATATGCCTCTGAGGAGTTAACAGTAAGCTGGCTTTTCATCGTTATTGATTGCAATTGATTATTGCTATCTAAATATTCGAAACCCGGATCAGGGATACCAAGTGTTTGACTGTAGCGAACAATGTAATGATTTTTTAAATCGTTTAGAGTTTTAGGTAAGCCATGATTTTTTACATAATAACGGCTTACGCAATTTAAAACTTTAAAGCTACCCAAACGTCGTGCAATTAATGATGAGTCGGTAAGTTCGCCCACTCTTACTACGCAATCAAATCCTTCTTTAATGACATCTACTCGTCTATCGGAGCTGCCAAGTTCTATTTCAAGATTTGGGTGCATTTTTAAAAACGAACTTAAGTTTGGAATTATGGTATCTCGACTAACAGCTTGTGGCATATCTACACGTATTCGGCCTGTTAAACCTTTATCCTCACTTACAAATAAATTTTTTAAATCGTCAGCGTCGCTGATAATTCCCAGTGCACGTTGATAAAATAGCTCACCGTCTGAAGTCATATTTACGGTGCGTGTAGTACGGTGTAATAAACGCGTATTTAATGTACTTTCGAGCATGGTTACTGCTTGCGATACACTTGACTTAGGAAGATTTAAGCTTGTTGCTGCTTTAGAAAAACTACTGAGTTGCGCTACTTTAATAAAAATACGTATTGCATTTAGGTCTTTCATAATACCGTTTATTGTTCGTTTATTTTGAACAGTGTAACTCTTTTCAGCCTGTTTATCTTTGTTGCTTGAAAAAATATACTGGCTTGGCAGTTATTTAACTCCCCGCATTTATTTTCAACAGGATATAACAATGAACAAACGAATTGCAGTGATCACCGGTGGTAATCGTGGGCTTGGTAAAAGCACGGTGCTTTGCCTTGCAAAGCAAAATGTCGATTGCATTTTTACTTATCGTCGTCATGAAAAAGAAGCAAAAGAGGTTGTAAAGCAAGTACAGGATCTAGGCTCTAAAGCGGTTGCATTGCAATTAGATGTAAGTGATATGCTCGGCTTTGAGGATTTTGCACAGCAACTACAAAATGTCCTGCGGACTCATTGGCAACAAAGTGAGTTTGATTACTTAATTAATAATGCAGGGGTGGGGCTTACTAGCAGTTTTGTAGACACAAGTGAATCAACTTTTGATACGTTAATAAATATTAACTTAAGGGGAGTATTTTTTGTTACCCAAACATTGTTACCCTTTATAAAACACGGTGGTCGTATTATTAATTTATCAAGTGGTTTAACGCGTTTTTCATTACCCGGTCATATTACTTATGCAATGACCAAAGGTGCAATAGAAGTAATGACAAGGTATTTAGCTAAAGAACTTGCACCTAAAAATATTACGGTAAATGTTGTAGCCCCAGGTGCAATTGAAACCGACTTTGGTAATGGCGCCGTTCGTGATAACGATGAAGTAAATGCGTTTATTACATCACAAACGGCAATGGGCAGAGTTGGTGTAACAGACGATATAGGGCCTATGATTGCTAACTTATTAGCGGACGAAAACCGTTGGATGACAGGTCAACGGCTTGAGGTATCGGGCGGTATGTATATGTAATCATACCAACCGGCATGAATCTTTGAGCAATTTAGTGAATTAAATTGCACTATAACGTCGCTGAAATTTTTATTTAGAACAACTAGGGTCTGTTGATCTTTCAAGGTTAAATTTGCAGCAGTCTGTTTGGTATTTAGGCAAGGCAGAGCCTATGTAGTGTGGTTATTCCCCATAAATGGGCGATAACGTAGCATTAATGCCAAACAGGCGCTGCCCAAAGGGTTCTTTCTAGGGGCTATTTACTCTTTGTTGCTCGGTTTTTACTTAGCCCACTAGGTTACAAACCTCGCGCCGCGATTAAATAGCCCCTAGTTTGAACAAATTTTAATCCGCAAAGATCAACAGACCCTAGGTACAAAAAATTTTGTCTAGATCTAGCGTAATTTTCTTACGTTAGATAGCCCCTATACATAAACAGATTGGTACCATTTATTAAAAATTATAACTTGAGACAATAAAAAACCGCTCAGTGAGCGGTTTTTTGCATTTTTTACTAAAGAAAATTTAGTTAGAACGTGTAACGAGCACCCACTGAGTAACGAGGGCCGTACTGATTAGCAAATAAAAATTGCTCTTCGTAACGGCCGTAGCCTTCTTCGGTGGCATTGTTTAAGTTTATGCCATCAAAAAATACGGTTACGTTTTCGTTTACATCGTAGTTTACGCTCATATCCCATTGGCCGTAGGCTTTAGCATATTGCGGTGGCGCATCGGCTGAGCCTTGTGCTTGGCCTACACCAATTAAGTATGAGTCGCGCCATGCGTAAGTAATTTTAACCGATAGGCCGTCTTTTTCGTAAAAGCCTTGAAAGTTAGCTGAGTCACTTAAACCTGTAAGCGGCGCTTGTTGATCTAGGCTTTCGCTATCAAATTCTACATCGCCATCTACAAACGTGGCGTTAACACCTACACCAAAACCAGTTTCGCCAATTAAGTGCTGAACAGCCACTTCAAAACCATCTACCGATTTGCTGTCGGTGTTTTGTGGTTGGCTTATGTTCCATACCATAAGTGGGTCATCGCTATTTGGCTCAATGATGCCATTCGCATTGCCATAACCATTGCTAATCATTTGCGCAAAAATAGCATCGGTGGTTGCTTGCTCGCCGCGCGATTCAATATCGCTCACTGCTTGTGAGTAACGTGGGCCATTTAAAATGTCGTATAGGCCATCAATCGTGGTTTGCGTAATGGTGGTTTGAATAAAGTTATCTACGTCTTTTTTAAAGTAACCAACAGAGGCATAGCTGCCTTCTGCGTAGTAATACTCTAATGACAAGTCAAGATTGGTTGATTCAAACGGTAGTAAATTTGTATTACCTTGGCTACCCGTACGCGAGCCAGGTTTTGGGCTACCAGTTAAGCTACGGCCACCGGCTAAATCACCTAGTGGTGCACGCGACATAGTTTTACCCCATGAAACACGAGCCACTACGTCTTCGGTTAAATCAACACTTACATCGATTGACGGTAATAATATGTCGTAATCGCCTTGTTGCTCTAAGAAGTTATCTTCACCGCCTGCAGCGTATTGCATGATCCACTCTGAAGCGCTGATCCAGTTAACTTGCTCTTCAACACGTTGGCGTACTGTGCTTGTTACGTCTGTTTGCTCGTAGCGTAGACCTGCATTTACTTTTACGTAGTAGTCACTTACATCAAACTCCCAGCTTGATTGAATGTAAAAGCTATTAGTGATTTCTTCTACGTAGCTTTCGCTGTCAATGCCATCCATGTAGGCATTGGCTGCGTATGCATCGCCACCTGTTACATCTGCTGTTAAATATGCAATTTGGCGTGCTACGGCTTCGTCAAAATCGTAGGTGTAGTAGTAATTAGGTTGTAAGTCGCTACCGCCGCCAGCAAATTGGTCTAAAAGACCCGAGGTATCGTGGCGAGTAAACATGCTATCTGGAAATATTTCTGTGTACGATGGGTTAAAACCAGGGCCACCTACTAAACCACTCCATGCAGTGTAACCGCCGGTGTTTTGCTCAGTACGTGATGCGCCAAATTTTACTTTAACTAGGCCAATATCAAAGTTTTCGTTGTACCACGTGGTATGTAGTTGTAACTGTTCAATATTAGATTCACCCGGCGAGTGCGTGAATTGGCTAAAGTTAGAGTCAATTTCGCCTGGCGTTAATTCGCTTGTGCCATTTAACCAGTTAACTTGAGCACTTGGAATATCGCCTGTACGGTAATCGTAAATTTTATTAGCTAGCTGATCAGAGCCTAAAATAACTTGGCCGGTACTGCCTAGCCCGTCATCGGCGCCGTTATCGGTTTCATTTTTAGAGTCATGGTAATCAAGCTCTACGTGCCATGTGTCGTTTATTTCCCACTCTAGGTTTAAACCAATAGAGCGTGCTTTTACTTCTGTGGTGCCTTTGTTGGCTGTAAACGAGGCATCGTTACCGCTAATATCGGCATAAACGGCTGTGCCATTTTCATCAAGCTCGTAGCCATTAATATTGCTACCAAAGTCGTTCCAAATACCCCAGCCAATACTTTCAGAGCCCGTAACAGCTTTACTTGCTGTGTAATCAAGTGTGGCTACAAAGCCATCAACCGGTTCATATTGAAAAGTTACTTGGCCGTTAGTACGTTCACGTTCTACATCTTCAATAGAGTAGTTCATGTCTTTAGGGAAGTAGTAATTACCTGATGGATCAGTGCGGTTATCAACTACATTACTGCTATCTAAGTCAGGCAGGTCTACATTGGCTTGCCAACCTTGAATATTGGCACGTTGTTTTTGAAAGTCGCGCTCTTGATGCGAAAACGAGAAACCAAAACCAAATCTGTCATCTGCAAATGTGTTGCTATAAACAGCCGAAAGCTCAGGAGTTACATCATCGCCGGCTTCGTTAGACGAGTCGTGATTTGCTTTAATAGTTGCTGAAAAGTTTTGACCCGGCTTTTGAAAAGGGCGTGCAGTAGAAATGTTTACCGTAGCACCCAAGCCACCGCTTGGTACATCGGCGCGGGCTGTTTTAAATACTTCTAGCGCGCTTACACCTTCAGAGGCAATATTTTCAAGGTTGTACGAGCGTGTATAACCTGTGCCTGGCATTTGGCGGCCGTTTAGCGTAATTAAGTTAAACTCTGGGCCAAAACCACGTACCGTAATTTGGCTACCTTCACCGTTTGCACGACTTACCGATACACCGGTAATACGCTGTAGTGATTCTGCTAAGTTTGTGTCTGGAAATTTACCCATTTCTTCAGCTGAAATGGCATCTACCACGCCAGATGAGTCGCGTTTCATATCCATAGAACGAATAAGTGAACCACGAATACCTTTTACTTCAATAACTTCTACATCAGGAGATGCTGCTGTGTCTGCTTCGGCGGCAATAGCCGTATTTAACGTGCTCGCAGCAATGATAAGAGACACAGAAGCCGCAAGTTGGCTCTTTTTAAAATTGAATGTGTTCATAATAGCTCTGCTTTATAAAATGTTGTTGTGTAGTAATAGGCGCTAGGCGCCTATTAATGTGTGTATTTATGGATTCGCAATTATTACGTTATCTATGCGGTAAAGTGCGCCGTCGCCCATATCCCAGCTAGGAAAAACCATGATTACGTTTAATGCGCTAATATCTAAGCCTGCATCAAATAACTGCTGAATAGGGAAGGTGTATGTTTGCCACTCGCCGGTTGTTGGTGCTTGGCCTTCAACGCTTTGCGTTAATGCCAGCTCAACGGCACTTGATGCGCCAATTGATTCAATTTTAAATAACCACTGTGCATCCACGTTTGATGGCGCAGAGACTACTTTCATATCAAACTGTACAACGCCACTTTCTAATAAGGCAGATGCATCAAACGATACGTCTTCATCGGCTAAAAAGCCCATTACAGTTGGGGTAGCACCAATGCTAAATTGAGCCACTGCGCCGTGCTGATCATCGTCGGTTTCTGTAGTTGGTGTAGAGCCAGCGCAACAATCCCATATGCTCCACTGATCGGCGACTGTATCTGTAAATACGTTAAGCTCACCTGAGGCAACTGGTGCTGCATTAGGATTGTAAATTTTAACGTTATCTACACGGTAAACCGAGCCTTCACCTGCGGCCCATGCCGGAAATATCATAAGTACGTCAATAGTGCTTACATCAAGGCCCGCACCCGCTAAGTCAGATAACTTAAAGGTATATGTTTGCCACTCGCCAGTCACTGGTGCTGCGCCTTCTACACTTGCTGTTAGCTCAAGCTCTACTGCAGAGTCGCCACCATTTGATTCAACTTTAAATAACCAAGGTGTAGCAGGGTCGCTAGGGGTAGACGTTACTTTTAAGTCAAATTGAATAACGCCTTCATCTAAAATGCTGCTTGCATCAAATGTCTCACCGGCACCACCTACTTCAGTGCGGCTGTTAAAACCCATAACTGTAGGATCTGCACCAATACTAAACTCTGCAGTTAAACCGTGTTCTTCATCGTCCATTGCCTCAACAGGTGTTGAGCCGCCGCAACAATCCCACATTGGCCATGCTAGGTTTTGCTCATCTTCAAAAATAGTTAGCTCTGGTGATGCGCCTATATTGTCTTGTGTAATTTCAACATCATCAATTAAAAAGGTTGCACCTTCGCCCGTGCCCCACTCAGGAAATACCATTAGTACATCAATAGCACTAATATCAAGGCCCGCGGCATCTAGGTCAGAAAGTAAAAATGTGTATGTTTGCCATTGGCCTACAACAGGTGCTTGGCCTTCGACACTATTTGAAAGCGGCATATCTGCATCTGTTGAGGCTTCTGTGCTTTCAAGTTTTACAAACCATGTGGTATCAGGCACGCTTGGAGCGCTTGTTACTTTCATTTTAAAGCGTACGTAGCCTTCTTCTAACATTGGGGATGCATCAAATGGTGTTGCAGCACCGTTTTCGTCAGTAATAAACGCATCGCGGCTAATAAAACCAACTACTGTAGGCTCGCTGCCTATTGTAAATTCAACTACGTCACCTTGCTCTTCATCGTTCACTACTGCAGGTGTTGAGCCACCACAACAATCCCATGCTGGCCAGTTAGGGTTAAAGCTATCGCCAAAAATAGTTAATGGGGTCGCAATACCGGTAGATGGTGCACTTGGAATAGGGGCATCGCCTTCAAGTAGGGCATCGTCTAGGCTATCGTAACCTGGGCGAATGGTTTCACAGCCTCTGCCAGTATCTGGGTTAGATGCACATTGATAAACACGTACGTAGTCAACTGCAAACGTTTGGCCGTTTGCAAATGCGTTGGCATCTACGCCTAACTCATTTACGTTTTCTGGCCAGTCGCCGCCTACGGCTAAGTTTAATAATAGGTGGAAGTCTTTATCGTAAGGAGCGCTATCCCAATGGGTTTCAAGCTCGCCAGAACCTTGTTCAAAATACTCTGCAAACCAACCTCGGTGAGTAAGGCCTACTGCATCGCCATTGGCATTAGTACGAACTTCTGATTGACGCTGCGTTGCGTATAGGTAGCCATCAACGTACCAGCGAATTTCACCTTCTTGCCATTCAATAGCGTAGGTATGAAAGTCATCTGCTGGGTTGCTATCTTCAGGGAATTTGTATTCTTGGCCTGTGTAGCTGTTATCTGGCCACGCGCGGCCGTAATGTAATGTGCCATGAATGCTTGACTCAATACCGCCATCTTCATCAGCAGTTTTAAGGTTTACAGACTCTAAAACATCAATTTCGCCAGAGCGTGGCCATGTACCGTATTCTTCATCTGTTGGTAGCATCCAAAATGCAGGCCAACTGCCTTGACCCGAAGGTAGCTTTGCACGTACTTCAAAGCGGCCATAAGTAAAGTCAGCATTGTACCGGGTATTTAAACGCGCAGAAGTGTATGGCTTTTCAGCACCTTCTGTCGCTGGTAGGGCAACAATGTTTAGCACACCGTCGGCAATAAAAGCGTTTTGTTCGCTGTCGGTGTAACATTGTTTTTCGTTGTTACCACCGCCGTCGCAGTTTAGTTCAAAGTTCCATTTATTAGTATCAATGGCAGAGCCGTCAAATTCGTCGCTCCACACCATTTGCCAATCTGAAACTGGCTCAGAGGCATCTACATTTTCAAAATTCGATTTAGTGGCAGAATCGCCACCACAGCCAGCTAACGTTGCTAAAGAGATAGCGGCAAATAAGCGTGTAATGTGCGTTGTTTCAATGTTCATAACTGAACCCCGGTTTCAACAGATTATTGTCAGATTAATTGTTTTTAGAGCTATACTTTTGTGTTGTAAGCGCTTACATTTTAACATGTGTTTTGTAAGCGCTTACAAATGATATTGTGGAGCGTGTAAATGGTCAACATATTTGTTTACTTATTTACATTAAATTTACGGTATGACCAGTTCATCAATTAAGCTTTTTAGTATATTTTATTTATAAATCAAGTGATTACGAAGCGCTGGTTGTTGCATTTAAGTGCTCTAAATTGATTTTTTAAGTTAAATCCAAGATATAAAATGACGTGATAAAGCGGTGCTTAATTGGGTACATTTATAAGATTAAATGCATTGCAAACATCAACTTGCTCTAATTTAATGTAAGCAAGTTGATATTATTTAAGTGAAAGCTACTTATTTTTAAAGGGCATTATTAGCAAACCCCAAAGTGAGGCATTTTGTTTTTGGCTTGGGTATTCTTTTAAGCCTATATCTATGTCGTTATCGGCTTTTTGCGCTTCATTTTTGTAGCTACCAAACAGTTTGTCCCACCAAATAACGCTAAATCCGTAGTTTGAATTGGTTTCGCTCACGCGTTGACTATGGTGAATACGATGCAGTATTTGGGTCATTAAAATTAATCGAAGTGGTTTTTCTATTGCTTGTGGCAAGCGTATATTTGCATGATTAAATAACGCTAAACCATTAAGTGCTATTTCAAATATTAATACTGCAATAGCGGGTACCCCTAAAGCGGTAACGGCAATCAATTTTATAAGTATGCTTAGTACAATTTCTATAGGATGAAAACGCAAACCTGTGCTGGTATCTACATGCGCATCGGCGTGGTGTACGCGATGCAAACGCCACAAAATAGGCACGTTATGAAATAACCTATGCTGCCAATAAATAAGTATATCAAGCAATAGCATACTTAAAATAATAGCAACACTACTTGGTGTGGCTATTTGATTAAATAAACCAATACCGTGCTCTTGGTTATAAAGCGCTACGGCGGTTAAGCCAATGGGTACACTTAAGCGGGCAATTAGTGATGAAGTAAACACGAGTCCAAAATTAGCAAACCATCGGGTGTTACTTTTTATAGGCGATTTACGTGCGGGCATACGCGATTCTAGCAGCATCATAATAACTAAAATGCTAAAAAAGAACCCTAAACGCCACCAAATTTCATTACTCATTGGCTTGTGTAACCTCATCGGCCTCTTGGCGTTTAAGCGTGTTATAACCACCATGTATACGTGTAAAAATAGTAATAGCGCACGCAGTGGCAAAAATACTTGCCATTATTGCAAAGTGCTGCGGCCATATACAAAAGGCGATAAACAGCGCTATGGTTTCTGTGCCTTCGGTTAAACCATTTAAATAGTAAAAGCTTTTGTATTTAAACTGGGGTTTTTCGAGCTTAAATTTTTCGGCGGCTATGGCAAAGGCTAAAAAGCTTGAGCCTGTGCCTATAAAAGCGGCCAGTAATATGCTACCTGCAATGGCGTTTTGCTCGGGGTTTGCCAAAATAAAGCCAAGCGGAATTGCCGCGTAAAATAAAAAATCGAGGGTAATATCTAAAAAACCGCCAGCGCTTGAACTTAAATTTGCATGGCGTGCCAATGCGCCATCTAGCCCATCTAAAATACGATTTAAAGCAATAGCTGTTAACGCTGCGTACCACATTTCAAACGCAATTAATGGCACAGCTAATAGCCCTATTAAAAAACCTGCCACAGTGAGTTGGTCGGGCGTTATACCACGCTTGTGCATTAACGCTACAACAGGGGTTAACAGTGGCTTTATTACCGGGGTTATGTATTTGTCTAACATGCTTAGTGCCTTGTGCTTTTTGTGCGTGTATTTATTTGGCTAAATTTAAGGTGATCAGTTTGCCGTTTGCGGCTTCTGCATCGCTATGATCGTGGGTTACCATAATAGCGGGCAGTTTATGCTCACGTATTTGGCTAAATACCAGCTCGCGGGTATCTACTCTTAATTGGGTATCGAGCTTGCTAAATGGCTCATCAAGCAAAATAGCTTTTGGTTCGCTTAATAGCATACGCAGTAAAGCTACGCGTGCTTGTTGCCCACCAGAGAGGTTGTCGGGGTGGCGATTAGCCATGCCTTTCAATCCTACTTGTTCAAGGGCGTGCTCTATTTTTTCAAGGCGCTGTTTTTTATTGCCTTTAGGCATAGCAAAGGCAATGTTACCGCTTACCGATAAATGCGAAAATAATAACGCATCTTGATAGAGCACACCTATGTGGCGTAAATGTGCGGGTAAATTATTAATATTTTTACCGTTAAGCCACACTTCGCCATTTGCGCTAAAGCCGTTGGGTAATGTGCCGGTAAGCCAGTTTAATAAACTTGATTTACCACTGCCTGATGGCCCCATAATAGTAAGTATTTCGCCGCCTTTTACCTGCTCGTTTAAGCTTAGTAATAGCTCGTGTTGACGATAAAGCTCACAATTTTTAATCTCTAAAGATGACTGCATTAAAAACCTTTTAATTTATGGGTTAGCGATGTGCGCTTTTAAAAAAGTACTTAGGTAAAACCCACGCCAGTATAAAGCCAATTAGTGGTAATGCCATTTGCATAATGGCATACACAGCACTGGTACGCCTACTTGCGCCATTTGCAAGGGTAACCGCTTCGGTTGTAATTGTTGCTATGCGCCCGCCACCGGCTAAAAGTGTAGGTAAATATTGGCCAAAACTAATGGCCAAACCAAGTGCGGCCGCAATTAAAATAGGGGCAAATAACTGGGGTAATTTTACTTGTAAAAACACTTTGCAGGGTGTTGCGCCAAGGCTTGCTGCTACATTAGCAAAGCGAGGGTCTAATCGCCTATAACTGCTCGCAAGCGATAAAAACACATACGGCAGTACAAACAATAAATGGGTAAATACCACATTAAAAAACGCGGCTTGGTTATTTACTAGTTGTTGCAGCCACACTAGGCCAAATAAAAACGCAATACTTGGTACAAGCAACGGTAAATAAATAATTAAGCTGGTAAAGCGCGACATGGGTTTTGCACTTAACTGCTCTGACTCTAGGCACAAAAGGGTAATAATAATGGCAAATAACGTAGTAACTAGCCCTATAGCAAGGGTATTATAAAGCGGGCTTTGCATTTGCATTAGCGCACTTTTAAAGTGAAGTAGCGTGAGCTGATCGGGCAGTGCCGCCGGAAAACGCCAAAATCCGGCAACCGACCACATAATTAAGCCAATTAACGAGAGCAAAATAAAGCCAATTACAAATACTGTTAATACGGTTGTTATTTTTTGCCAATAAACACCGCCATATTCTCGCTCGCCATTGGTGAGTAAATCACTAAATAATGCTTTTATGGTTTTTTCGCCTCCAAGCCAAAGAGCTAGTAAACCACCAGTAAGTACAAGCTGCAATAATGCCCCTGCAGAGGCTTTAATACGCAGGTTTAAATCTACATCGTTAAACCAGTGCATAATAGCGACTGCCAAGGTGGGTGGTGTATTTGGCCCCAGAATAAGTGGCATTTCTACACTTGCGCTGGCATAAGCCAATACGGCTAAAATGGGTAGGCGCAGTAATGGGTAAAGGCTTGGCAGTATCACTTTAAAAAAAGCAGTCATAGGGCAGTAGCCTAAATTAAGCGCTACTTTATGTTGTTGGCGCAGTTTTTTGCCAAGCTCAGGTTGGGCAAGCACACCTAGCGCCATTAACAGTAAAAAAGGCAGCTCTTTAAGGGTTAAGCCTAAAATTATACTAATACCAAACGAGTCATGCGGAAACATGCCGTTAGGCGCAAGTTCCCATCCACTAAACCAAGGCGATACTAAACGCGAGATCATGCCCGAAGGAGCAATTAAAAAACCAACCGCAATAGCCGCTGCTGCGTGGGGTATTACCAGTATTGGGCTCAGTAAACGCTGAATACGGTTAAGCCACGGGCTATTAAAAAATGCCGCTAAAATCATTAACGTAATGATAAAGGCAAGTAAGGTACTTATTAATCCGGTGCCAACACTTAGCATAACCATGTGTGTTAGGCCGGGTGTTTGCATAAGCATAGTAAAGCCATGTAGGCCAAGTGTTGTATGCTCAAGTACTGGCGCATAGCCAAAAGCGGGCAATAGCACGCTAATTAGGCCGCCTATCACCGGCAAAATTAGTAATGCCAGTAAAAAGCGTGGACTTAATTTAACTAATTTACTAAACATATCGGCGCTTTTATGTGGTTTAAGCGGTGGGCTTGCTGCTAACTTATTTGAAACAACACTCATTGGCTTATTCCAAAACGTGTTTGCCAACCTTGCATAATAGCGTTTACCCAGCTTGGGTGTGGCTCACTTAGCGTGCGTTTAATACTATTCAAAGGCAGCGCGCTTGCATGCGGCTGAGTTGTTTTAAATAAGGCTTGTTGCTGTGTTGTTAGCGTTGACTGAATAAGTACACTTTTATCGCCCCATATAGGCGCTTTTTGTTTTTGAGCTTGCGCCTCTGGACTTAATAAAAAATTAGCCACTAATTTCGCACTTTGCTGATGGCTTGCATTATAAGGTATGGCTACAAAGTGGGTGTTACTTAAACTGCCATCTTGCATTGCATAACTACGAATACCTTTAGGTAAATCATAACGTTTAACGGCTGCGGGCACTTCGGGCGCTGAAAACGTAAACGCTATGCTTAGCTCTGTGTCGCCTACTAAACGGCGCATTTGTGCACCACTTTGCATAAAGTGTTTCCCGCCGCGCCAAAGTGTTGGGTGCAGCTTATTTAAAAAGTCCCATAACGGGTTTAATACTTGGGCTGTGTTTTGTGCAGTAGCTGGCTGATTTAACTGCGCTTTAAGTGTGTCATCGCTTTGTTGATGTAGCATAACAAGCGCGTATTTTAAAAAGCTCATTCCTAAAAAATCAGGTGGCTTTGGGTAACTAAAGCGCCCTGGGTTTTGTGCGCTCCAGCTAAGTAATTGGTTTAGGGTTGTTGGTAGTGTGTTATTTGCAGTGCCGTCAATTGCTAAACTGTCGTAATAAAAGGTGAGTGATGCTTGGCCCCAAGGTGCTTCCATTCCGTTGGTGGGTATTCCAAAATCAAAATTAACAGCGGGGTTATTACTAGGGTCGGTGTAGCTAAAATTAGGCAGCTTATTAGCCCATTGTTTAAGTAATAATGAGTGCTCGCTCATGGTGGCAAAGTTAGCACCGTTTATCCAAATTAAATCTACGCTGCCTTTATCGTTATTGTTTGCTGATTTTTCGGCAAGTACGCGGCTTACTGCTTCGCTGGTATCACTTAGCTTTACATGTACTAAGTTTATGTTGTATTTGATTTTTACTTGCTGCGCAGCCCATTGAATATACGCATTTATTTGCGCATCGCCGCCCCACGCATAAAAATATACGCTTTGGTCTTTGCCTAAGCTTTCAACTTGCTGCCAACGGCTTTGTAATTGTGTACTTGCTAGGCTTTTAAAGCTAATAACAAGGCAAATGCAAAACGCGACACAGCAAAAGCTGTATCGCGATAATGTTTGCCAAAATTTATTGGCGAGCATTTAAATCCCAGTTGTAGTCTAAAAACTTAACTTTCATGTCGTTATTTTTAAGCGCTTTTTGCTGAGCGGGTATCAGTTTTAGTGCTTTAGGGTATAGCATAAAAAACTGTTGCAGCGTATTTGCACCTTTAAAGCCTTGTTCAAAATCATCGCCGTACCACTTAAATATTGAAGACACACTTAGCGTGTTATCTTGCACTATATTACGGGTCATGTCTGATAAAAAGCGGACTGTTTGCTCTTGTAATTGTGCTTCTAATGTATCAGCAGTATACGCTTCTTCACGTAGTGCTGGGCAGCCAATACTTGCGCAATTTACAGCAAAGTGAATACGTGGGTCGTTGTATTTACCACTGCCACGTATTAAACCATGCTCTATATCATCAAGGCTGCGAGTTTTACCAAGTAATGGCACAAACTCTTTGCTCCATGGTGAGCTAAAAAAGCTGCCTAAATCTTTAATTGACTTAAGATCTGGGTATTTTGTTAATATAAGCTCAACAGTAAAGGCGTTATATGCGTTAATTAAAAACGCCAGCTGCTTAGGTTTTTCCCATGTATCAAACTCATTTTGCGTAACAGCCGATAGCGAATCTAAATAGGTTTTAAGCTCGCTGTGCTTAGCTTTTATTGCTGAATAATCAACCTCTGTGCTGTGGCCATGATTAATAGCTACAACATGGTTGTTTAATAATGTATTCCAGCTGTCGTGCATATTTTGAGCTTTGCTTGCAAACGATGTTGCAAGCAAAGCTGACCCTAACAATAGCGCTTTTAAAGGTGTTTTAAACATATTAGCCTCTGCGCCATGTGTGGTATTTTTCAAGCATGTTAAGTACTTTCTCAGGTGCATGAGCGCGTTTCCACTCGCCTGCTGCGTACTTGTTACCTTCAGCCCAAGTAGGGTAGCTGTGAATAGTGCCTAATATTTTGTTAAGGCCTAAACCGTGTTTCATTGCCAGTACAAACTCAGCTATTAAATCGCCAGCGTGCTCAGAAACCACAGTAACACCGAGTATTTTGTCTTTGCCTTTGGGTGTAATTACTTTAATAAAGCCTTTGGTGGCGCTGTCGGTAATGGCGCGGTCTAGCTCTTCAAATTCAAAGCGAGTGATTTCATAGTCAATGCCTTTATCAATAGCGTCTTGCTCGTTTAAGCCAACACGTGCTACTTCTGGGTCAATAAACGTAGTCCACGGAATAACACGGTAATCTACTTTAAACTTTTTAAGATTACCAAATAAGCCATTTACTGCTGCGTACCAACCCTGATGAGCGGCTACGTGCGTAAACTGATAAGGACCTACAATATCGCCAGCGGCAAAAATGTTAGGGTAAAGCGTTTCAAGGTATTCGTTAGTGACTACAGTGCGATTAGTTTCAATACCGAGTTCTTCAAGGCCGTAACCTTTAAGGCGAGCGCTTCGGCCCACAGCACATAGTAGCTCATCGTATTCAATATCGATTTCGGTATCATTATGTTTTACCACAATGAACTTTTTGCCATCGCGCTCTTCACAGCGTAGTGCCTGATGCGAGGTTAAAATGTTTACGCCGCTTTCGGTTAGCGCTTCATGTGCAAATTTAGACACCTCTAGGTCCTCTTTGATCATGATGCGTTCGCTCATCTCAATTTGCGTAACATTTGAGCCTAAGCGTGCAAAGCTTTGTGCAAGTTCACTACCAATTGGACCACCGCCAAGTACAACAAGCTTTTTAGGGGCTTCTTCAAGCTCAGCAAATTTAGTCCATAATGTATCGCTTGTTACATAGCCTGTTTCTTCAATACCAGGAAGTGGCGGTACAAATGGGCGTGCGCCAGTGGCAATAACAATAGTACGGGCTGTTAATGTTTGTGTGCCGCCATCGTTAAGCTTAATTTCTACAGTCCACGGGTCTAATAATTTACCGTAGCCTTTTACAACATCTACGCCTAGGTTTGTGTAGCGCTCAACGCTGTCGTGTGGTGCTACGTCGGCAATTACTTGGTGTACTCGTGCCATTACTTTTTTAAACGAAAACTGCGGTGTTGCGTTTTCTAAGCCGTAGTGTTCACCGTGGCGAATTTGCTCAGCAATTTTAGCGCTTTTAATAACGGCTTTACTTGGCACACACCCGTAGTTTAAACAATCGCCGCCCATTTCGCCGGCTTCAATTAGGGTTACTTTGGCTTTAACTGCTGCTGCAATGTAACTTGTAACTAAGCCGCCAGCACCTGCGCCAATAACAATCATGTTGCGGTCGAACTTTTTAGGTTTAGTGTAATTTTTGTATACGCGACGTTTTTTAAACACGTTTAGGATTCCTTTAGCAATGAATGGGAACACACCCAATAAAGCGAACGATAAAATAAGATCTAACGATAAAATGCCTGATAAGCTCTCAATTTGCGCAAGTTGCGTACCTGCGTTTACAAATACAAATGTACCCGCCAGCATGCCTATTTGGCTTACCCAGTAAAAGGTCCATGCTTTAATTGAGGTAACACCCATCAATAAGTTAATTAAAAAGAACGGAAATACTGGCACTAATCTAAGCGTAAATAAGTAAAAGCCACCTTCTTTTTCAACGCCCGCGTCAATAGCGTCTAAGCGCTCAGGAAAACGTTGTTTAATTGTATCGCGCAGTAAGTAACGCGATACTAAAAAGGCAAGCGTAGCACCTACAGTAGAGGCAAACGAGGCAACTAATAAGCCTTCAACTAAGCCAAATAATGCACCTGCGGCCAGTGTTAATATAGCCGCCCCCGGTAATGAGAGAGCCGTTACCACTACGTATAATAAAAAGAAGCCACCAAAAACCAACAATGGTGATTGCTCTTTATATTGGCTAAATTGATCCATCGACCCTTTTAAGCCTTCAAGCGTAAGTAACTGGTGTAAATTAAAGTGAAAGAACAAGCCTATAGCCGCTGCTGCAATCAATACCAAAAATAGTTTTTTAATCATGTTCTCTCTCAAACCGCTCTAAAAATTATGGGTTAGTGTTAATTTTGCGTTTATCGGCAATTCAGGAAATGCCAATGTTGCTCCAAAATAACCACCTTCAAATACTGGGCGCCAGTTTTTTTGATTAGTGACGTTGTTTACATCTAATCGCAACTTAGTACTAGGCGTAAAAGCATAGCTAGTATTAACGTTTAACGTGTATTGATCACGAATTTTAACTGTTGCCAAAAAGTCTAATGGGTAACTCTTTGTATATAGACCTGAAAAACCCGTTTGCCATTTCGAATTAATTGAATAATTTCCATTAAAACTGAATGATTGCTCAGGAATGCCCTGAACTTGGCGGTTTGAAGGTGCAAACGCGGTAAAACTTGGCGCGCCAACGCCCGTACCTGCAATAATATCTGGGCGCGAATTATCAAATGCATCGATTACTTGAGCAGAATCTTGACTGCTTGCAGAGTTGTCGTAGCGAGCATCTATGTAGCTGTAGCCCGCACTTAGCCAATAAGGGTAAGCATCGTAAAATACTTGGCTTTCAAAACCTGTGGTACGAATACCTGTATTGCTGCCGTCGCGATTACGTAAACTACGGCGCTGGCTAAATACCGCGCCATCAGCGTACCAGTCGCTATCGGTTGGGGCGTACTTTAAGCCAAACTCTACTAATGTGTTTTCGGTAGCAAAATTTTGCGCGCTAATTGTGTTATCACCGCCAAGTGATGTACCGCCAGCCATACTGTTTGATGTTGCTTCGTTATAACTTGCTGCACCATAGGTGGTGTAGTCGGCATTTATTTTGTAGTTAAAGCTAACTTGGCCAGAATGCAGTATTTCGTTAATGCTGTCGCTTGCAGCAACTTGGCCTTGTGGTGCAATAGGGTCGTTTGCTTCTACATCGTAAAAGTCAACGCGGTAACCCACGCTAGTATGAAGCTTATCACCCCAATCAGAGTCTTGTTGAATGGCAAGTCCTGTTTGCCATGAGCGTGAATCGGTGGTGTCTGATAGGTTAAAGTCGCCGCTGCCATCGTTATCTAAATCGTATTGACCACCAGGCGATACAAATACACCTGGGCTTAGCTCTACTAAACGTGCTTTTTGTGCATCGGTTAAGGGAATGCGGCGGTTTGAAAGTGGGCCAGTTAAATCAATAGGTAAATCGGCCTCGGTAGTAAATTGGCTGTAGCCAAGTACTTTGTTATAGCGTACGTCAAAAGCAAAAATTGTTTGCTGGTCGCTATTCCAACGGTAAGTAAGCTCAGTACGGTTTTGCGCTGTATCGGCGCCATCTATAATTTCTACAAAGCTGTTTTGGGCTATTTCTTCACGCTGTAAATGCTGAAAGTACGTAATATTTTTAAGTGAGGCATTAGCATTTAGCTCGCGCTTATAAATGCTGTGAATTAAATAAGTGGTTGCTTCGTTTTGGTTATCAGGGTCGGTAAGTACGGTGCTGCGATCTATTTTTACTTGCCCAGTAGGCGATACAATTGAACCCCCCGCCGGTACGGTACTACCATTTGCTTGCACGCCTTGGCCGGTAATGTAAAGGCCATCATCAATTAAGGCTTGGGTAGGGCGGTTAATACCGGCGTTATCGGTAAATTCAACTTGGTATAGCTCAAAGTTAATGTCCCAACTGCTTTTGTCGTCTGGCAAAATTCTAAGTGCTGCAAATAAACTATCGCTTTTTGTACCTGAATAATCGTAGTAGCTGCCTTCATCAAGGTGCTCGTAACTTACTCTAAGGCCCACTTTGTCTTGAATAATTGGCGCTGTGTAATCTACTTGCGCACTGTATTGATCCCATCGCCCCGCTGAGATCTTAACTTTACCTTTACTTTCATCTGTAGAGGCAGTCTTTGAGTGTAAATTTACAAAACCACCGTTACGTTGGCTTGAGCCAAATAAAACCGGCGGTGCACCTTTTACTACATCTATTTGTTCTATAGAGTTGAACGATAACGGCACACCAAACCCATTATTACCTGCTTGGCGACGTGTACCATCTTGAAAAAGCTCACCCAGTTGGCCACGAATAGTAGGTAAACTTGGCGCACCAAAGCCACTTGCAGAGTAAGTGTTTGGGCTTACTGCAAGTACGTCTTGTAGGGTAGTAATGTTTAGTTGCTCTATTAACTCGCTTGAAATAGGCGTGACCGAGCGGGCTATATCTTGTAGCGCTAAATTATCACCGAAAGGGCCATCTACAGTGGCATCTTTTACAGATAAACCTTGAGATTTAAGAACTTGGCCAGCCACTTCAATATGTTCAATTGCGCTTTTAGTTGTTGCTTTTGGTTCTTCAGCTGCAAATGCTATTAATGGTGTATTTAATATAGTGGCTAGGGATAGTGCTAAATATGCGTGTTTCAAACGTTTTCTCTCTACGGTTAAAATGTTGTTGGCGATAAAGACCGAAGGCTATAAAAATAACTTTCAATAAAATTGTGCTTCTTTTTGTTTTTTAGAACATAAGCCCAAACAATTATTTTAAAAGTAGTACTTAAGTACCTTTAATTTATCGTTTCTGTAAATGGCTGCTTTTTATCATTTTTTTAAGCATAGTATACTTCTATAAAGCATGTACGACACGGCCTAACATTTATAAATAAATGCTCAAACGTACCGTTAATAAAAATAATTACTGTTTTTTGAAATAAAAATTAACTTATACGGTCTAGCTTACCTTAACGTTTATTAATATTTTTTAGGGAATTTTTATGACAGGTTCAATCAGTTCTGATGTGCAAAATCGTTTGCAGTGGTCACTTTTATCTCTGCGTGTAGGTGTGTTTATTGTAATGGTTATGTGGACATTCGATAAGTTTGTTAACCCTGGACATAGCGCACGTATTTTTGAGCATTTTTATGGTATTAGTGGTTCTACCGATATAATTGCTTACGTTATAGGTGCTGTACAACTTGTTTTGGTTTTAGCATTTATGGCGGGTATTAAAAAACGCCTTACATACGGTATTATTTTTGTAATGCACGGTCTATCAACGCTTTCATCTTACAACCAGTATATAGATGGCTTTAACAACTTATTATTTTTTACTGCGTGGCCAATGTGGGCAGCATGTTTTGCGCTTTATCTATTACGTGACCAAGACGTAAAATTTACTGTTAAATAATCTTTATTTAAAGCAAAAAAATGGTTATAAGCCATAAGGCTTATAACCAATAAGTACACAAGGGAGTGTATGGAAGTCGGTTTTAATGCATTGCATCGTTGTACTGCTCAGCAAGGCTCTCTTTTTGCCCTTCGGTCAAAGCTTTACCCGCTAATTGAAATACTTCATGTTCTTCTTCACTTAAATGGTGATGTACTAAATGGTGCAGTTTTTTAGCCGCAATTAACCAAGCAGACGAGCTCATTTCGGTATCTTCAAGTTGTTCAATTAACTCATCAATTTCATGATGCTCTGCTACGCTGTGGCGTGCCTTTTCGTGCGTTAAATCATCAAACATAAGTGGATTATAAAAATAACGCTCTTCAAATTTAGCGTGATCTTCTAATTCTGTTTTAAGCTCGTCCATTAGCTTGTGGCGCTCAGTTGTATCGCCATGCGTTTGAATAAGTGCATCTACCAATTTACGTTGTTTATCATGATCGTGACGTAGCGCTTCAAATATATTCATAACTAATCCTTTACTTGCTCTTTAATTGCTTACAAATATTGAAGCAAGCTAAATGCCATGATTTAACTTTTTGAATTTAATAGGTTTATATTTGTTCGTTTGCTCATGGGAGTATGCAGCCTGTAAGTTTTACAAGCACGCTTATGCAATATTTTCAGGTTTTAGCTCTACAGAACCTTACAAATATTTACTGGTTGTATATTTTAGTGGAGTGATAAAGTGTTAGCGTTATTTAGGTACAGGTTTTACATAGTCGTTTTATATATGTGATTTATAAAACTTTAATTAATAGGATTGTTTAAGGATGAATATAAAAACCTTCACTACAGCACTGCTACTGTGTGCATTGTTAAGTGCATGTAGTACAGCCCCGTATTCTGATCGAAGCTTATGCATAAAAGAAGCAGAAATAAATGAGCCAAATGGCTCTCAAACAAGCTCAGAAGTTTATAATGAATGTATAAGTGCTCAATTAAAAAAGAATGCTAAAGAGGATACTTTTTTTGATGAAGTAGGTGTGTTTTTTATTGACCTACTTGTTTTGATAGCCGACTAAATAAGCAACCTTGTAGCTATAATATAAGGCAGAAGGTGCGTAAAATAGGATTTATTATGAAAGCGTTTTTAGCTTTATTATCGCTGTGTATATTTTTAACTGGCTGTGCTGCTCAGCCTTATGCGGGCTCTGCAAAATGCATGGAGCAAGCTGATATAGCTTATGAAACAGATTTACATAAAAATGAGCCACTAGATAATGAATGCAAAGCTACAAAAGTAAATACGCCTAATAAAGAGTTTGAGAATCATAGTATTGTTGATAGAAGTCTTTTACAGCTAATCGTTAGTGTTTTAAATGGTATATTTAGATAGTAAAAATACAATTAAATAAGGTATGTATGCAGGAAGAACTAAAAGCAAAAATTATAGCTGTGTGCGATAAAAAAATAGCAGCCAAAGGCGAAAACGTAGGGCTTTCTTTTTACGCTTTTTTTGCAAATAAAAATACGGATCCTGAGATGCTTATGCAAGCAGCTACGTGGTGGATACACACCCATAAATTAGATCACTTTGAAAAAGCCCACAAAATAAAACAGATGATTATTGAAGGTGACTAATAACGTATATTTACGCGATTGCTATTTGGTTTCTGCCATTTTCTTTTGCTTTATACAGCTGTTGGTCTGCATGTTTAATAAGCACATCAAGTGATTTAGAGTGAGTATTACTTATTGCAACACCCACGCTAAAGGTAATGTTTATTTTACTCGGTAAGGCTTCTATTTCACGGCAATATTCAGATAAAGTGAGTGCTAAGTTCTCAAACGTGTCGTTAATTTTTTGCTTATCTAATGTATTCAAAACAAACAGCCATTCTTCGCCGCCGTAACGCCCATATGTATCATTTTCACTTAGCGTATCTTTAGCGGCTTGAGCAAACTTAATCAGTACTAAGTCCCCTGTGTCATGGCCAAATTTGTCATTAATATTTTTAAAGTAGTCTAAATCAACAATCGCAATTGATGCTGGTTTGTTGGCTAACAAATTATCAGCTATTTGCATTACTCCACGGCGGTTTAAACTATTAGTTAGGTAGTCGGTTAACGCAATAGTATGATATTTTTTTCGCTGACGTATTTGGCGGTAAAATAAGAATAACGATACAAGAACTAAAATGAATGCAATGGATGCGCTTAAGCGCCAAATTATTTTTTGTTGGTGTTCTTCGATTGCTTGAAGTTTGTTGATATCTTTTTCGAATTCTAGCTGCGATATCTTGTCTTCTCTTTCTTTTACTTCGAACTTAATTTGGAGTGCTTTTATGTTACTTTCGCTCGTTGCTTCATAGTGCTTTTTTGTATAAACGAGTTTATCTTCGATTGCTTCAAAGGCATCGTCAATGTAGTTCAGCCTTCGCTTAAGCTCATAGCGTTTAGCTAAAAATCGAGCTTTATATATACTACGGGTAAACTTATCTAGATTATTATATACCTCGTCGTTTACTTGATTTGCTTTATCTAATAAGTTTTGTTTAATGTATATATCAGCTAGTAAAATCAATGAGGCAAGGTGCATATCGTGAATGCCAGCAGAGCGGGCAAGTTCAATGTTTTGGTTTACTAGCGTTAACGCTGTGTTGTAATTTCCCTGAAGGTATTGAATGTCAGCAATTGAGTATTGAGCAAATGCTAAACCTTTTTTCATGTTAACTTTCTTAAAATAGCTCAAGGCTTTATTTAACTGTATTAAGGCATTGTTTGGGTCATTAATTTCTAACAACACATTACCTAAACTCCAGTATGCTTTTGCAGTAAAAAGGCCATCGCTTGTTTTTTCGTACGCTTTTACTGCTTTTTTTGCATAGTAAACCGCTTTACTCTTGTCTTTATCTACATCAGTAAGTAAGTGATAAGCATCGGCTATTTTTCTATAAAAATAGCCTTGCGCTGCAAAGTCATTGTTTTTTAAAGCAAGCTCTAAGCCTTCTAGAGCTGCGTTTAAAGTTTTTCTTAACACATCAGTATCTGTGTAGTAGTAAGCTAAAGCGCGAAAAATAATAATTTTTTCGTTATCTGAATGTTGAGGTATTAGTTTTTCAAGCTCTTTTGCAAGGTTTTTTGCAGGTGTTGGATCTTCATTTCTAGCTAAAGATTTTAATTGCGACTCTAAAAATAAAAGGTGCACATCTTTTTGTTCTGTTAGTTGTTTATTACTTAAGTAAAATGCTAAGTGGTGCTTTAAACGCTTGTAGCGTTCTTGTCGAAATAGCAGTTCAGCATACAGCGCAGCAGCCTCTAGGTGAAGCCTCTCCCAGCGTTGCTCTTTGCTTAGCTCAAATGCTTTAGTGAGTTTTTTTTCATTGATTAAGTAATCTAGTTTGTTTGCTCTAACATCGTTAATCAAGTTTTCAGCTTTACTGAAACCCAAAGAACTTAAAAGCGTATTCTCATCACTACTATCAGCAAAACTATACATGCTAATAAATATAAAAAAGCAAATAAGAGCAGCTTTGATCAATACACTGCGTTTAAAATTTTGTATGTGCGTATTGTTATTCGTATTTAACATTTATGACTTTTATTATTATTTGTTTAACTTACTATAGCATTACTTTTAAATTATAACTTAATGCTTAATAAGTAATAATATGATTAATCACTAAAATACTAGGTCGTGTGACCTGTTTGATGTGAGTTTAAAGCGGACTGTTTGTTGCTTAGAACAGGAAAAACCTAAAATGTATAGACATTACACTTAAGTAGGCAATAACGTAGTATAAAAACCCAATGAGTGTTTTTTTACACAGTGATAAATAAGGAACGACAGAGATATACTAAAAATTACCGTTTTAGTTATAACTACAGCAATAAGCTAATAGAGTATTGCAGGAATCGTTAACGAGATTATTAGGCTGTACTCCTCACTTGTGATTAAACTGTCTTTAGAGAAAAACATTGGAATCTTATAACGGGAGCAAGCCTTAGGGCTCTCTATACCTAAATAAATTTTAATATAAATCTATATTCTAAATTGGTAACGCCGTTAATAAACTAAAGACCTTATAAGTATATTTTCGCACATGTAAAGCGCCTAATAATTATTAGAAATCTGGCGCTACTTCAAACTCTAAGCGTTTAAGAGTTATTGGGTGAGTAAACGCTAAATACTCGGCATGTAAATGAAGTCTATCGGCTTTTTGGCCGTAATGTGTATCCCCAATAATAGGCATATTTAATCCTAAGCTATGGGCGCAGTGAACGCGTAGCTGATGTGTACGCCCCGTTTTTGGGTATAACTGTAAACGAGTAATATTGTTTTTTCGCTCAAGTACGTGCCAAGTAGTAAGCGAAGGTTTGCCATTTGTATAGCACACCATTTGGCGTGGCTTGTCATCAAAGTCGAGCATGAGGGGTAAATTTATCTCGCCGCTATCTTCACTTACATTTCCATCAACCAGTGCAACGTAACGTTTATCAATAGTGCGCTCTATAAACTGTTTTTGCAGGGCTTTATGTACACGTTTATTAAGTGCGATCATCAATAATCCTGAGGTCGACATATCTAAACGATGAACTATTAATGGGCCTGAAGCTTCAGGGAATTGTGTTTTTATTCGCATATAAACAGAGTCATCAATATTTACACCTGGGACCGATAAAAACTCAGCAGGCTTGTTTACCACCAGTAAGTCGTCGTCTTTATAAATAATACTTAACTCTTTCCCATCGGCCGGGTTTTCAAGTAGCGGATTGGTTTCAACATTTAGGCCTTTTAGCATATGCCCAAGTATTGGTTGGCATTTGCTATAACAAGAAGGGTAGTAATTTTTATGTTGCCTAATGGCTGATTTAGGGGCTGCTCCCCACCAAAATTCACCCATAGCAATGGGCTTTAAGTTATGTTTATACGCATATTGTAATAACTTTGGTGCTGCGCAATCGCCTGCGCCAGAGGGTGGAGTATGCTCTGGCAGCTGTGCAAAAATAGCATTTAGGTCGGTTACTTCTTTATGGGCATTTAAAAACTGATACTGAGCAAAAAGCATTTTTTGTAGATTTTTAGATAGCGTTTTACGGCGCTTTTTTAAATGTTTTACGTTGTCTGTAATTTTGGTTTGAGCGCTCTCTAGCTGTTCTATTTTATTTTGCCAATTAAGCTTAAGCGCTTGTAATTGCTTTTTTTCAACAATGCTTTGCCCGGCTAGTTTATTTTTAAGTTGCTCAAAATCATCCTCGCTTAGTTCGGCTTCGCCTTCAGTTCGCTGCTTTTTACGTACTAATCTTCCGGCCTGCATTAGGGCTTGCTGCGCAAGTAATTGCTCGTTAAACATAGCTTTTGATTCATCAAGCTTTTTATTAATAGCGGTGAGCTCTGCGCTGCTTTCAAGCTCATTAATTTGGCTGTTTATGTCATTAATAATTTTGCTTTGTGCTAAATAACCTTCATCGTTTAGCTGCATATTTGATACCGGTGGCACAAAGTTAATACTGCCTTTATCGCCTTCAATCTGCCCCGAATACGCGCTTAAAAACCCCAGCTGGTTATTTTTGTTTTGCACAACTAACACACCAAACATTTTACCTGCGTTTTCGGCTTTTAAATGTGAGAGTGGTTCTAGCTGTTGTTGCAACTGTGTTGCAGCTGCAATAGTTAGCGGATGCGGCTGATAATAAAAGGGAAAGGTAAATGTTTCTGGACGCGAAAGCGCATTTATATTTTGTAAAAAAGGGGTAAAGCAAGAAGCTGAGTTTGGCATAAAAATAACACAGAAACATTCAGTAAAATAATTGGGTCAGATAATACCATATTCATAGTTAAGCCACTAAAAATCTCATCTTAGTTTATTCATATATAGTTTAAAGGCGACATTCATGTTTTATGTATCAGTATAGGTGCATGACAATATTTAAACGTATTGTTGTTACTCTATCATTTGTATTTCATGTGTGTCGTTTCTCATTAATTGAGCGCATTTTTAAACGATATTAGTACTGGTAGAGCCCAAAGATAATTCAATTTACAGAATAACTTAACTGTTAGGAGTTCTATATTATGAGTGAAAATATCGCATGTTTTATCACCAAAACCCTTGAGCAAGCTGGCGTAAAACGAATTTGGGGGGTAACTGGCGATTCACTTAACGGCATTAGTGAAAGCTTACGTAAAATGGGCACAATTGAATGGCTAGGTACGCGCCATGAAGAAGTCGCAGCCTTTGCAGCCGGTGGCGAAGCCCACTTATCAGGCGAACTTGCGGTGTGTGCTGGCTCGTGTGGTCCGGGTAATCTTCATTTAATTAACGGCTTATTTGATTGTCAGCGTAATAATGTACCGGTGTTAGCAATAGCTTCGCATATTCCATCATCAGAGATTGGTAGCAATTACTTTCAAGAAACCCACCCGCAAGAATTATTTAAAGAATGCAGTGTGTATTGCGAAATGGTGTCAAACCCACAACAAATGCCTTATTTGCTTGAAACCGCAATGCGCCAAGCAATATTAAATAAAGGCGTAAGTGTACTTGTATTACCCGGCGATATTGCATTAAAAGATATACCTAAGGGTATTACTCCTAAGTGGAATGTTCCAAAAAAAGCCACTACTGTTGCTGATTTATCTGATATTAAAGCAATGGCTACGCATCTTAATAAGAGTAAAAAAGTAACGTTGTTGTGCGGTGCAGGCTGTAGAGATGCACATGATGAAATTGTAGCACTTGCCGATAAACTACAAGCACCCATAGTACACGCTATGCGCGGTAAAGAGTTTATTGAATACGATAACCCTTATGATGTTGGTATGACCGGATTTATAGGTTTTGCGTCGGGCTATCATGCAATGCAAGAGGCCGATACATTATTGATGATTGGCACGAGTTTTCCGTATCGGGCTTTTTACCCTGAAAATACCACCATATTACAAATTGATAATAAAGCGGCATCACTCGGGCGACACGTTCAAATTGATTGTGGCGTATTAGGCGATACAAAAAATTCAGTGGCCACATTACTTGAGTACATTGAAGGTGATCGCACAGACTCGCACTTACAAAAGAGTGTTAAGCACTATAAAGAATCTCGAAAAGATCTCGATAAACTTGCCAGTGGTAAAACCTCACAAAATTTAATTCACCCGCAATACTTAACGCGTTTACTAAACGAGCAAGCAGCCGAGGATGCTGTGTTTACTTGTGATGTAGGTACACCTACTGTATGGGCTGCACGTTATTTATCTATGAATGGTAAGCGGCGTTTAATAGGCTCGTTTAACCATGGTTCTATGGCTAATGCGATGTCGCAGGCAATGGGTGTTCAGTCGGTAGATAGAGACCGCCAAGTAATTGCAATGTGTGGCGATGGTGGTTTTTCTATGTTGATGGGTGATTTAATCTCGCTTAAGCAGCTTAATTTGCCTATAAAAATTGTTGTTTATAATAATCGCTCACTTAGTTTTGTAGCAATGGAAATGAAAGCCAGCGGGTTTTTATCAAGCGACACTGATTTAGAAAATCCAAGTTTTGCTAAAATTGCACAAGCCTGCGGTTTAAAAGGCATTCATGTAAGTGACCCAGACGAACTCCCTTCGGCAATGGATGAGATGATGAATCACTCAGGCCCGGTTGTGTTAGAAGTAGATACTGCAAAGCAAGAGCTTTCGATGCCGCCGCAAATAAAATTAGAGCAAGCAAAAGGCTTTAGTGTTTATATGATGAAAGCGTTAATAAACGGCAAAGGGGATGAAGTCGTTGAACTGGGTAAAACTAATTGGTTACGTTAGTTAAATAAATTCCCTGCTTAGTGCATTAACTTAATAGGGAAGTGTCAAAGTAATAATCCAAAGCTGCTAGAAGTGTTAAAGCCTAAAGGGCGTTATGCGGTATCGGGCGCTATTGGCGGGGCGTTAGTTGAGCTAGATATACGTACTTTGTATATTTAAAAGACTTAACGTTTTTTGGCTGCACAGTGTTAGAACCAGAGGTATTTAAAAGCTTAGTTAACTTTATTGAGCAAGAAAAAATTAAGCCTATTGTGGCAAAAACATTTCTCTTACTGAAATGTTACGGCGCAGCAAGTGTTTGCGCAAAAACAGCACGTAGGAAAAATTGTTTTAACAATACCGCACGGCTAATAGCATTATAAATAATAAAGCCCGTTACTTTTTAAGGTAACAGGCTTTTTGTTTATAGGTTTGTGCTTACAAACTCTTTTTAGGCGGAAGAGCCACGTTTGCAAATATTAGCCCTGCTACTAGCGACATAAATATTAAAAACGTTTGCTGGCCAATATGCTCTGCGTATACAAAGTCTTGGCCTTCAATCAGTGAGTTTAAGCCAATATAGGTTTTGCTACCAGGCACTAATACAATTAAGCCTTGCATGGCAACAATTGAAGCTGGCGCATTAGCAACACGATTAAATAAGTTACTAAATATACCTACCGATAAAGCCCCTACAAACGTACCTAACGTGTAATCTAGGTACATAGCAGAACCAATACTTGTGCCGTAAGCTATAAAACCTGATGCAATAGACCAACCCGCATGCTTAATTTTAGTTCTAAATATAACAACTAAGCTGCTACAAAGCAGGAGTATAGCTAGCCATGCTGTCCATTTAGGAAGAGGCTCTGGCTGCACAAAGTCTGCTTGGCCAAACATGGCAAAGCCAATACCTATGCCAATAAAGGCACCAAAGTACAGTTTAAATAGCAGCATAAACGAGTCCATAACTCGCGCAGTACCCGACACTAAATGCCTAGCTGCAAGCTCGGCTAAACCAAGCGCCAGTGCAAGGCCAGGTATAAATACAATAATGGCCGAAAGCACCACTAAACGTATATTAATTTCAGGGGTTATGTACACACTTACCGCACAGGCTAATACAGCTGAAATAATAGCAACAAGTGGCTCAAGCATATGTGCAACACGTTTAGAGCGTGTAGACCAAAGTACAAATACATAAACTACTAATGTAAGCAGCGATGACCACATAACATCAGTCCAACTTGTGCCCATTAGCATTGCAAATGCACCACCAGAGGTTGCAAAGGCAACTCCTGTAACAAGTTTATTGTACGGGTTTGGCATATCGTAAATAGCATCAAGCTGAGCGTCGACTTCTTGCAAACTTAGCTTGTCGTCAAGCATTTGATTTACTAAATCGTCGGTGTCGGCAAGTGAGCCTAAATCGTGATCGCCAGGATCAACTCGTGCTACGTGTGTGTATTCGTCTTCGTGGCCGTCGGTCCAAATTACAAACGTTACAGAGGTTGGCGACATAACAAACGACGATTTAAGTCCTAAGTAGGTAGCCACTTCCATTAGGTGAGCTTCTAGGCGGTAAGCAGGCGTACCATACTTGTGAAGCATTTTACCTAACTTAACGATAAATTTGCGTTTTTCTGTGAAGGTTGCAGTTTTCAAATCTTATTTAGGCCAGTGTGTAAATAAATTAGCTAAAAGTATAGGCTAAAACGCCCATTTGTAATGGGCGCGATTTTAAACACAAATCTATAAGAGTCTAGTCATTTTTAATCTAATTTTTTATTTTTTTCTGCTATCCATTGCGCCATATATTGCGTGCTTCGCATTGTATGATGTTTGAGCATTTGTCCGGTGAAGTTTTTTTCCCTATGGGCTGCTAAATCGCTGCTTATTGCATCTATTTTATTAATGAGCGCGGCGCTTAATTTTACTTTGTCGTACAGGGTGTTAAGTAGCGTATTGCCAGCTTGCTGAGCGTGTTCAAAATCAGTTTGATTGTTATAAAGCTCAACGGCTGCATTTGCAAAATCTTCGGTATTATTAACCACTTTACCAGACCACGGTAAATCGTTGTGCATGCCCTCTGCTCCAATGCTGGTGGTAACGCTGGGTGTTTGCATTATCATGGCTTCAAGTAACTTACCTTTTATACCTGCACCAAAACGAAGGGGCGCTAAACATACGCGCGCGCTTTGCATTACATCATAGGCGTTATCGGCCCAGCCTTTTATTAAAAACCCATTTTTAGGGTTATTAAGTGCTGTGGCTTTTGGTGGCGGGTAAGAGCCATAAATGTGTAGCTTGGCTTTTGGCAGTTGCTTACGAATTAATGGCCATATTTTTTGTAAGTACAGCACGGCATCCCAGTTTGGGGCGTGTCTAAAATTACCTATGGTCATAAAGTGTGCGCGTTCATCAAAGCTTTTTGTGGTTTTGGGCAATGCGCTTAAATCGACCATAAACGGTAAGTGATGTAATAAGCTTGGCTCTACTTTAAACACACTGTTTAGTAAGCTCATCTCAAAGCTTGAAATAATTAAGCTGAGGTCGCAGCGCAAAATAGCCGCTATTTCGCGTTTTGCTATATCTGAATGTAAGTCGCTGGTTGTAAACTCGCGCTCGCCTTTGTGTGCTTCGTGGCGTGCATTACGTAGGCATTGTAAATCTTCAGTATCGAGAATTTTAACGGCATTGGGGCAATGCTTATCTACGCGCCAACCAAATTGCTCTTCCATCATAAAGCGGTCAAACATCACTATATCTGGGTTATAGGCTTTAACGTATTCGTCAAAGCTTTCGCAGTTTAGGGCAATGCTTTGGCTTGTTATACCGTAGTCGTCTAGGTTAACCATGTGCTCGGTACGCTGCGCGGGGGTTGCAAATTCAACCTCCCAGTTTTGCGCTTTGAATGCATTTAATAACGACATCATGTGCGTTCCCGCAGCAGATGAATTTGGCTCTGGCCATACGTAGCCAATTACCAGCACTTTTTTCATTGGCTAGAATCTCTAATTTGTAAGTTTACATTTACCAGCGTTTTAACTGGAGGGGTTGTATTTTGTAGCAGCTCTTGCACAACTAAAAAGCTACGCTTTGCTATTTCATCGGTATTAATAACCACCGTACTTAAGCTGCAAGGCATAACACTGTAGTTAGGTAAGTGATGGCAGCTAACTACTTTTATAGTTTGGTTTGCTGGCAAGTTAAGCGAATGTATTGCTGCTATAACACCTTGTGCAATTATATCGTTTGCGCATACCACAGCATTTAATTGTGGGTTTTGTTTGTAAGTACTTAAAAATGTATTTTTAGCACTAAGCGCTTGATTGTGCGAGCACGCTATGGCCGTTAAAGGCGTTATGCTGTGCTGCGAACAAGCAGTATTAAAGCCACTTTGTAATGCTAAAGATTCACTCATTGTGAGCTCACAGCCTATAAAAGCGATGTTTGTAACACCTTGAGCGAGTATGTGCATTGTTGCTACGTGGCTGGCTTTTTTGTAATCGGGAAGTACGCAAGGCGCAGCGCTAAAAGGGACTTCGCGCATTAAGGTAATAACGTTGTGCTGCGCGCTTTGCGTATCAAGCCATTTGGCACAGGTATTTGCTACAGGGCAAATAATAAAAGCAGCTGCGTTATATTCTTTTAGGTTTTTTACTGCGCTTGTTTGTAGCTCGAGTTTGTTATTAGTGCTTACTATCATAGCTTGTAAGCCACTTGCGTTTAGCGTTTTTTCAAGACTTGTAGCAAGCTCAGCCATTAAAGGGTTGGTTAAATCGTTTATTATAATGCCAATTAAATTTGAACGTTTTGAGCGCATTGCGGCCGCATCGCGGTTATAAACGTAACCGAGTTCATCAATCGCTTTTAATATTTTTTGTCTGCTTTTATCGCCTACTTTTTCGCTTTTGGTAAGTAGCAAAGACACGGTTGATTTTGATACACCAGCACGCTTAGCAACATCAATAATAGTGACCGATTTAGCTGTGTTTTGCATTGTGTTTTGTGAGCCGCAGTGGTGAATAAATAGCGCTGTAGTGTAGCGTAATTAGGGTTATTAAGTCACCTTTTACACGTGCTTAAGTTACCTTAATGCTTTATGAACATAGCAAAACGTGTTTATATACGCCTATAACAGTAAAAAATAACAAAAGGATAAAAACATGAACGCTTTTAGGCTGTTAGTTGCCTTTATTTGTTGTGTTGCATTACTGCCAACAAGCCAAGCAGAGCAAGGCTATCAAACACCATCACCTGAGCTTGCTGCTTTGGTTGACGCTAAATTAGCACCCACTAGTTACTTATCAAGCGATGGCCAGTGGCTAGCGCTTTTTGAACGAAAACGTGTTGTAACACTTGATGAACTTGCAAAAGAAGAGCTTAAACTGGCGGGTATTAAGCTTAATCCGGCTAACTTTTCGCGCTCACGTGTTAGCGCAAAATACAGCGCAGTTGAGCTAAAGCACGTGCAAAGCGGTACGGTTATTAATATTAATAACTTACCAAGTGGTATTATTCGCTCGCCTAAATGGTCATCTAATAGTAAGTATTTAGCGTTTATTGTTGAGCAACAAAGCCAAGCAAATTTATGGCTTTACAGCGTTGAGAGCAAACAAGCACAACAGCTTTCAAGTGCTTCATTAAATTCGGTATTAACATCATCACCCTATAAATGGCTACCCGATAGCAGCGCAATTGTTGCAAACCTTGCGGTAAATATTGATAAGCCACGGCTTGAAAATAATAGCCAAAGTGTAGTGCCTGTTATTCAACAAAGTACCGGTGAAAAAGCGCCTGCGCGTACGTATCAAAATTTACTAACGAGCCCGTTTGACGAAGCGCAGTTTAAATTTTATGGCCAAGGGCAGTTAGCCTACATTACGCTTGATGGCAAAGCCCAAGCTATTGGTAGCCCAGCATTATTTAAATCGTTTTCGGTATCGCCTGATTCAACTAATATTTTAGTTGCGGGTATTAATGAGCCTTTTTCATATCAAGTACCTTACAGCCGATTTGCAAGCACGTGGCAAATATGGGGAATGCGCGGCTATGCATTAGCAGAGCTTGCAAAGCAGCCTCTTGCAGATAACATTCCACAAGGCTACGACAGCGTACGCACAGGCCGACGCGATTTTGAATGGCGAGCCGATCAGGGCGCTGAAGTTATTTGGGCCGAGGCGCAAGATGGCGGCGACATGAAAACCGATGTTAAGCACCATGATTACATTTACAGCTTACGTGCCCCCTTTAAACGCGAGCCTAAATTATTTGCTAAGGTAGAAAGGCGCTTTGCAGGTATTGAGTGGGGCAACGAAAACGTAGCCATGCTTACAGATTGGCGCTTTAGCGACCGCCAAGTGCGCACTTTTGTTATTCAGCCACGTAATGCCGACAACAATCGCGTGCTGTTTTCAGAGCGTAGTTATAACGATGCTTACAAAGACCCAGGTAATGCTATTTACGAGCGTAACGATTTAGGCGCTAACGTAATTAAAATTGTAGGCGGGCGCTATATTTACCTGCGTGGCAATGGTGCATCTGAGCAAGGTAATATTCCGTTTTTAGACAGATACGATGTAAAAACAAATAGCAGTAAACGTTTATGGCAATCTAAAGCGCCTTATTACGAGCGCGTACGTGCACTGCTTGATGACGAAGGCGAGCGCTTTATTACAGTTCGTGAGTCTAAAACTGAGCAGCCTAACTTTTTTATTCGTGATTTAGATAACGATACACTGACCCAATTAACTAATTTTGCCCACCCGTACCCTGCATTTAAAGGCGTAACTAAAGAGCAATTACGTTATAAACGCGATGACGGCGTAGAGCTTTCGGGCACGTTATATTTACCACCAGGGTACGATAAAACTCAAGGCCCATTACCTGTGCTTATGTGGGCTTACCCACTTGAATACAAAGATAAAGCCGTAGCATCGCAAGTTCGTGAGTCGCCTTATGCATTTACTTACATTGGTTATTGGGGCCCAATGCCTTACCTTGCTAAAGGCATTGCCGTGTTTGACGACCCTAAAATGCCTATTGTAGGTGTTGATGGCAGCGAGCCAAACGATAACTTTAGAAAGCAGTTAGTATCAAGTGCGCAAGCAGCTGTTGATGTATTAGTTAAAAAAGGCATTGCCGATAAAAACAAAATAGCCATAGCAGGGCACTCATACGGTGCATTTATGGTTGCTAACTTATTGGCTCATAGCGATTTATTTAAAACCGGTATTGCCCGCAGTGGCGCGTATAACCGTACGCTAACGCCGTTTGGTTTTCAGGGCGAAGAACGTGATTTTTGGCAAGCACAAAGTGTATACGCTAATATGTCGCCGTTTTTTCACGCTGAAAAAATCAATGAGCCAATGTTAATGATCCACGGTAAAGAAGACCCTAATTCGGGCACTTTCCCAATGCAAAGTGAGCGTATGTACGCAGCGCTTAAGGGTTTAGGTAAAGACGCTCGCTTAGTTATGCTTCCTTATGAAGCACATGGTTACCGCGCACGTAAAAGTTTATTACACGTACTGTGGGAACAAGAGCAGTGGCTAGATAAGTATTTGTTAAATGATACAGCAGAGCCAGTAGAAGTAATTACTGAACCAGTGGTAAGTACTGGGCAATAGTAATAAACATAAGTAAGCAACAACGCGGCTACTTATAGCCGCGTTTTTGTTTTTAATACGAGAGTAAATTAATGATTGATGTAGCAGCGCTTGCGGTTTTTATACCAACGTTCTTTTTTGTGTCTATTACTCCAGGTATGTGTATGACCCTTGCCATGACACTTGGCATGAGCATCGGTGTGCGCCGAACCTTATGGATGATGATAGGTGAGCTATTAGGCGTAGCAACCGTTGCCGTTGCTGCGGTACTCGGTGTTGCAAGTGTAATGCTAAATTACCCAGATGCATTCGCTATTTTAAAATGGGTAGGCGGCGGGTATTTAATTTATATCGGCGTAAATATGTGGCGCGCTAAAGGAAAAATGTCGATTAATACACAAAGCCCAAGCGATGTAAGTCGCCAGTCGCTTTTTACGCAAGGCTTTGTAACTGCCATTGCAAACCCTAAAGGCTGGGCGTTTATGATCTCACTATTGCCGCCGTTTATTAGTGTACAGCACGCAGTAGCCCCACAGCTTTTAGTGCTTGTTTTAGTCATTATGGTAAGCGAATTTGTTTGTATGCTTGCCTATGCAACAGGCGGTAAAAGCCTACGCTTGTTTTTAGCGCGTGGCGATAATATAAAATGGATGAACCGTATTGCTGGTAGCTTAATGGGACTAGTTGGAATTTGGCTTATTTTTGGTTAGCTTAAAATTAGTTGATATTGTCAATTAACCTGCTATAGTTGACTTTATCATCTATTGGGCGCTTAAGGCATACCCAAAAATGAGTACATCTGTATCAGTAAATCCAGAAATGGTTGAGCCTAAAAAAACACCTGTAATTTATAAAATACTGGTTATGATAAGTATTATTGCTTTAATCGGCGGTACGCTAACTGGTATTATGACTTATGTGAATGTAGGGGTTACAGAGCGGTTTTATGCAGATTGGTTTACCTCGTTTATAAGTGCAGTGCTGGTAATGGCGCCTATTGGTTTTGTAATGATGACCTTAATGCATAAGCTAGTTAATAAATTATTGCCCACTAGTAGCGAGCTAAAACGTAATTTAGTGATTAGTGTTTTTATGGCGCTTACCATGGAGTCGGTAATGGCATTTGTTACCGCTACTAACAATATTGGCTATGCAGATATGCGTTTATTTTTAAATGGTTGGGCTGAAGGGCTTCTTGCTGCACTGCCTATAGGCCTTACTATAATGTTAATAATGTCGGTTACTGTAAAGCCCAAATTAGAGCGTTTTTTAAAAAGTTAACAAAAAGAGCCTGTAGCTCTTTTTGTTAGTTAGCTAAACACTAAATTGCGCTATTCAAAAACGATGCAGTACGGCTTTCTGTAGATTGCGCCACCTCGTTTGGTTTACCTTGTGCAACTATTACTCCGCCTTCGTCGCCGGCTCCTGGACCAATATCAATAATCCAATCACTGTTACTGGCAACTTGCATATCGTGCTCAACCATAATTACGGTGTTGCCCGCATCAACTAAGCCATTTAACTGCGCCATTAGCATGGCTACATCTTTAGGGTGCAGGCCAGTGGTTGGTTCATCTAAAATATAAAGCGTATCGCCGCGCTGTGTACGTTGTAGTTCAGTGGCAAGTTTAATCCGCTGGGCTTCACCGCCCGAAAGCTCAGTAGCAGGTTGGCCTAAACGTAAATAGCCAAGGCCCACTTGTAAGAGCGCATTTAGCGCACGTAAAATAGCGGGTTCATCGGCAAAAAACGTATGCGCAGACTCAACGGTTAAATTTAGTACATCGGCAATGGTTTTATCTTTATAGGTAATGTCGAGTGTTTTTTGGTTGTAGCGCTTGGCGTTACACACAGGGCAAGGCGAATACACGCTAGGTAAAAATAACAGCTCCACGCTTACAAAGCCGACGCCTTCGCAGTTGTCGCAGCGACCTTTTTTAACATTAAACGAAAAACGACCGGCATCGTACTTACGCGCTTTTGCCTCTTTGGTATTGGCAAACAGTTTACGTACGTGATCGAACAAATCAGTGTATGTAGCAAGGTTTGAGCGAGGTGTGCGGCCAATGGCTTTTTGATCAACCGTTATTAGGCGCTTTATGTGTTCAATGCCCCCAGTTATTTGCCCGCCAGTTGTTATATCAAGTTCTTGCTCGAGTAGCTCGGCTTCATCTGTAGCTATTTGTGGCTGCGATTTTTGCCCTAGTGCATCGTAAACTAATTCAACAAGCGCTTGGCTTACTAAGCTTGATTTACCTGACCCAGATACCCCCGTAACACTTGTAATAACCCCAAGTGGAAATTCTACATTAAGCTTTTGTAAGTTATTACGCTCAACATTTTTAAGCGTTAGCCATGCTTTTGCTGGGCGTTGTTTACTTTGTATTTGAGCTTGCTGAGATTCGTTATTTATAAATAAATACTGGCTTGTGTGTGAGCTGCTAATTTGTTTTAAGCCCTCAACGGGGCCGCTATAAACAATATTACCGCCACGGGAGCCTGCATTTGGGCCTACATCAACCACCCAATCGGCATGGCGAATAACACTTACGTCGTGTTCAACCACAAACACAGAGTTACCAGCGGCTATTAGTTCATCTAATGCGGCTAACAAGGCTTGGGTATCTGCTGGGTGTAAACCTGCCGAAGGTTCATCTAATACATAAACCACCCCAAACAGTTTTGAGCGAATTTGCGTCGCAAGCCTTAAGCGTTGTAATTCACCAGGTGATAAAGATGGGGTGGTGCGTTCAAGCGATAAATACCCTAAACCAAGTTTGGTAAGTGCTTCAACGCGTTTAAGAATGTCGCCTGCTATACGCTTTGCAACTATGGCTTTCTCGGGATTTGCAGCGTTACTTTTAGCGGGGTTACTAGCGGCAAACCTTAATTTATCTGCCAGCTCATTGAGCGTTAATTGTGAAAATTCACCTATATCAAGGCCCGCTACTTTAACCGATAACGACTCTTTTTTAAGTTTTTTACCTTCGCACTGCGGGCATTGTGATATTTGCATATACTGCGACACGCGCTTTTTAGTGCGTGGGCTTTGAGTGCTCGCAAACGATTGTAAAACAAAGCGTTTAGCACTTGTAAATGTACCCATGTAGCTAGGGCTTTCTTCATTTTTAATAGCGGCTTGTGTTTGCTCAAGCGTATACTCAGGAAACACTGGCACTGTAGGTGTTTCGTCGGTAAATAAAATCCAATCACGGGCTTTTTTAGGCAGGGTATTCCACGGTTTATTAATATCGTAACCTAGCGAGGTAAGAATACGGCTTAGGTTTTTACCTTGCCAAGCCGGCGGCCATGCTGCAATAGCGCGCTCTTTAATTGATTTAGTGGGATCGGGCACTAGTAGCTCTTCGGTTACGTTAAATACGCGGCCAATACCGTGGCACTTTGGGCAGGCGCCTTGCGGCGTATTAGGCGAAAACGCATCGGCGTACAGTATGCCTTGCCCTTTGGGGTATTCACCTGCGCGTGAGTAAAGCATTCGCAGCGCGTTAGAAATAGTGGTTACACTACCCACCGATGAACGTACCGAGGGCGCACCACGCTGTTGTTGTAATGCAACCGCTGGTGGCAGCCCTTCAATCGAATCTACATCAGGCTCGTCTACCTGATCGATTAATCGGCGTGCATAAGGGGATACCGAATCAAGATAGCGATGCTGCGATTCGGCAAATAATGTTCCAAAGGCGAGCGATGATTTCCCCGAGCCTGATATACCGGTAAAAACAACAAGTGAATTACGGGGAAGATCTACATCCACATCTTTTAAGTTATGAACACGCGCGCCTCTTACTTGAATGCTGTGCTCTGGGTTTAATAAAGCCGATTGCGCGTTACTAAGCTCATGTAACTTTTTAGGTGTGGTTGCCATTTAATTTACTCCTGTTTAAAAACCGTGTGTTTATTAACGTGCCGCAAAGTATTAATACTAATGCGGTGACACTGAATGAGCGCTTAGCCTGTTTATTGGGTTTTTAATAGGGTGTTTACATAATAGGTAAAAACTGCGAGTATAAATTTCAATCAAGTATTCAAGCATCTAAATTTAAAAGGAAGTTTAATTGTGGCAAAAATTGTAGTTAGCTTTTTATTTTTATTAGTACTTTGCGCCAATGTGTTTGCAGCGCAAAATAATGTATTGAACGTTGACCGAGCCATACCAAATAGTATGCACTTGTCGTTTCCAAACGATAATAATATAACGCCTAAAAAGTCTGACTTTTCAATTTTAAACTATGTACTTATGAGTAACGAAGAAGGGGAGCGCTGGGCGGTTATTACCCTTACAAATTTAGCCTCTGGCAAGCGTGAACTTAATCAGGAGCATTTATTAGCGTTGTTTGCAGATGGCAGCAGGCTAACCCCAAGTGATTTTAAACTAGGCTTTAATGGCGACCAAACACAGTCGGTAACTGTATCGTTTGCTGAGCATAAGTTTCCTATTTTAAGTGTATATTCGAGCAATGATCAGTAACACATTTTTAGATAAGTTAAATGTGTAGTAATTGCTTTAGTTTATCGGCACCGGCTCTGCTGGTGCTTAGTTCAGATTTAATATCATCATTTACAATCACCATCAATTTGCCATTAAACCAACGCTGTATTTCTTTAATGTGGTCAACGTTAACCAAATAGCTTCGATGAATTCGTACAAAGCTTTTTGCTACTAAGGCATGCTCAAGCTGATCGAGCGTATCGCTTAAGTGATGAAATGTGTCGCCATTCCACGCCAAACTATTACCTTGCTCCGATTTAATAAATTTGATGTCATCCGGTGAGAGTAAAAATATACGCTCACCGTTTTTACTAATTAGCTTATTTAATGTGTTTTCGGTTAATGCAAAGGTTTGTTCGTGTTCTGGGCTGTTAACTTGGCAGTGGGCACGCTGTTGCTCAAGTAGCTGCTGCGCTTTAGCGAGTGCTTTTTTTAATCGAGCAATAGGAAAAGGTTTAAGTAAGTAATCTGTTGAGGCGTTCTCGAATGCTTCAATCGCAAATTGGTCATACGCGGTTGTGTAAATAATAATGGGCTGGTAGTTAAGTAAATCAATAAGCTCCAAGCCGTTAATTTCTGGCATTTGTATATCAAGTAATACCACATCAGGTTTTAGCTCATTAATTAATGAAATGGCCTCTTTGCCATTTGTGGCCATACCTACTACATCAACATGCTCCATTAAACTTAATTGATGGCTTAATTTTTCGCGAGCGGGAAGCTCGTCATCGGCAAATAATACGCGCATTTTAGATGCTGTATTTGGCTGGTTTTTACTGTTCATAGTGTAAGCTCCAACGTAACCACTGCACCATTGTTATTGCTCAGTAGTACCTTACTTTTGCCAAGTTGTTTAATGCGTTTTAGTATGTTTTTCATCCCTATACCATTGCCATGCCCGTGTTTTATAACATCACTCGAAAACCCTTTACCATTATCGCTAATTTGTATTTTAACGCCGTTAGGCAGCTCACTGAGCGTTATATTAAGTATTAACGACGTTTGTTTGGCGTTATGTTTAATGGCGTTTTCAATAATTGGCTGAATAAGTAGCGGGGGTAGCGATATATTTTTAAGCGTATTGGGAATATGGTAATTAACTTTGAGTTTATCGCCAAAGCGGGCTTTTTCAATATTTAGGTACTTTTCTATTATTGTAAGCTCTTGCTGTAAAGGTATTTGCTGTTGCTCGGCAGTATCAAGCGAGTACCTTAAAATATCAGCCAGTTCATGCAGTACTTCATCGGCTAAATCGGGGTTTGTATGAATATAAGCCGAAATTGTATTTAAGCTATTAAACATAAAATGTGGGTTTAGTTGGTAGCGCAATGTAGCAAGTTGCGCTTGTTTAAGCGCGTGTTTTTCGGCTGTTGCGCGTTTTTTGTTTTCAATAAAAATACTGGTAAAGTAAATACACGAGCCCCAAAGTAAACCGTTAAATACAACAAATACCCCCATGGATTTATACCCATCAAAAAGCAGTGTGAGTATTATATCGGTAAGCACATTACCAAGTGCCATAAATACAACTGCAATTAACCATTCTAATGCTATTTTATGAATGTGTTTATTGCGCAGGTAAAAAATAACCGCTGCTGCACTCCATACCGGCACCCAGTAAAAAGTAACAAACCACACGGTAGCAGCAAGTGCACTTCCCGTAGTAAAGGGCGCAGAGTTAGCAATTATTAGCCCAAGCGCATAAGCAATATCTACAATAAGTAGAATAAAAAAGCTGTATTTATAAAAAGGATGTTTGAGCATAATATGTGCTTCTTTTTGTAAGTGATTAAACCATAACAAAAAACAGTCAAAACCCAAAGACTTTGTGTTTTGACTGCAACTTAATTAAAAGTAGGTTAGCTCCTTGATTTGTAATGTGTTTTTTAATGGCTCATTGCTTGCGCCTGGCATTTTACGCCACATTAAGTTAACTCCAGTTAATTCAGTGGCCGACCACGTAACGGGGCTACCAAAGCCAAATTGTTTAAATGTAGTGAAAGGAATATCAAGCGTTGTCCACTCATCGCGCGGTTTTAAAAGTACACTAAAGTGATCCCAATCTTTTACATCATTATGAAAAACAGACAAGGCAAAAGGCGTACTTGAACCTTTATATGTTAGTCGAATACCTTTAAATGCAGAGGCATCAGCCGGTGATGTAAATTTTATTTCAGCGCCTGCCCACGCGCCAAAGCTGGTTGGCTTTGTAATGGTTGTATCAATAGTTAAGCTGTTTTTATGTGTGGTAAGTGTTGCCACAGACTGACCACCCATTACCGAGTCGCTCAAGGCTTGCCATGGTGTATCACCGGTAAAATCATCAATAACATGCTGAGCTTGGCGGCTTTTAACTTCTTCATTACAGGTAGGGCCTTGGGGCTTTATGGCTTTGTTTTGAGCAATAAGTGCTGGGCGGTCTACTTGTATACCTGATTTGTAAACCTCTGATATGGTGTGAATGTGCTTTATATCATCAAGTGGGTTTTGCTTAAGCAGTACAAAGCTTGCCTCAAAGCCATTAGCCAGCTTGCCAATGCTCTCGGCTTTATTAATCGCTTTTGCGCCGTTAACTGTGGCTGCATTAATTATTTCACCATTTGTTAGGCCCGCTTTTTTAAGTGCATCTAACTCGTTGTGTAACCCAGTACCGTGTAGCGTGTAAGGGTTTCCGGCATCAGAGCCTGTGCCTATAGTGATATTAGCTTTATGTAGCTTTTGTATATTTGCATAAGCGGTTTTACGCTCCTCCCACGCGTGTTCTTTCCATTTTGAAGGTGCAGGCACATTTTCAAACAAACACCCTTGAAGCTTTTCGGGAATGGTTTTTAGTAACTCGCTTTGTGAGCTAATAGTATGGTTATGCTTTTCGTCGCTATGGTTATGATATACCGCAAGGGTAGGAATGTAGGTTACTTTATGCTGTTTCATTAGCGTAATAAATTCATCGTCAATCGCTTCGCTATTAATACCGTGGGCTAGAGCCGTTGCACCTGCTTTAATAGCGCGTTTACCATCATTCAGTGTAGAAACATGCACAAAATACGGTAAATTAGCCGCTTTAGAGCGTTTACCTAGCTCGCTTAATTGGCTATCAGTTAACGATTTACCCACACCGCCAAAGGTTTCAATAACCGCTTTAGTTACATGTGGATTAGTGCTTATATGTTTTTTCCATAGCGCTGCTATGTCTTCAGCTTTTGCAATTTCGTATGCGTGGCCGCCAAACTGCGTGCCATGCCCACCAGGGTTGGTAAACAAAGTACCCGCATAAAAAAGGTTAGGGGTTAGTTGGGCTTCTTTTAATTGCGCGGCTTCGTTTAGGGTTTGCTCAAACGAAAACAAATCAACAATGTTTGTTACGCCTAAATACAAATTAGAATTAAAGTGCGCTTTAACCGGCAAATACTGAAACTCAGTAAAGTTACTACCCGATGAACCCAAATGTACATGTAAATCAATTAAACCAGGTATTGCATATTGGTTGTAAGCATCAATAGTTTTATCTGCGATTTGTAGTGGGTCAGTCGCTTTAGTAATACTTACTATTTTACCCTCATCAATATACAGCGAACTCGGCGCAGAAAAGCTTTGCGAGCTATTTTGGTATAAGCGAATGTTGGCGACCCGCAGGTCAATGGCATTCGCACTAAAGTGGCTTGCTAAACTCAGTGCTATAACTGTTTTTATAATAATGTTCATGACTATATTCCTTATCAAAATAGGTGTTTGGCGTTTTGTTGATAAGAAATTTAGCGAGTTTTTTAACCAGCTTCATTAATGTTTATCTGAATCGACATTATTAGAGGTTGAACCGACACAGAAGTAAATAAGCGTTGTGGTAGGGTGCTCAAGCTACCTAAATTAAGTTTTTAAAGGGTCGCTATGAGCGATAACCGGTCATTGAAAAAATTAAAGTTATTCATGTGTTTTGAGTAGAAACCTAATTTTGTCCAATAACATTATTAAACGCCGTTTTGGTGTGTTATAAGCTGTTAGTAAGACACGAATATTTCGCATATGGAGTTGCCAATGAATAACGAAACAAATAACCCTCGCATTAAAGAAGATGTTGAGCCAAAAGACCTAATTAAAATGCAAACTGAAGTCGGTTTAATTGAATCAATGATTCAGTCGAAGACGCTCACAGCTATAGTCATCATTGCAATTATTTTGTTGGGTGGCTTTTTCATGTTCTTGTCCAAGGTAACAGGTTAGCCGCAACAGAATGTATTGCTAACAAGCATCTAAATCCTACATTGCCGGCAGCCACACTTTTAGCAAGCAACGCAAAAAGCCCGCCAGTGCAAGGCGTATTAGGCGAGCGTTAACAATGTCCGCAATTGGCACTTAGTTGAACTTCGGCAAAGAGCGATAAGCGGTCGTTAGCAGTTACTTTTCAATTTCGTCAAAGTATATATTGCCTGCATAGTCAAGAAAACGACCGAATAGCTCGTTTTTGTCCTGAAGTAAAAACCAGTACTACTGTATTTTGGTAGTGCTGGCAAATAGTTAAGAAGTTTGTTACAAGTGAGTAATTAAGATAAACGAGCGACGCTGTGGTAGAAAAACATGCGATTCGCTCGCTATAAACATGTTAGGTGCATTTTAGAGGTCTGAGTATGGATGAGAGTTTTGTAAAAGAATTGGATTCGTCTTTAGAAGTATTTAACACATATTTTCCGAATGAAAGAGATGACGTAGACATACTTATATTGCGTGGTCATCAATTAGCAGAAACAATGCTTTATAGTTTTATTCGTAAAACAGTTTCTAATCCAAAGCATATTGAGTCTTTTTTTATAAGTTGGGAGCCTCTTGTTTCGCTCGTAAGGGCATTAATGCAAGATGATGAAGAAGAATATACATGGGTATGGAAATCACTAATAAAACTCGCTAAAACAAGAAATCAAATAGCACACAATATAAATCCTGATATTCAGAGTAAACATGTAGCGGATTTTATTAACTGTGTAAGGTCTCAATTTTCAGGCTTTAATAATGTAGTTGGTGATGATGACCTTAAAAAGGCGATATATATTGTTTATTGTGGTTTATCAACAGCTCTTGCTCTTGAAAAGTATCCCTACTGTGGTGCAACATATTTGGTTCGAGATGAAATCCACAAACATGGTCAAGAGCTTATATCTAAAGGGATAAGCGTACAAAGCACCTAACAAGGGTTTTCAAGTCGGACTCGTAACAGTTTGCTCGGTTCCGCTTCGCTCCACATTTAGCAAACTATTACTCGCCGCTTAAAACGGCGCTATATGCTCTAGGAAATTATGAAATATCTAGTCAAACTTTATCTTGTTTTGCTCATGGTGGGCTGCACTTCAACTATTCAGCATGAATTACCTGGAGAAAAAATTTCAACTAGAAAGGCTGCAGATTTTAATGAAAAATCTGATGTTCCAAAGTGGGTCAGTAAGAATAAGAGCCTAATTGAATCACATTTATTTGTTTGCGAAACTTGTTTCGGTCACAAAGTGCAAGTGCATATAAATATTGATGATAATGGTTATCTAAAGTTTTCTAAAATCGTGCGTTCTACGGGCCAAAAAGAGCTAGAAAAAGAAGCGTTAAAAGCCATTAAATCTTCGGAACCGTTTGATATTTCGTACCTAAGTGAAGCAGACAAGAAAGTAGTACAAAATATAATATTTACCTTCGCCCCAGAAAAGAACACTTAACAAGTGACTAAGATTATGAGTGTCCGCTCATGGCACTCTTTAGCCACTCGCCAACATAAAATGTGATAATAATTGGCAAGGTATTTTACTGTGTCGGATGGCGCTTCGCTTATCCGACCTACACTTACACAAAGCTGCTTATTTGGATTCTGCCCTGCCCAAAATAAAACGCTTATTCAACACTAATACCTTGGCTTAAAAGGTACTTCACTGCTGCATTAGTATGGGGTTTAAACGCCTTCCAACGGCCGATTGCTTTGCTATTTAATGGTTGGCGTACTTGTACTTTACTGGCTGTAGATACAGGCGCGGTGTTTAAGTGAAAGTCTATACACTGTGCTTGCCACTCTAAATTACAAAAGCTGACTAACTCTTTAATTTGTTGCTCGGGCTGTGCGACTAATTCTTCGTATTTTACTAATTTTATATTGCTGTGCAGGGTACTAAAGTGCTGCATGAGTTTGTAAAAACGGCTGTAAAATTTTGCTGTGTCGAGTAAATCGAGCGAGTACGCGTAGTAGGGGTTATTAATGGTAAATAATTGGCGATAGTTGCCAATACAGGTGTCGATTGGATCGCGCAGCATACAAATAATTTTAGCGTTTGGCAGCGCTTTTGTAATTAAGTCGATATAAAAAAAGTTAAACGGGAGTTTATCTATAAAATGTTTATGGCTGCCAGTGGTTACGCGAGTTGCGTTTAAATAGGTTGTCCCAAGCTGATTAAAATCAAGCTCATACGCTTTAGTGAGTGTTTGAGTATCGAGTACATGCGGTGTTTGAGTTTGGCTTAACTTTTTAACGCTTAGGCCAAAGTCTTGTAATTCTCCGGCTGATTGTACGTCTCTATGGCTCGATAAAATACGCTCCACCAATGTGGTGCCAGAGCGGGGCATACCTAATACAAAAATAGGTTCGGCTGTTAGGTTACCTTGTGTTAGCGCTTGTGCGTGCTGCTTACTTAGATATTTAATATGTTCAAATAGCTCAGTTGAGCTTTTATGATCAAACGGCTGCATAGCCCGTTTTGCTACTTTACCTTGCTCTAACGCGTTAAAAGCCTCTGAAAACTCACCAAGGTCTTGGTACTCTTTTGCTAAGGCATGGCCTATATGTAGTTTTGCATCGGGGTGAGTGATTTGCTCAGCTACGGCTTTTAAGCGCGCTATATGATTAGATTGCGCAGTAGCTTTGGTTAAGTCGCTTAATGCAAAATGACTTTGATGATGCAGCGGGTCTAGAGTAATGGCGCTTTCAAAGGCGTTTTTTGCTTGTTCAAATTGGCCTACAAATTTAGCGCTCACACCTAAATTATAATAAAACTGTGGTTGTGGTTTATTTGCGTGTTTGGCCAGTTCAATAGCGCAGTTAAAATAGTTTAGTGCCTCTTTGTGCAGGCCTGCTTGTGTAAGTGCAACACCTAGGGTGTCGGCATCAAGACTCTTTTTTATTTGCTCAATGGGTATCGCTAAAGCGGTGTTTTTGGCTTTAGTTAGCTCGCCTGTAATTGCATAACATTTTGCAAGTTGGGCGCTGTATTCAATGCTTTTACCAAGGCTAAGGGCTTTTTCGATTAGCTTTATGGTTTTGTGTATTTGCCCAACACGTAAATTAACCATGGCCAGTAAAAAGTAGCCATCGGCAAAGTCGCTTTTTTGAGTCACTAATTCAACGAGGGCTTTATGGGCACTTTGTATATTACCTTGGTTTAAATACTCAATGGCGCTTTGATGGAGGTGCTTTAAGTTTGGCTGCATGATGGTTGTTTTATTTATGTGTTAATAAAGAAAAAAGGCTCAATTAAATTTGAGCCTTATAACATTGTTTAAAAGTGACTATAAATTATATTTCAAATTTGTAGTTAAATTTAACGCCTACCGTAAGCGGGCGATTAATATAGTGGCCGTAGTTACGTTGTATGTCGGCACCGTTTGCAGTTGTTATATCGGCATCTGAACGACGTACTGATGTAACGGCGTATTTATTAAATACGTTATCAATGTATAAAGTAGTAGACCACTCATCAGCCGTTAGCTTAGCAGAAATATTACTTAAGCTGTAACCTGGCAGGGTTTCGCCATTGTCATGCAAACCTACTTTTGAAATTACATCACTTTGTGCGGTTAAACCGTAGTTAATATCAAGGGTTTTGTCGTTAAACACATCTGTTTGATAGTTTACACCCATTGAGAACTGATGCTCTGGCGAGCCCGGTAAACGGTCGCCGTCTTCTGCGCCATCGGTGCCATCAGCATTAAACAAAAATGGTGCGTCTGATGTTAGCTCTGCTTTGGTGTATGCGTAAGTTGCATAAACCGAGAATGAGTCAGATAAAATCGCACGGGAAGAAATTTCAATCCCTTTTGCATTTGCGCTGCCTGCGTTTGAAAGATACGTTAATTGGCCTACATCTGTAGCGCCTGTAATTTGTGCATCATCCCAATCTATGTTGAATAACGCGGCGTTAAAGTGTAGTTGGCTTCTAAACCAGGTACTTTTAAAGCCTAACTCGTAGTTTGTAGTAGTATCTGCATCAAAAAGCCTTTCGTCAGCGTTACCACATCCTGTTTGCTGGTTTTCAGGGATAGGATCAGGGCAAACAGCTAGAAGGTTGGAACCGCCAATTCTAAAGCCTTCACTTACTGTTACATAACCCATTACTGAATTAGTAAACTGGTATTTAGCATTAAATTTGAATAAGTTACCGTTATCGCCTGCTTCGTCTTTTTCGTAAGCAACGGTGATTGCATCAGGGTCTGCATCGCCATAAAGTGTATTTGCAAGCGGGAAGTCAAATGCTGCTTGCGCCTCTACATCGTATTCGTAAAAACGTGCACCAATGGTAATATCTAATTTTTCGGTAACTTGGTAGCCAACTTCGCCGAATAGCGCAGACTCAGTGACTTTACTTTTTGTAAGCTCTAAGTATTCTAATGAGTCAGGTCTTAGCTGAGCGCCACCAAAGTTATCGATAGCGAATTGGTCAAACCCAGGCGTAAACTCTCTACTTGATGCTTCGGTTTCTGTTTTGTTGTAAAAGCCACCCACAATCCAGTTAAAGTCGCTGTCGCTTTGAGACACTAAGCGAATTTCTTGAGTGAAGGTGTCTTCTTCTTCAATTTCACGCGTGAAAGATGAAAACGCTGGAAATTCTTCATAGCCGTAATCAAGACGAATAAGTAAATCGGTTTGGTCGCGTTGGCCGTCGGCATCAAAGCTTGAAATACCCGTAGCCGATACTAGCTCTGCAAAACCTAGGTCTGCTTTTAGCTCGAGGCTTAGTAATTGATCTTCTTTTTCGCGCGGCTCTTCATAACGATAAGCAGACTCGTATTTACCTACAATATCGCTTAAGCCATTATCATCGTTTAAACTGTTGTAATGAACAATCGAGCGGCCTTCGCTGTCTTGGTTTTGGTAAAAGTAATTAAGTGTCCCTTCAAATGTTTCGCTTGGTTTCCAACGTACAGAAATACGCCCTGTGGTAGTTGTTTCGCCGTTAGCATCTTCAACATTTTTAATATTGTTGTTTACTTCGTCGGCGTTGCTCCAATCAGGGTCCGGTAGAGATACACCTGGCTCACGCACTGTGTAAGCATAATCAATAAAGCCTGGGTCTTCGTATACGTTTAAGCTTGCACGCACTGCAAGTTCATCTTCGATAATAGGAAGGTTAACAATAAACCCGCCTTCGCCACCTAAAGAGTCACTTTCTTGGGTTTGAAACATATCGCCGTAAACTTCAAGCGATGTAAAATCAAGCTCAGGCTCTTTAAGCATGTAACGAATTGCGCCGCCTAATGTGCCCGCACCATAAAGGGTGCCTTGTGGCCCAATTAATACTTCAACGCGCTCTATATCTACCAAGCGCATATCAACCGAAACCGGAATTTCGTTAATGTAAGTTGATACTGTACCGCCATCTGATGATGGACCAGACGAGTTTGTGTTTAAACCACGAACAATGATAGGCGAGCCTGAGCGACCACCTTGATCGGTTATTGTTAAACCAGGCACCCAGCGTGCTACATCGGCAAGCTCACTGATATTTTGATCTTTCATAATATCGGCATCAAGCGCTGTAATATTTAGTGGTGCATTTTGTACAGAGCCGCTGCGCCTTGTTGCTGTAACTTCGATTACTTCGAGTGATTTGTTGTTAGCTGCAACTTCTTCTTGAGCAAGTGCGGCATTGGGAAATAAAAATACGCCAGATACAGCGCTCGAAATAGCCAAGGTTAACAAGCTTGGTTTAAACATAAAAAGTGATCCCCAGTTCAAATGTTTTACATTAGTAAATTAAGTGAACAGTTTATCAGGGAGTTAAGGGGCAGGGAATAATAAAATTGAATTTTAATTCACTTTTTTGGAATAAATAGCGCGTTAAAATAAACTTTAACTCATGTAAATACATCTTGCATCCAATGATTTTCAGTAAATTAGGTACATGTTACATACAGCTAGCATGATTGTTTAAAAGTAATAGCCATTCACGTTTTTAAAATTGCACTAATTGTTGTGTTTGTTAATGCTTCTTAAGCCCTGATAAAAAAACGTTTGAGGTAGCTTTTTTAGTAATGACTTATTCTATTTTTTGCACTGTAAAAATTAAGTTTGATCCCCATTATCGTTAGTTATCGTAAGCTATTTCAATTCGCACATGTGTGCGCATCAAGGAGCAAGCAATGAGTCAGTTATTCTCGGAGTTAAACATAGGGCAACTCACATTAAACAACCGAATTATTATTGCACCTATGTGCCAGTATTCAGCAAATAATGGTGCAGCTAGTGATTGGCATACCATTCATTTAGGGCAGTTAAGCTTAAGCGGGGCAGGGTTACTTATTTTAGAGGCCACAGCGGTTAATCCAGAGGGGCGTATTAGTTATGGCGATTTAGGGCTTTGGAATAATGAAACCCAGCAAGCATTAGATAAAAGTTTAAAAGCGGTTAGACAATATAGCTCTATGCCTATTGGTGTTCAGCTAGCACATGCTGGGCGTAAAGCATCTACTGAAAAGCCATGGGATGGGGGTGGTGCATTAAGCCCAACGGATGAAAACGGCTGGCAAACGCTTGCGCCTTCAGCAGTCGCGTACGACGAAAATAGCCCAGAGCCAAAAGCCATGAGCCAATCCGACATAGACTCATTAATTAAAGACTTTGTAAGCGCCGCTAAACGCGCTGACGAGCTAGGCCTTGATTTAATAGAGTTACATGGGGCGCATGGGTATTTGTTGCATCAGTTTTTATCACCTTTGAGTAATAAGCGCGATGATGAATATGGAGGCAGTTTGCAAAACCGTATGCGTATTGTGCTTGAAGTATTTAAAGCTGTTCGCGCAGAATTTAACAGTAACAAACCCGTGGGTATTCGTATTTCTGCGACTGACTGGGTAGAAGGGGGCTGGGATTTAGAACAATCAGTAGCGCTTGCTAAAGCCCTTGATGAGCTTGGCTGTGATTTTATTCATGTAAGTACAGCGGGTTTAAGCCCTGATCAACAAATACCTGTTAAACCTAACTTTCAGGTGCCATTTGCAACAGCTATTAAAGAGGCTGTGAATATGCCTGTTATAGCCGTGGGTTTAATTACCGAGCCACAACAAGCCGAAGATATTATTAGCGAGCAGCAAGCCGATGGCGTGGCACTTGCGCGTGGTATTTTATATGACCCGCACTGGCCTTGGCATGCAGCAGCAGAGCTTGGCGCTACTGTAACTGCACCTAAACAGTATTTACGCTCAAGCCCGCATGGTAAGCCATCACCAATAAAGTAAGCAAAGTACGAGGTTATAACCCAATGGGCTTTGTACCCATTGGGTTTTATTATTTTTAAACTGTACAAAACAGAGAAATACATGACTCAAACAGGCGTTTCACCGCAGCCACTTAGCAATACACTTGTTAGCATTATTGCTTTATGTTGCGGACTTATTGTTGCCAACATTTACTACGCTCAACCCATTATTGAGTTATTAGCACCCGAGGTGGGGTTGAGCCCGCATAGTGCTAGTTTTATTGTGTCGCTTACGCAAATTGGCTATGCCCTTGGGCTATTTTTTTTAGTGCCATTAGCTGACCTCATCGAGAACAAGCGCTTAATGCTTATAACGCTTGGAGTATCGTTTTTGAGCTTAATAGGCACAGCCCTTGCCGATACACCAAATGTAATGCTTATTTTATGTTTAATGATAGGTATTAGCTCGGTGTCTGTTCAGGTGCTTATTCCGCTTGCGGCGCATTTATCGTCTGACGAAAAGCGTGGGCAAGTGCTGGGTAATATTATGGCAGGTTTATTATTAGGTATTTTACTCGCAAGGCCTATATCGAGCCTGATTGCCGATCACTTTGGTTGGCGTGCGGTATTTTATTTTGCAGCCGGCTGTATGGTGTTTATTGCAAGCGTAATTTATTTTGCCATTCCGCACAGGCATCCAAATCAAAAAACGTCCTATTTTAAATTATTAAAATCGCTTAAGCAGTTAATGATAAGCCAACCTGTTCTGCGCCAACGTGCTCTTTTTCAGGCATTAATGTTTGCCTCTTTTAGCTTATTTTGGACAAGCGTCCCCATTGTACTTGCGCGAGAATATGGCTTATCGCAATCACAAATAGCGCTATTTGCTTTAGTTGGCGCAGCAGGCGCTATTGCAGCACCTATTGTTGGGCGCTTAGCCGATAAAGGTTACACGCATCAGTTATCGTTATTAGCAAAAGTGATTGCCGCAGTGTGCTTTTTACCTAGTTTATTTGAGTTACCCAACGGGATAATAATTTTAGCTTTAACAGGTGTGTTTATTGACTTCGCTGTGCAAGCAAACATGGTACTTGGCCAGCGGGCTGTGTATTCATTAGAGCCGCAAAGCCGTGCGCGACTAAACGCGATTTACATGACGAGTATTTTTGTAGGTGGGGCTGTAGGCTCACTTATAGCCAGCCCGCTTTATGAGGCCGGAGGCTGGACAAGCGTTGCGTTAGTAGCCGCTGGTATGCCGCTTATTTCATTAATTGGGTATTTGCTAACAAATAACAAAAGCGCTAAATCGGTTAGTTAATAGGTATTATTAAGCACGTAGCCATCGTAATTTATACGATGGCTATTTTGTTTTAACTTGTTAGATCTAACGTGTTTTTTTGTTTTTTAACACTTGAAAATGAGCTACCAACAGAGGCTATAATCACTAATAAAATAGCTAACCACTGCCACAATGTAAGTAACTCTCCAAGTATTATAAAGCCTGCAAGGGCTGCAAATGCAGGCTCTAAGCTAAGCATAATGCTAAACCCTTGTGCGGGCATATTGCGTAGAGCGACCATTTCAAGTGTATAGGGCAGGGCGCTTGATAAAATGGCAATGCCAATGCCGAGCGGTATAATTCCCCATGTAAATGCACTGCTTTGCGATATGCCACCATAAGGTACAAGTACTAGCGCAGCAATGGTCATACCCAAAGCAACCGTTGCACCACCTGAGCTTTGAGTGCCGGTTTTTTTACCAAATAAAATATACGCCGCCCAGCAAGCTCCTGCTGCAAGGGCAAGTATGACACCTATAGGGTCTAGGCTATCTTGGCTGCTCATATCGGGTAGTAACAGTAAAATACCAGCAATGGCACAGGCTACCCAAAATAAATCGCGCTTGCGGCGAGAGCTAAATAGCGCCACAGCTAAAGGGCCTGTAAATTCAAGCGCAACACCTATACCCAGCGGAATACGCTCTATAGCGTAATAAAATAAAATATTCATACCGCCAAGGCTTAAACCATAAACAATAATAGAGGTGCGATTACCCTGCGTGGGTAAGTGTTTCCAAGGTTTAAAGATTAAACATAAAATAAGCGCAGAAAAACCAAGCCTTAGTGCAGTAGTGCCCTCGGGGCCAACAATAGGAAATAATTGCTTAGCAATAGAGGCACCAGATTGAATGGTGATCATAGCTAAAATTACACAAATAATGGCGAGTAAAAAATCTTTAGTGGATGATTGCATTGAATTCCTTACTTACAATCGGCTGGTTTTGCGCAGTGTATCTTTTTTTAATTACTAGTGAAACATCAATACCCAGTAATTAATACATCTTGAAGCATTGCTTAAAAATAGTTAAACCCTTAATACGTTTTAAAGCAAGTTAAATGTATAGCTGCTAGAAAAAGCGTGTTGTTTACTCAAATAGAATAGCTATACCAAGGTGATAAGCAAAAAAATAGCGAGCAAGTAAGACTTGTTCGCTATTTTTCAGTATAAGTAATTAATAAGGGTATTAGTTTGCGCTTTTAACCAAACCGTCTAAAGAGTAAAGTCCTCTTTTCTCATCATTTTTACGCTTAATTTCTTCAAGTGCACGTGATTCTACTGCATCAAATAAAGCATTAATTAAGCGATTAAAATGTTTATGCATTGCTGTGCGTGCGGCACTTGCATCATGAGACTTAAGCGCTTTGTAAATAGCGGTATGTTCGTCCATTACGCAGTCGTTATTGTTTTTACATACGCTGCCATAATCGGTAACAATTTGAGCGTTGTTAAGACGTAAATCCCATAAATTAGATACAGCATATTCAAGCGCTTTATTGCGAGTAGCACGGGCTATAATTTCGTGAAACTCACGGTCAGCCTGCTCAACATAAAGGCCTTTTTCCATAGCGATTAGCGTTTTATTTAATTGCTCTAACTCTTCATCGGTAATAGTTTGAGCTGCCAGTGCTGCAATTTCGCCTTCAATTAAAGCACGCGCTTGAGTAAGTTCAAATGCACTAATTTCTTTAGATTTAATTGGTTTTTCTAGCTGCTCAACAACATAAACACCTGAGCCAGTTTTAACTTCAACTCGGCCGCGCACTTCTAATGCGATAATTGCTTCTCTGATAGTAGGGCGACTTACGTCAAACATTTCAGCAAGTTCACGCTCTGGTGGTAAACGACTTCCAGCAGAAAACTCACCTTGATTTATCAAAGACTCAACTTTATCAACAATGCGCCAAAATAAGCGACGATTACCCATACTTTACCTTCATTACCTTAAGGAATAATGGCCTCTGGGGCCTAATAGTCAAAAACAACAGTTAATACCAGAGGTTACCCCAAAATTCACTATTATGTCAAAATTCTAACGCGATGTTACGCTTGCAAACCACTATACACCAATGGTTGCGTTTATGTATTACCAATTTAGTTTAAAATAATGCAATTGGCCAGCTTGATTGGTAATGTTTTTATGTGTTAGGTTAGTTTTAAGGTTACAAATATAGATACATTGGTAATAAGTCAAAGTTGCACTGTAAGTGTTATTTGTTGCAAATTAAGATTTTTATAGTTGATAACTCAAATTGATTGCCCACGGATGGGGGTCGTTATTGTAATAAAAAGTGTAGTCTTAGTTAGTTGTTTTAACTTCCCTTTGGGCGTTAACTGTCGTTGGTTAACGCCCATATATATTTTATTATTTATCGCTTGGGTATATAACACCAAGTTGTATACGCGCATCATCTAGTACGCTCATTACATTAGATGCTAATTGGTGGGTATTAACAGGCGATTCAAGCACGTTTTGCTCAACCAACTCGATAAAGTGAGCTACTTCGTATTTCATAAAATGCTCATCAAACTTACCTGAAATAACTTCTGTTTCACCGTTATTTGCAATAAATTCAATCTGTTTAAGCTGTGATACGGCTTCTATACGCATGCGGCCAAGTTCACCTTGTATCTCGGTTATATTGTCGCCTTGCGAAATTTTTGAATAACTAATAACAGCTTGTTTATCTGAGTAGTTTAGTAATACATCGCCCGCGCCATCCACACCTGTATCAAGTAATACGCCACTGGCACTCACACTGTTTGGCGCTCCCCACAGTGCAATTAATAAATACAATGGGTAAATACCTAAGTCGACCAAGGCACCGTTAGCAAACTCAGGTAAAAATGTATTTGGGCGCTCACCATTTTTGTATTTATCATAGCGAGAAGAGTACTGACTGTATTGACCAATAAATTTACGCGGTGTACCAATTTTAGCCAGAGCACTTTTAAGGTTGGTAAAGTTTGGCAAGTGTGTGGTCATCATAGCTTCCATGTAGAGACGCTGATGTTTTTTTGCTGTTGTTAAAATAGCATTTAGTTCGTTAGTATTAGCTGCTGATGGTTTTTCACCTAATACATGTTTGCCTGCTTCAAGGCACATTACTGCGTAATGTTTATGCAGACTATTTGGCGCTGCAATGTATACGGCATCAACGTTTTGATCTTGGCATACTTGCTCAATTGAAGTGAAAATTTTTGCGTTCGAATTTTGAGGGTGTTTTGTTAAAAATGCTTCCCCACTTGAGACTGCGCGCGAACACACGCCATATAAATTAAAATTGGCTAATGTATTTGCCGCATTGAGTAAGGTGTCGCTAATAAAATTAGTGCCAACAATAACAAAGTTCATGCTCACTCCTTAGCTTTAATAAAAATAATAAGAGCGTTTAGTTTAACATTTTTTTAGCTCTATATACTTTAGGGCGTGTTGAGCTTTGGTGGTTGAATTTACAGCAGTATGTTTGGTTTTTAGGCAAGGCAGAGCCTATGTAGTGTGGTTATCCCCCATAAATAGGCGATAACGCAGCATAAAGACCAAACATGCGCTGCCCTATGGGTTCTTTCTAGGGACGATTGACTCTTTGTTGCTCGATTTTTACTTAGCCCACTAGGTTACAAACCTCGCGCCGCGATTAAATCGCCCCTAGATTGAACAAATTTCAATCCACAAAGTTCGACACGCCCTAGGAGAGCAGCCAAACCAACGTTTAACATTTGCACTTAGTGTTGCTTGCTCTTGGTAGCCTAAAAGTTCTGAAATAGTCGAGATAGAATATTGGTTTTGTGTTAAATAATGCTCGGCTAAAGCACACCGCGTGGCGTCTTTGAGTTTTACAAAGCTTGTACTGTGTTTGCTAAGCTCTCTGTGTAGTGTACGAGGGTGCATACCCAGCGCAGCTGAAATAGTTTGATTAGAGCATTGATAAATAGGTAGCATAGGTCTAATTAGTGCGCTTACTTGGGCGGGTAATGAGCGATTATGCTCTCCTCGTGTGGCTAAAAAACTAAGTGCTGCCTGTGTTTTGTTATGTTCATGCTGGTTAAGTTTAAGTGCTAAATCGTTTTTATTAATAACAATACCCGCACTATTTCGATGTTCTATAACAGTGCAGCCAAAATGAGTTTTATAAGCGCGGGTATTTGCTGCTATTTTTTGTGGTAAAAACACGTTTAGAGGTTTGCACTGGTTATTGCTCAGCTTTTTAATAATAGCCACTGCTAAGCCAATGGTTAGTTCAATCACCTGGTTAATTTGAGGTAATGGTTTTAGGTTTATCTCAAATGATAAGAGTAAATTTTTATCATTTTCTAAAGAATGCGAGGTTAAGCTCAGTGCAGGGCTATGTAAGTGTAAGTATTTTATCACCCAGTTAAGTGCTTCGCCTAAATTAGTGCCACTTTTTGCCGCAATAGCAATGTGCCCCAAAATATCAAAATTTTGTTTATTCGCTAATTTAAGCCCAAAGCATGGGCAGTTAAACGTATGGCTGCAATACTCTAATAAAAAAGCATAAGTACGATAGGGTAAATATTGATCTTCAAGATTGGTAAAATCTATTTCCACATTGCACGTTTTCATAACACGTAAAGCATTCCCGCCGAGCTCTTCTATAAGCGCATTAATACCTTGTAACGATGTGGCTCTAATTAAATTGCTCAAAACATTGCCAACAGTGAAGTGAGTAGTGGTGTCTAAAAATATCAAGTTTTGAAGGTTTTTTCTATGCACTATAGTGTTAATCACTATTAAATTAGCTTTAGTAAGGCCTTAATATGAACAACCAACCTTTTGATTATATAGTAATTGGCGCTGGTAGTGCGGGTTGTGTGCTAGCTGCTCGTTTATCAGAAGACAAAAATGTAAGTGTGTGCCTTATTGAATCCGGTGGCAGCGATAAAAGTACATTTGTGCAAATGCCGGCGGGAATAGCTGCAAGCGTGCCGTATGGCATAAATAGCTGGCATTACAACACGGTGCCACAAAAAGAGCTTAATAATCGCTGTGGTTTTGTGCCGCGTGGTAAAGTGCTTGGTGGCTCAAGCTCTACTAATGCGATGGTGTACATTAGAGGGAATAAATATGACTACGATAATTGGGCGCATCTTGGTAATGAAGGGTGGGACTTTAACAGTTTATTACCGTACTTTATTAAATCTGAAAATAACAAAACCTTTATAGATAATAACTTACATGGCACTAATGGCCCTTTGCATGTTCAAGAGCTTAATAATCCGAGTGTTATAAACCAATGCTTTTTAAATGCATGTATTGAGCAAGGCGTAAATTTAAATGACGATATAAATGGAGAAAAACAGCCTGGTGCGCGTCTTTCACAAGTTACCCAACATAATGGTGAGCGCTGCAGCGTAGCTAAGGCGTATTTAACTCCCAATTTAAATAGAGCTAACTTAACAGTACTTACAAATTGCCACGTTAATAAAATAAATATTAAAGAAAAAACAGCGCAAGGGGTAGAACTTGTTAAAAACAATAAAGTAACTAGTTTAATCGCAAATAAAGACGTTATTTTGAGTGCGGGTGCTATTAACTGTCCACAGGTATTAATGCTTTCAGGTATTGGCCCTAAAGCACATTTAACAGCACATAATATTAAAGTAGAGCACGCTCTAGAGGGCGTAGGTGCTAATTTACAAGATCACTTAACTGTAGTGCCGCTTTATAAATCAAAAACAAGTAAAGGTACGTTTGGTATTAGCCCCTTGGGCATTGCAAGTATTTTTAAAGGCTACGTTAACTGGTTTAGTAAGCGAAAAGGGCGATTAACCACTAACTTTGCAGAGTCGCATGCCTTTATTAAATTATTTGAAGACTCAAAAGAGGCAGATGTACAGCTTGAGTTTGTTATAGGGCTTGTGGATGATCATAGCCGTAAGCTACATGTAGGCCATGGTTATAGTATTCATAGCAGTATTATGCGCCCAAAAAGCCGTGGCAGTATTACGCTTAAAAATAGCGACCCGCGCAGTGCCCCCCTTATTGATCCTAACTATTTAAGCCACCCGGATGATTTAAAAATTATGCTAGCAGGACTTAAAAAGACACTTAGCATAATGCAAAGCCCTGCTTTTGATAAAATACGCGGTAAAATGGTGTATCCACTTGATATTAATAACGATGAGCAACTTATAGAGTTTATCAGGCAAACGGCCGATACCGAGTATCATCCTGTAGGGACTTGTAAAATGGGGCAAGATGAAATGGCAGTCGTGAATACCAATTTACAGGTACATGGTGTGAGTAAGTTACGCGTAGTTGATGCGTCTATTATGCCTACAATAATTACCGGCAACACGAATGCACCGGTAATAGCGATTGCCGAAAAAGCATCAGATTTAATTAAACAAAGTTATAAATCAGGGCTGTGAATGTGTGCTATAAAACTGAGTAAGCCAAGCTTGCCAATCGCTTTCTAGGAGAAGCATTTGCTGATGTTTTTTAGCATTTAAATGCTTTGTTTCATCCTCAAGCGCTATATATGGACCAACACGACACAGCGAGCAATGATTAGGTGTTAAGTAGGTAGGTTTTGAAAGGTATGGGCTTAATTCACAGACCAACTCAGGACTTGTTTTAGGGCTAAACACGTAGGTAATACCACTGGTATCTTTTACGTGTTTATCACGGTCTACGTTTCTAATTTTATAGCCTTCAAAGTGGCTAATATCAAATGGCATTTGGCCTAAATATTCAGCCTGTAAGCCTTTGTTTAAAGTGCCTTCAATATTCCACTCTCTGTAGGGCTTTACATCTTTAGAGGTAATATAACAAAGCATGGGGCCGTTAGGGTTTAGCGCAAATTCGTTAGCGTACTTAATAAATTGATGAAGCAAAGCACGGTTAAGTACGTTCATGCTTGATTGGCGGGTATTGCTTTCATAGGCTTCGCGGCCAACAAATGCAGGTATAAGCGGAAACTGAAATATAACCACATCAAAGCTGTGCTGGTTTTGACCTAGTGCTTGCCAACAGACAGGATTTGTTACATCAAAACTATTAAGTACATCTACGTTATGTGCTTTTAGGGGGCTTAGCGCATTATTTTCGTATTTTTGCTCAATAGTGGCTGCACTATCATAAGTTGAAGCCACTAATTTTGAAGGTTTTATGTGAGTAAACAGGGCATTTGAAAACGATAAATCGCCATCACCTACGGTAAGTATTCGCCAATCAGCATTTAAATACATAAATTAAGCGGACTTACTCGGTGTTTGCTCATCATTACTGGCAATGTTTTGAGAGTGAGCTGCGTGTAAACGATGAAATGCAAGGCGGGTTTTAAGCCCTTCAATGGCTATTTGTTTTAAAATTAAATTAAAGGTAATTAAAATAGCAAACACTATATGAATAGGGCCATGAGAAAACCCAGCTTCTGGGTTGTAAAGTGTTAAGCCAAATAGCATGAATAGCACAACTAAAAATATTTCAATTAGTTGGTTTGAATAAAAGCTTAAACGGCCTTCATTTTTGTGATCTTTTTTAATGCTTATAGCGCAAAAAAATGGAATAACTTTAATTTTAAACGCAGCGTTTTTTTCTACGTAGTTTTCACCAAGTTCATTTAGTTGTTGGCGTAATGTATCAATCATGGTGCGTCCTCAAATATCAGTGCGCGGATGTTACACCATTACGCTCGTTAGGTTAAGTAGCTCGAGGTTATTTAGGGTAAAGGCTCATACCTATGGTAAGTATGTGGCACACAAACACGACAGAGGTAAGCACAAATCGCATTTTTTGATAATCTTTGTGGTAGGTTTTCCATTGCGCTGTGGCTTTTTCAAATATAAGTACCAACCAAAAACTGGCTCCTAACCAGGCAAGTGCCCACTCAACAGGCAGAAAAGATAAAAATGGCAGCGGGATTACAGGTAAAACTGCTTTTATCGCATCGCTATAGCTTTGCATTCCAGCGCGCCATAAATTACCAGCCATAAAGGCAAGTATGGCAATGCTATAAAAAGTAAAAAACTCTAAGTTTACACTGTTACTTCCAAACACAAGCGGCCATGCTACGCAGCCTAAAAATGGCAATAACCCTAAATAGCCAAGTTGAATATGATTAATAAATTTTTCCATTGCTGCATGCCTTATGTATAAGTGTTTTTAAGCGCGGTTATTGTAGCAGTATTCTTAAAAGATAAATAAATTAACCACAAATAAATCAGTTACGAAAAATGCTTATGAATAGTTCAATCTTAAAAATCGATTGTTTTAATCTAAACAATCAATTTTATTTAATTTGTCGATGGGCTTATTGTATTAATCAAGCCAACGCGAAAGGCCACACATTTTGGCTGCGTTGAGTAACTTAAAAACACTTTAAATACAAATGAGGAATACTATGAGCACTTCATTAATCAACACAAAAATTCAACCTTTCAACGCAACTGCATACCACAATGGTGATTTTGTAGAAGTATCTGAAAAAGATGTACTTGGTAAGTGGTCAATCTTCTTCTTTTACCCAGCAGATTTCACATTTGTATGTCCTACAGAGTTAGGTGACCTTGCAGATTACTACGCACAGCTTCAAGAAATGGGCGTAGAAGTTTACTCAGTATCAACTGATACTCACTTCACTCATAAAGCATGGCACGATACGTCAGACACAATTGGTAAAATTACTTACCCAATGATTGGCGACCCAACTGGCCGTATTACTCGCAGCTTCGGTGTAATGATTGAAGAAGAAGGCCTAGCACTTCGTGGTACTTTTGTAATGAACCCTGAGGGCGAAATCAAAGTAATCGAAACTCACGATTTAGGTATTGGCCGTAGCGCTAAAGAGTTAGTACGTAAAGTACAAGCTGCACAATACATTGCAACTCACGACGGTGAAGTTTGTCCTGCATCTTGGCAGCCAGGTGAAGACACACTTGCTCCTTCATTAGACCTAGTTGGTAAAATCTAAGTATAGATTATCCCTACTATAAGGGCAGGCAACTGCCCTTAAACCAATAAATATTCGTTTATTGGTGCCTCCTATCTCAATTTGATAATTAAGCACATGCGTTTATTGGCATGGGAGGCTTGCTGTTGAAATTTTCCTAAAAAGGGTTAAGCCATGTTAGATAACAACATTAAAAATCAATTAAAAAGCCATTTTGAATCGCTTACTCAACCTGTTGAGCTGCTTATTGCCTTGGATGACAGCAAAAAATCAGCAGAAGTAGAAAGCTTAGCAAACGACTTAGCATCATTAAGTGATAAGTTTACGGTAGTTAACAACTCAGATACCAGCGCACGACGCCCGTCTATGGTTGTACATTCACCGGTTAAAAATACCCACATTACGTTTGCAGGCGTACCGATGGGACACGAATTTACAAGTTTAGTGTTGGCGCTTTTACATACTGGCGGACATGCAAGTAAAGCAAAAAGCGAAGACATTGAACAAATACAATCACTTGATCAAGAACTTATTTTTGAAATTTACATTAGCTTGAGTTGCCAAACGTGCCCACAAGTAGTGCAGGCGCTAAATACAATGGCCGCGACTAATAGCAAAATTAAAGCAACAATGATTGACGGCGCACTATTTCAAGAGGAAGTAGAAGAGCGCAACATTTTAGCAGTACCGGCTGTTTATTTAAATGGCGAACCATTTAGCCAAGGTGCATTAAGCCTAACTGACATATTAAACAAAGTAGATAGTAAAGGTGCAGCACGCCAAGCTGCAGCACTTAGCGAAAAAGACGAATTTGACGTATTAGTAGTAGGTGGCGGACCTGCCGGTGCATCAGCTGCAATTTATTCTGCACGTAAAGGGTTAAATACCGGCATTGTTGCAGAGCGATTTGGTGGGCAAGTTGCTGATACATTAGCCATTGAAAACTTTATATCGGTTAAAGCCACTGAAGGTCCTAAGCTTGTTGCACAGCTTGAAGAGCATGTGAAAGAGTACGATGTTGATGTAATGCATAACCAACGTGCTGCAGGGCTTGAACGCGTTAATAACAAATACGAAATTACGCTTGAAAACGGGGCTACTTTAAAAGCTAAATCACTTGTTTTAGCAACAGGTGCACGCTGGCGCGAAATGAACGTACCCGGTGAGCAAGAGTACCGCGGACACGGTGTCGCATACTGCCCGCATTGTGACGGCCCTTTATTTAAAGGTAAGCCTGTAGCTGTAATTGGTGGTGGTAACTCTGGTATTGAAGCTGCAATCGATTTAGCAAACATTGTTGAGCATGTAACAGTACTTGAGTTTGCAGATACATTACGCGCCGATGAAGTACTTATTCGTAAAGCAAACAGCTTAAATAATATTACTATTATTAAAAACGCCCAAACTACAGAAGTACTTGGCGATGGTAAAAAGGTTACAGGGCTTACTTACACAGACCGAGTAACAGGTGATAGTAAGGCACTTACTTTAGCGGGTATTTTTGTTCAAATAGGCTTAATTCCTAACACTGAGTGGTTAAAAATTAGTGACTTGGAGTTAAGTAAATTTGGTGAAATATTAATTGATGCAAAAGGTGCTACGTCATTACCAGGTGTTTATGGCGCAGGTGATGCAACAAATACCCCATTTAAGCAAATTATTATTGCCATGGGCAGCGGCGCAACAGCGAGCCTAGGTGCTTTTGATTACTTAATTCGCAACAGCGAAGAAAGCGAGCAAGACAAAACAGCTGCTTAAACTGTAAAACCTCTTGATATAACAGCAAGGTACACCCAAAGCTGTTTGTTAACCCAAGCCGCCCTCTCCAAAGGCGGCTTTTTTTACGACTTTGAGAACTTAGTGAGGTATTCGTTCTTCAAGCCAAACTCTAAGGCTTTTAGGATCTTTAATGAAAGGTATCCTAACCCAGCTTCCATAAGCATATAAGTGGATTGTAGAATAACCAAAAATACGGCCTAAAAATGTTGTTACTTGTTCAACATTTTCGACGCTTTTGAAGCCTAGCTTGTCTTCTCTTTTTGTTAGTATTCCACTAAATACGGTTATCGAGTTGTCTTTTGCAATAACATTTATGAAAACTGCTTCCAGAATTTTATGAGAATCTTTTAGGACATAAATTGCAGGTAAGACGACTAAGCTTAGTAGAACATCATTTTTGAACTGCTCACCTATTAATTCTTGCCCTATAAATGAGAAAATTAGATAGACTAACCCTAGACCAAGAATTCGAGTACAAATTTCTCCAAATGCTTCGATGGAACGCCAGAATTTAGCAATTTTAATTGTTGGCAAAATACCTCTGTTCTATAAAGTTTTAATAAGCCGCTATAAATTATTAATCACAGCCGCCAGAATCTCCACCGCAATCATTATTAGAGTGTGAGTTATTGCTAGAATAAATTGAAGAGTCACTGCTTGTGTAAGTTGAAGAGCCACGTGATGCTTTACCACTGATAAACGTAACTAATAGCAATACGCCTGATACAATAACGACCGTTATTGATGAACTCCATTGCTCAGTAGAAATGCCTTTAAATATGGCTAAACACAATACAGTAAAGAGTAATGTTCTTATTATATTTTTCATTTTATATCCCTATTTAATCAATCAGATAATTTTATACGTTAGCTGAGCTTTGGTTATGCTCAAGCGCGTTAATAACTGCTTTTTCAAGTGTGGGTAGTTTAAAAGGCTTTGAAATAAACATATCCATACCAGCTTGTTTACAAGCAAGTTTATCTTGGGATGAGGTATTAGCGGTTATAGCTACAATATAGGTTTCTTGTTTTGGGCAGGTATTATCAGCCCTAAGCTGCTTTGTTGCCTCAAAGCCATCAAGAATTGGCATTATGCAATCCATAAAAATAAGGTCATAGTGCTTTTGTTGGCATTTTAAAATCGCGTCTTGGCCATCAACTGCAGAGTCGGCTTTAATGTTTAATTTGCTCAAAGAGGCGTGAAGTACCAGCCTGTTGATATCGTTATCATCTACTACCAGTACAGACAGTTCACTGCCATCAGTATCTTGGTTTGTTATTAGGCTGTCTTGCTTTTGCTCTTTACCTGACTCAATTGGTATATTTAGTAAAAATGTAGTCCCTTCATTTGGCGTACTTTTTACTTTTATTGTACCGCCCATATATTCAACAAGCTCTTTAACTATGGCAAGGCCAAGCCCTGTACCGCCTTTCGAATTTTTTGCATCAACCTCTTGTGAAAAAGGAGAAAATAGCGATTCTAAAAATCCTTTGCTCATGCCTCGGCCACTGTCGGATACTTCAATATTTAGACTTGGTGATTTTTTTGCGTGTTCAATACTTGTTTTAAGTAAAACAGAGCCATTTTCGGTAAATTTAAGCGCGTTGCTTAATAGGTTTGAGGTTATTTGGCTAAGGCGTGTGTTGTCGCTAAATGCCCAAAAAGTATCGTCAATGGTGTTTTCTACTTTAAGTGATACGTGTGTGTTTTTAAATAAGGGTGTGTATAACGACGTTAAATCTGTAAAAATAGTTTTTAGTAAAAAATCGGTAGGCTCTAGTTTTAATTCACCGTGATTAATTTTAGAAAAATCGAGTACTTCATTAATTATGCTAAGTAGGATATCAGCGCTTCTTAGTGCTACTTTTATTTTTTCGGCGCGTACTTCCTCACTATGCTCGTCAATTAATGTAGTAAGCATACCTGTAATACCATTAAGTGGCGTTCTCAGCTCATGGCTTATTTTAGCAAGTAGCATGCTCCTATCTTCAAGCAAGCGTTCGGCTTGGGCTTGCTTTTGCTTGAGCTCTTCGCGAAGTAACATAGATTCTGTTACATCTTGAAAGGTGCCAAACAACCTTATACAGCGGCCGCCGTCAAACTCAGCTTCACCAAAGGTAGATACCCACAAAATTTCATTTTTTGCGGTTACTATTTGTAAGTCTAAATTCCATTTTTCGCCTTTTTCGGTGGCATTTTTGACCGCTTGACTGATGTTTTCACGGCTAGCTCCTTCTTTATAAAATTCTAAGGCTCCTTCCATTACCGGTTGGTAGTCACTTGATACTTGATGAATACGCTTAGTTTGTTCGCTCCAGTATATTTTATTTTCTGTTAAATCAACTTCCCACGTACCTATGTTTGCTATGCTTTCTAGTTTTAATAAGGTATTACTGTTTTTTATAAGTTGCTCTTTAGTTTGCGAACGCGCAAATTCCGAACCGAGCCATTGCGCGAATAGCTCTATATAGTCGTATGCGTCGTCATTAAAAGCGAGGGAGTCTTTTGCTGATGAAAAGTTAACAGTGCCAAATATTTTATCTCCAATTTTTATAGGAGCACCTATATATGACTCCAACTGAAAATTAATGTAGCAGGGGTGGTTTGCTATAGCGCTTTGCGATGCTTTATGAAAGGCAAGTGCAGATCCAGCACCGAGCGTATGTACGCAATAGGTGCCTTGTAAATCAAATACAGTACCGGGCAAAAGTGAGTTGTCGGGGGTTATAGCATGTAAAACGATGTAACTATTTTCATCTACTTTACTAACAATACCTAGTTCAAGATCGAATACTTCTAGTCCGAAGATCAAAAGTTTATTAATTTTTCTTTCAAAATCAAGAGTTTGATTTGATACAATGTCGTGAAAACGCCTTAAAAAATTCAAAAGAAAACACCCCGTAAGCTTTTGTTAAGTTTATAAATATGCTAGCCAATTAAGGCGTTTTTATTAGTTAATAGCCAGTTTAGCAGTTTTAGTTAGTAATAACTAAAATTGGTGGCATTTTAATTTATAAGTCCATGTTTTATATAAAGCAAAATACTGCGCTGAATATATAATACTCAGCGCTAAGTATTTAGTAGGTAGAGTTAGGTGTGTACTCTGGGTTAATGTCACCACCTACTTCATCAGGGTCAACATCGTTTATAAGCAATGTTTCTCGCACGGCTTCTATGTGATCAAGTACTGTTTGATAACGCTCGCCATACTCATATTTTGTTACCTCAATGGCTTGTGGCATATACGTAAATGCAATTTTAAGTGCGTGTAAGGCTTCAGGGTTGATTTTTTCGCTCATGATTTCCCTCTAATTAAACGTAAGCTAGGTTTAATAAAATAACACCAAATACAATACGGTAAATACCAAAACTTAAAAAAGTGAAATTTTCTAAAAATATATTAAGAGCTTACAGATAAAAGGGTGGTTATAAGCCTAGTAACTAAGCTAACACAAAGCGTTGTTAAGCCTATTAAAAGAACACACCCAGTAAAGATATTACGATATGAACCCACAAACAGTTATCTTAAATACTTTATAAAAGTGATTAACTTGATACTTGACCCCGTTAAGGCAGTATGTGAACGATCAGTTGAAAATACATTGTAAGCCTTATTTATTTCTTAACATAGAGCATGTAATGCATCTTAATTTATTGGTTTTATAAAAATAATAACTGTACTACAAGGCCTTAGAATGAATGTTTGTAATTGCGGATAATACATACTTGTTATTTATGAAGGTTTTTAAGTTAATTAAGCAAAAGTACATTTAATTAATTGCTTTTATTTACAAATACGCAATATAATAAAAACAATTATCATTTACAAACTTTGCAGCATAAATGTTTAAAGTATCGAAAAATAATAAAAGCACTTTTAAAGCAATTAAAAGGCGACACTTTTTAGCGTGTGTTGTGGCACTTATTACCGCAGTAATAATAATCCCCGGAATGACGACTTATTTACCTTTTCATATGAATGAGCAAATTTTACTCCCAATTATGCTTTTTCCGATTATTTGGGTTGGGCTTTTTATGTATGCCTATTTAGCTGAACATGTATGGCAACCATTTGCTGTAATGTTGCTGCTGAGCATCTCACACGGGTTATTAAGTTTACTAGCAGTGATGCAGGGGAAAGCATGAAATCAATTACGTTAAAAAAGTTATTTTTAATGCACAGCTGGGTTGGCATATTAACTTCAGTACTATTATTTATTGTGGCATTTAGTGGCGCATTAGCTGTACTTAGCCGACCCGAATTAAAAATTTGGGCTAATCCTGAATTACAATCAACTCACATAGTACCAAGTAGTGATATAAACACATTAGTTAATCAATATTATAAACAAGTACCCAGTGCATTTGGTGAGAATATCCACGTATTTATGCCAAGCGGTCATAATTTTTATTTGCTGACACTTGTTTTTGAATCGCACCATGGAGATGAAAACTATTCCCAAGAGGTGGCCCGTGTATTTCAGTTTCACCCAGATTCGTTGGCCTTGGTTGATAGCTACTACGGCCCAAGTAAAGAATTTTATGCAAATAAAAAAACAGATGCGCCGAGTTATATTGGAGAGTTTCATGCTGATTTGCATTTAGGTAGGCCTATAGGGTTAATTTTAACTGGGTTTTTAGGGCTCACTTTATTAATAAGCGCGGTCACAGGGTTATTTATTCATAGAAAGATGATTAAAGAGCTGTTTACTTTTAGGCGGAGCAAGGGCTTAGATATAGCTATTAGCGATGCACATAAAGTAATGGGGATTTGGGGAAGCGTATTTAATATTGTTATTGGTTTTACTGGTGCATTTTTAGGGCTTGCAACCATTATATTGTTACCAGCCGCTGCATTTGTGAGTTTTGGTGGCGATCAAGATAAGCTAATAGAAACATTTACTGCTATCCCCGAGCCGGTAGTTAGTCATATAGAGCAACCAACTAATATTGACGCTATTTTAGAAAATGCCAAATCTCGCTTTCCTAAAGCAGTGATTATTGATGCAACAATTATGGCAAACAACGACGCTAACGCTCAAGTATATTTGCGCTTGCTAGGAGGTGAAGCCGTTGCCTCTCAATTATTGCATTACCGCGGTGATGGCGAATTTGTAAAGTCGATGAGCAGTTTTGGGGATATATCAGGTATATCAATAAAGGTAATAGAGGTGTTATTCCCACTTCACTTTGGCAACTTTGCTGGGATATTTATAAAGCTATTGTGGGTAATTCTTGGATTAACAACGGCTCTTTTACCTCTTTCGGGCATGATGATGTGGCTATCTAAACGCACCAGAGGGAGTAATCCTACTTTAAGTGTTCAAGCTTATACGCGTTGGAATCGTTTTATTATTGGCAGTTGTGGTGGATTGGTTTTAGCAAGCTTTGTGCTTTTTCCATTACAAATAGTATTGAATTACAGCGTTGATGGCGCTTTGCAAAATGCTTTTTTTGGACCTGTGTTTTTTTATAGCTGGTTAGGTTGGCTTTTAGTTAGTTTATTGCCAATGCATCACACCTTTTATTTTAAACTTACGCTTTTATTATGTGGCGCTGCGCTAAGTGCGGTGATGCCACTTAACATTCTAATAGGTCAAAATAATATTATGAATTTTAATAGCGCACTTGTTGTGATTGTTGATTCGTTATTTATGTTGATAGGCCTTACGTTTATTTGGGCTGGATTAAAGCTCAAATTGACAAAACAGCCGATACTTGAGGCTCAAACAGTATGAATATAACATTGATTTTTTGTGCTGTTTTGAGTCTCGTTTTTATGACACTCATTATACGTAAAAGCGCTAGTTCAAAAATTATTAAAGTAATTTACAGCCTTATTTCATTAATTATATCGTTTGTTTGTTTTGCAAACGTGTACGGTTTACTTGGCGGAATAATTACAGGTGTTGCATGCTTAATGTGCGTAGGGCTTTTAACCGCATTTATAACAGGTAAAGCGCTCAAAGGTTATTAAAGGGTGTGTTGATCTTTGATTGGTGAACATGCGGTGCCCTTTGAGTTTTTTCTAGGGACGATCAATTTTTTGTTGCCTACATGGATGTGGGTAAGGGGCGTAAGCAGGACTTCAAGCTTTGCTCGGTTTTACTTTATTCTTAAAAGCCAGTAGGGCAGCGCAGGAGCAGTTACCGGGCCACTAGGATACAGACCTCGCCGCGATTTAACCTTTTTGGATTGAACAAATTTCAATCCACAAAGATCAACCCTCCCTAGCTTAAAAAATCTTTGGCTGCGTCTATACCCATAGTGTATCCGTTATTCAGTAGCTTTAATTTTTTAGTTGTACGGCCTACCCTAAAATTAGCTGGTGGCGCAATTATATTCATTTTACAGTCACTTGGCGGGTTTAGTATAAAGTCGATACTTTGGTTGTATACGTGTGACCTATTTAAAGATGCTTGAATAAGCGCTGGGTAACTTTTGTACACTTTTTTAGTAAGCCATGGGGCTTTGCTTGGTTTTTTACGATAGCCCAGCGGTTGAGATAGCACCACGGTAATTTCTTTTGCCCCCATTTCATATGCTTTTAAAACTGGGATTGAGTCGGCTACACCGCCGTCTGTCATTGGCTCATTATTAATTACAGGGTAATCGCGATAGGCAATAGGAATAGCGCAAGAAGCTTTGAGTTGCTCAACCATCTCGCTGCTTGTGGCTTTTAAATAATGTGCTGCACCGGTGTTTATAGCAGTAGATACAATGTAAAACTCGGGCTGGTTTTGTTCAAACACTTCGGTTTTAAGGCGTATTTCACGTATTGTTTCTTGCCAAAGCCAATCTAAGTCAAATAAATGACCACCTTTAATAAAGCGTTTTACGTTTATAAATTCAGGCCTACATGAATAATCGGTAATCACGGTATAATTGCGCTTTGGTTGATTACATAAATAGGCTGCAATATTGGTGGCTCCAGCCGATACGCCAAAATAGCGTTCAAAAGGTTGATGCTGCTGATTTAAAAATTCATCAAGCACGCCAGCTGCAAAAATACCGCGCATGGCACCGCCTTCTACCACAAGGGTGTTTTTATTATTGTTCATTTTACAATCCTTTTATGACTCTTGATATTATCAACTCGATCTAAAAAATGCGATAGAGATAGTAGAAGAAAAATTAAAACGTATGACTGATCGCGCCAATTACGCTTTTCTGATAAGGTTTAGTATCACAAGGCATTGTTAATAAAGAATAACTATTTATGTTTGATCCTACCGTATCTGTTTTTGAAAACACACAACACCAGCTAGCCGAAAGCCCGCTCTGGCATCCGCTGTTAAATACGTTGTTTTGGGTAGATATAAATAAAAAGCAACTTTTAAGTAAAGGCATTAAAGATATATGTAGAGTGAATACCATTACAATGCCCGATACACTCAGTGCCTTAGCGTGGATTGATGAGAGTCACTTATTATTAAGTACAAGCACTGGTTTATATAAATATCATATTGAGTCACATAGCCGTGAGCTTATTATTAATATTGAACAAGATCATTTAAAGAGGCGTAGTAATGATGGTCGAGCTGATCCATGGGGGGGGTTTTGGTTAAGTACCATGGATATAAATGCTAAAAAAGGTGAGGGGAAAATTTATCGGTATTACAAACAGCAACTCATTGAGGTTATTACCGACTTAAGTATTCCTAATGGTTTATGTTTTGATAAGTCTCGTTTGCGCGGATATTACTGCGACTCATTAACGAGTTGTATTTATGTAATAAGTTTAAATGAGCTTACCGGAGAGCCTTGCTCTAAACCTAGTGTATTTTACCAATTTTCTAATACAGATGTTGACCCTGATGGGTGCGTGCTAGATAAGTGCGGTAACTTATGGGTTGCAGTATGGGATATGGGATGCGTTATGTGTTTATCACCACAAGCTGAGCTACTCACAACGATTAAGCTACCAGCTACTAAAGTAACGTGCACTGCGTTTGGTGGTAAAAATGCAGAGACCCTATTTGTCACTTCTGCATTTGATGAGCAATACAAAGAGGCAAAAGAACAACAAGGCATGATATTTCAAATTTCAGGCATAAATAACGGGCGATTTGACCCCCCCGTTATAGTGTGATTATTAAGTACTTACTTATAGAGTGCTACTTGGTTTCTGCCTGTATTTTTTGCATCGTAAAGTGCTTTATCGGCACCACTTATAAGGCTTTGCGCAGTTGTTTCTTTACACGGAATTAAACTATAAACCCCCATGCTTATAGTGAGCTGCTTACTAACAGTGGAGTAGTTATGTTCTATTGCTAATTCTGCCATTTTTTGCTGGATTAGCGCTGCAAATTTTAAGCTGTTATCGGTATCTGTTGCGGATAAAATAATCGCAAATTCTTCTCCGCCGTATCGAGCTGCCAAATCACCTTGGCGTTTACACATGGCTTTTAACGCTTGCGCTACAGATTTTAAAACTTCATCGCCTTGCTGGTGTCCGTAATTATCGTTATATTTTTTGAAAAAATCTATGTCGCACATTATCAAACCTATAGGTTGCTGGTAGCGCGTGCAGCGAAGTAGTTCGTTTTTTAGTGTGTCGTCAAAGCAACGGCGGTTAGCTATATCGGTTAAACCATCGGTATTAACTTGTTCATTAAGTTTTAAATTTGCTGTGATGAGTTGTTGCTGAATATATTGAAGTTCATTCTTAAAGTTTATATTTTTAAAAGCATTAGCTATCATTTCACCAACTAGCTTTAGCCTAATTAAATCTAAGTCTGTCCATTGCCTTTTTTGCTTTACACAGTCACAGCCAATAAACCCAACTAGTTCTTTATCGTAACGTAGGCCAATACATAAAACTGACTGTATTTCTTCAGACTGTAATTCTTCTTTTTCTTTGATTGCTTTCTTAGGAAGCTTTTCAACATCATTTACTTTAAAAAGGTGAGTACTATTCATTAAACTTGTGAAGTAGGGCAGTGAGTTTTTAGGTATATGTTGTAGCTTATCTTTAAATGGCTCAACCCCTTGATTGACCCATTCATGAGTGTTTCTCATTGACTTTCCATCGTCTGAGAATTTAAATAAATAGCTTCTATCGGCAAAGCAAACAGTACCAATTGCTTTTAAGGCAAACTCTATATGAGTATTAATTTCGTCACTTTGAATATCAATTAAGTCGGTAGAAATTTTTGAAATGATTTTGTCGAAGTTGTATTGTTCATCTTCGCTTTGTTTAATAATTTCAAAGGTTACAATGTGTACGCTATCACTGAGCTGAGCAAGCTTTGCATTTATTAATGAATTTGTATTTGCTTTCCCTAGGAGAATATTTGAACTTGTATTTATGACTAAATATTTATCAAATAGCTCTCGGAATATTAATTGCTTTTTGCTTTCTGGGTTTGTGAGGGTGAGGTGCTTAAAGTCGACATCATCGAAATTATTATGTGGAGATAGCTCAAATAAACTTTGTGCTTGAGAGTTAGCTTTGTAAGTCTTTTTTTTAGCATCATAAAGTACAACGGCAAAAGGGATTAGCTTTATAGTACTCCAAGTATCTTCTACTGATTTAAAGCCCACTCATTGCTCCATATGAAATTAAATATTAACTCAATATTTTTATTATTGTTTATCTATTATTTAGTACAGTTTTGGCTAATTTACTAAGTTTTTAGTGCGTTTATTTGGCCTTCGTATTACAATTGCAACTGTATATCATTACCCATTTCTACTCTAAGCCTCCTACCGGCTTATTTGCAATTTTAAGTATAGGTTATTCAAGCATTTCATGACAGAAATCACTACACACCAGGCATCACGCCGTCGGTTGCTTATTGCTTTGGCAATAACATGTTCATTTATGGTTATTCAGGTTGTTGGCGCTTACTACTCTAATTCCCTAGCAGTACTTGCCGATGCAGGGCATTTATTTGTGCATAATAGCTCGCTATTTATTGCATTGATTGCTTCTAGCCTCGCTATTCATTTTGCTAAAACCTATAACGATGGACACCAACGAGCAGAGCTGATTGGTGGTTTAATAAACGGAACGCTCTATTTAGCTATTAGCTTAATTATTTTGTATGAAGGGGGCGAGCGCTTTATACATCAGCACGAAGGCAATGAGCTTGCTATTAATAGTTATTTAATGTCGGTTATTGCGGCCATTGGCTTTTTATTTCATGGTGCTGCAGCTTGGGTTTTATATAAAGGTCGCAAGGCGAGTATTAATGTATATGCTGTATTCTTGCACTCATTTTTTGACTTAATATCTACAGTGTCGACCTTTGTGGCTGGTATTTTAATTTACCTAACCGGCTGGACGGTCATTGATATTTTATCGAGTATGCTTATAGCGTCGTTTGTATTATTCACAGGTATAAAGGTTATTATTAGCTGTATAAAAGGTTTACGTTTAAATAAAGCGAAGCTGCCTAAAGTGGCTGATATAGAACATGAAATTACAAATATGGAACATGTTCATAATGTTCACAATGTAACTGTTTCTCGAAAAGATAAAGATATAGTCGTTGGCGCACATGTTGTGCTTAAACAGCACTGTACCATTGAAAAGCATGACGAAGCGTGCCGAATGAAAGTAGAGCAGCTACTTAGCAGTAAATTTAAAGTCAAAAATAGTGTGCTTCAAATTGAAAGCCATGAGTGTCATCATATTCATAGCTAAGTAAACGAGCCCGTATTAAGGGGGCTCTTATACCAACCCGCATAAATCTTTGATCAATTTAACGAATTAAATTGCGCTATAACGTCGTTAAAAATTTTTTATTTAGAACAACTAGATACAAAAATTTTTGCCTAGTTCTAGCGTAATTTTCTTAACATTAAATAGACCTCATATATAGGCAGATTGGTATTAGTATTTTATACGCAGCTCTAAAGCTTATTTAACCGCTAAAACTTACTTAAAGTAAATTTGTAATCTCTTCAAAGGTTTTGCCATTACATAAATCTTGTGCTGTCATTGGTTTGGCGAAGTAATAACCTTGTAATACGTGACAGCCTAAAGCAGAAAGAAATATAATTTGTTCATGAGTTTCTACCCCTTCTGCAATACAATACAAGCCAAGGTTATCAGCTAAAGAATAGATTGTTTTAATTATTGATTCGTTATTTTTATCAAGGCCTATGCTTTGTACAAAGCTTTGATCAATTTTAATAACATTAATCGGAAACTGGCTTAAATAGGTCAGTGATGAATAGCCCGTTCCAAAGTCATCAAGTAATAATTTAAATCCTGCTGTTTTTAGTTTGTGTAATTGTTTTGACGCTTTTTGTTTATCTTCTAGGAGCGTGCTTTCGGTTATTTCAAGGCGTAATTGCTTTGGATTTATATTGTGAGCACTTAAAATAGCCACTAAGCGACTCGCTATATGTATTTTTAAAATATGCTTAGGTGATAAGTTCAGAGATATATAAAACAGTGGGTTATTATTAAGTAAAGGAGCTAAATCAGTTAAAGCACGCTTTAATGCTTGCTCGGTTAACTTTTCGATTAACCCAGTCTCTTCAGCTACGGGTATAAACACAGCCGGAGAGATAAATTGTCCTTTATTCTCCCAGCGCATAAGTAATTCAACTCCATTTATTGTTTTAGCGTGTAAATCAACAATGGGTTGGTAATGATTAAATAGCAGATTTTCCTTTGTTGCATCTTTTAAGTCGTTTTCTAGGATGAGCTTTTGTTTGATTTGCTCGTTCATCTTTTCATTAAAAAACTTAAACCCATTACGGCCAGCTTGTTTAGCTTGCATCATCGCAACGTCGGCATTTCGGATCAGAGTATCAGTAGAGTTTGCGTCATTAGGATAAAGTGCAACACCTATACTTGCAGATATATTAATCGAAAAATCTTCAATGCTAACTTTATTAGCAAGCTCATGGCTTATTGTTTTTACTGTATTGTTGAGTGACTCTATCGAATCAATATTTTCAATTAATACTAAAAATTCATCCCCACTTTGTCGTCCAAGTGCTGCGTTGTCACCAAGCATTGCACTCACGCGTCGTGTTATATCACACAATAATTTATCGCCAACTGCATGGCCAAATGAGTCGTTTACGGGTTTAAACTTATCTAAATCTATGAACAAAAGAGCGCATTGATTATTACTTTTTTGTACTTTAACAATTGCTTGCTCAATATTTTTATACATCAAACTACGATTCGGTAAGCGCGTTAAAGGGTCAAAGTTTGCTAAATAACGAAGCTCTGTTTCAGCGCGTTTTTGCTCTGTTAAATCTGATATAACAACCACGTAATAACTTACAGTGTTGCTTTCTTTTGCTACTGCAGTAACGCTTAAGTGAACTGGGTGCTGGGAGTTTTTTGCGGTTTTTATATTTGTATTTGTACGCCAGTTTTGTTTTGCTTTTAAAGCTTTAAAGTTAGCTGCAAATTCTCTGCATTTAGCTTTTCCAATCGCATTAATTATAAGTTTTAGGCTTAGTTTTGTTGAATGGTGTTCGTTCGAAAAAGTGTCTATAAAGCTATTATTAGCAGAAAATGGCATCAGTCGATCATCCAAAATTAACAGCCAATCGGTAATTTGGCTAAATGCCTCGCCTAAAATATTTGCTTGTTGCTCATTAGCACGTTGCTCAGTAATATTTGTATAAATGCCTGAAACATACTGTGCTTCACTCGTGTGTTCCTTATACATAATTTGACCGAGGTCTTGATACCAAAGCCAGTGACCCTCTTTATGCTTTAAGCGGTAGGTAGATTGCCAATGTTGCTGTTTATTTTGTTTAATATAGGCGTACCATTGAGCTTCAACTCTTCGTCTATCATCAGGGTGAATAAGTAAAAAATAACGTTCTATGCTTAGTCGTTCAGGTAAATTAAAGTAGCCTAATTCTGAGCCTCTTTGCGTGTTAACCGTGTGATCACTAAAACGATAATTCCATACGCCACTTTTGTTGTTTTTAAGCGCGAGCTCAGTTTGTTTTTGTGAATGAATAGTTTCTCTTTGTGCGCTTTCTATTGCTACTTGGCGGTTTCTGTACTGCCAAAATAATAAAAAGAATATTAAGAATATTCCTATAAGGTATAGCGCATAAGCAAGAGGCGACTGCCACGGTGCGTAGGCAACACTAAAGTTAAGTGACCGTTGCTCGCCAATACTTGTATCATTTTGATTTACAACGGAAACCGTTAATGAGTAATCGCCAGGCTGTAATTTCGTAAAAAACACCTGATTTGTTTTTAATTCGTCATAAATGAGTGGATTTGCACCTGAAAGAACTACTTTATAGCGTGTGCTTTCTTTATTTATGTAGTCAAAGTTTGAAAATTTCACAGTTAAACCCACATCGTCGTAAGCAAGTTTTAGAGGCTTGTATTTATACTTATTTGGATAGTACGTTAGGTTTTTGGAAAGTAAGTTGATATCAGTAATTTCTAAGTTAGTATGCGTTGATTGATCTGTGGAGTTAAAATCAGTCGGATCGAACTGTAATATGCCATGATAACTGCCAAAAGCTATGTGCTTGTTATTTAAAATAACACCGGAAATAGCACTAAATTTATTATTATTGAGTCCATCTTTTACGGTGTAACTTGTTATATTTTGGGTATCTAAATTTAGCTGATATAAGCCATTTTCACTGCTCGCCCATAAATTACGATTATTGTCTGCGAGCAACATATAAATTGAGTTGGTTTCTAGCGCATTTTTAATGTTAAAAGTGTGCTTTCGTTCATAAGTTTTAGTATCAAGGGCAATAAGGCCTTCTTGCGTTGTAGCAAGCCATAGTAAATTGCGTTTAGTGTCTAAATAAAAGTTTTCTACAGTATTAAATAGGTTGTTATTTTTATTATTTGATTGAAATATCGTCGTTAACGTTTCAGTTTTTTCGTGGTATCTATAAAGTTTATTTTTAGTGCTTAAAATTAGCTCCTCTGGGTAGGCGTTTAAAGGTGCATGAAAAGTGTAAGCATCTATTGGTTTTGTTTTCTCTTTTAGGCCTCTTATAGGCCTATTTTCACCTATTTTACCATTGTAAATGTAAAACCCACTGTTAGAAATATATGCAAAAGTGTCTGGTGCTATTTGAGCAAAACCAAATAAATTTGTATTGATTAGATCACTAGTTATTAGCTCATGGCCAGATTCTTTCTCTCCAGTAACCTTGTTAAATAACTCTAAGCCATGGTAACGCGCTAACCACAAATATTGCCCCCCCTTAATATTCGCAGGGAAAATATCAAATACGGCATATTCACCATAAACTGCTTTACTGTCTGTAGATTCTAAAAAGGTTTTCACTTGTTGAGTATTTAAATTATATTTTGCAATTCCATTATCTGTACCTACCCAAAGTATATTTTCATCCTGAACAATTTTATTAATTATATTACTGTTAGGTAGAGTGATATTTTTAAAACGTTTTGTTTGTGTTGCCCACGTTAGAACACCTTGAGTACGTGAAGCAAGCCAGAGCAGACCCGATTTATCAATCATCACGTCGTTTATGGTGTTTTCTGTAATATTAAATTTGCTCTCATCAAAGCTTAAAATAAACTCGATATCTCCGGTGTGTCTAAAGTACTGAAATAGGCCACTTTGGGTAGCAATAAACTCTCCAGCGTCTGTTTTCGAGTAATCCCAAATATTATAATCTGCAACTAATGTATTTACTTGATCTGGGTTTATATTTTTATTTTTGTCGAAGGCTAAGAGATATAAACCTTCTACAGTACCAACCATTAAACCGAGCTCTGCATCAAGAGTTAAAAGTTTTATATTATTATTATCAGCAGTCACATTTTCATGTTTGTGAAGTGAAAGTGTTTGTAATTTTTTACTTTTAATATCAAGTGTGTAAATACCATTGTTAGTACCAACGTATAAGGTGTTTTTGTAAAAAGCTAGTGCTCTTATGTAATCGTCTTTATTGGTTAAAGCGGCAATTGGCGTTAATTTTTTAGTACTATGATTGTAGGTAAGTATTTGCTCATCAATGGCAAAGTATGATTGCTCATTAAGCTGTGCAACTGCCGAAATTGGTGAGTAGGTATTCGTTTTATCATCTAGTTGCCCAGAGTAAATTTTTTCTGTTTTGAGCGTATTGGGGTTTACTAAATAAGCGCCTGTAACATCGGTAGATACAATAATGTTTCCTGTAGAAGTTTCAAACAAGTCATATATGTATTGCTTATCAAGGTCGTAATCTCCGTCAAACGCGGTTACTTGATACCCGTCATAACGGTTTAAGCCTTGTGCAGTGGCAATCCATACAAATCCTATATCATCTTGTAATGAGCGTGTGACATAGCTTTGCGATAGTCCTTCATCGGTTGAAATTCGCTGTAATTGCTGAGCATAGTTTTGAGATGCGCTCGCACTTCCAATGCAAAATAAAACAACAATGATGATGATAAGAAAAACCATCTTACTCATATACACTAATAAACTCGCTTTAAAACAGGTAGTGGGGGGCTTAATTTATAATTAAATATAGCATGTTTTGAAATGTCGATTACAAAAAACATCTATAAATTAACTTATGTACCTCTTTTTAAAATATGAGCTAAGCTTTGTAACACAATAGCTTAAAGTATTTTAGGTAGTGATATGAGCAAAGTCATAAATGTACAATCAGCAAGTAGTTTGCTTTTAATTATAGATTTGCAAGTTAAGCTTGCTCCTTCAATATCAGGCTTTGATTCTATTTTAGAAAGTGTACTTAAACTCGCCAAAGTTAGTGACATTCTTAAAATACCTGCGTTAATTACAGAACAATATATAGTTGGTTTAGGTCAGAGCAGCGCTGCAATTAAGCATGCTTTACCCGATGCGTCATATTTTCACAAAACTTACTTTAGTGCTTGTGCAGAGCCTGGTTTTCTTGAACACATAAAAAGCTACGGTAAAAAGCAAATTATTGTGGTTGGTACTGAGGCTCATGTGTGCGTTTTACAAACCTGTTTAGATTTAATACAAAACGACTTTGAAGTGATTTTAGTGCATGATGCGGTTGGTTCACGAAATCCAGAACATAAAAAGTTGGCGTTAGAGCAGCTTAAACAAGCCGATGGGGTGATATCGTGTGCTGAAATTGTTATTTTCCAGTGGACAAAAAAAGCGGCTACATCTACGTTTAAACAAATACTACCTATTATTAAGTAGTCACAAAGTCTGATCTTTGTTAATTTTTAGTAAGTTATTTGTTTTTAATATGCTTGCTATGTTTTATTATTAGGGTTGGTGCTCAAATTTAGAGTTTATTACGTATAGGCTTTGATTTGTATAATAAACTTAAATTGTATTAAGGTATTTATGTCTAGTGTCGCTCGGTTATTTACTCTTATTTTTTCTCTTCTATTTGTTGAGTCTATAGGGATTGGCTTATATTTTGGTACGCTAACTCAAGCCTTTATTATTGGATTACCACTAAGTTTGTTACCAATATGGCTACTTAAAACACAGCCAAGTAGCGCCATCACAGCCCATGTTGTAGCTGGTGCGATCATGATGTTTTCTTTTTTACACATACAGCAAGCGTATGGGTTGATAGAAATTCATTTTGAGATATTTATACTAATGGCAATGTTGATCATGTTTGTAAAGTGGCAGGTATTTATAACGGCCATTGTATTTGTTGCTATTCATCATTTGTCTTTTTACTACCTGCAGACCCAAAATACCGGATTTTATGTTTTTGACCCTGACAGATTAGCATTTACTACTGTGCTTATTCATGCCGGCTATGCTGTCGTTGAAGTATTAGTAGCAGGTTATATAGCAATAACATTACAGCGAGAGCGACGTGCAGGTTTGTCATTAAGCTTTGCAACAGAGCAAATAATGAAAGATCCTGAAAATATCAAGCTATCGCTGCGCGCAGATGATACTAATAGTAAGGCTGTGGCTGGATTTAATACATTACTAGATTACATTGCTGATGTTATTAAACAGGTCCAAACTCAGTCATTATCATTGCAAAACAACTCACAAGAGCTAATTCAAGTGCATGATCAGCTAGCTGATGGCGCAACACAGCGAACGCAGCAAACAGACGACATAGCAAACTCAGGTGCACAAGTGGCCCATGGCTTTAAGTTGGTTGAAGAGGAAAGTGAGGTATTAAAAAATCAGGTCGATCATATCACTCAGGCCGCAGGTAATGCTTTAAAAGAAGTGCTACAAACTGATGCTAAAAGTCGAGAGTTATTAACGCTACTTAATCACACCGAAGAGCAAATAAACCATTTAGTCGCGGCGGGTGACGTTATTTCAAGTTTGTTAAATGAGATATCAGGTATTGCAGAGCAAACGAACCTCCTTGCTTTGAATGCTGCAATTGAGGCTGCTCGAGCTGGGGAGCATGGGCGCGGCTTTGCTGTTGTAGCAGATGAAGTAAGATCGCTTGCAAACCATAGTAAGGCCACCACCGATAAAATAAGCTTAACGTTAAAAGATTTAGTAAGTAATAGTAAAACCTCGACTCAATCAATGAGCCAATGTGTTAGTTTTGTTGTTGATTTAACAGATATTAGTGCAGCAATGAAAGAAAATATATCGGCTATGAGTGCACAAATAGAGGCCGTTTCTGCAAGTTCAGACTCTGTTGCACAGGTTGTTGCAGAGCAAGCAGGTAATACTGAATTAATAGCAAGTAGTACTGATAATATGCGCCAAAACCAATATCAAGATACGCAAATAGTGCAGCAGTTAACTGCTAAGGTGCAACTTATTGATGTAAGCATTGATGTGTTAGAGCAAAGTATTGCTAAATTCAAATAAATCTCAGTTGGTCAATTATGTTTTGATAGCAGCTTGGTTTGTTAGCATAGTGATTGGGCTAGTATACTTTCAAATGACGCAGCTTACTGATTTTGATACTAATAAGTTGTTAAATGAACCACAGTGGTTTTATAAATTTAAACAACAAATTAAATATGAAAATAACCAGCATGCTTCTTTAGTAATTGTAACAGACCCTAATTGTGGTTGTACTCTTCAGGCTAAAACGCACTTGAAGCAATTAACTGATTTTTCGAACCAAAAGGGTGTACAGGTAATAAACCTTGAGCAATCGAAATCTTTACAAGCGGTAATCCCCTCCACACCCGCAGCGGTTGTTTTAGATAAAAAAGGAGAGTTTGTATATGCGGGGCCTATTTCTGAAGGGCTTGGTTGTGCTCAGGGCAGCGGTTTTGTTGAAACTGTAATTACTAATTTAATGGCTGGGTTTAATAACGAGCTATTACTTAACAATACTAAGGGTTGTTACTGTACAACTTCAAATCAAGCATAATAGAGCAACTAGCTAGTTGCTCTATTATTCATAAATAACGCAGTTAGCGCTGAAAATAGCTGCTAGAGATAGGTTTATTATCCAGGGTTCAGGCTAAGTTAGTAAGTCATTAATCCATACACGCCTAATAGAACAAACACACTGGCAGCAATAAACCTTACACTATTAAGCGATATTCGCTTTAACAATGCATTACCTGCGTAAATTACAGGGATATTAGCGATTAGCATTCCTAATGTTGTACCAATAGTTACCCAAAATACGTCTTGATATTGGGCACCGAGTAATACTGTGGCAACTTGTGTTTTATCACCTATTTCAGCGATAAAAAATAATACAAAAGACACTAAAAATGCGCCATATTTATCATATCGATGGCTAACATCTTCATCCTTATCTGGAATTAGCAGCCATATGCCAACTGCAATTATGCTTAAATTAACGATTATTGGTAAATAGGAGAGAGTAATACTTTCACTTATCCAGCCCCCAAGCCAAGCAGATAGGCCATGGTTAATAAGTGTGGCGGCTAAAACACCTAGAGCCAGGGCTGCTTTATTACGAAAGCGTACGGCAAGTAATAGTGATAAAAGCTGAGTTTTATCGCCAATTTCGGCAAGCGTGACGGTGACGGTTGAGGTAAAAAAAACTTCCATTAAAAAATACTTATAGGCGGGAGTGCTAAACCAAGGTAAACACGTATCTCCCGCCATGAGGATAGTGCCTACCTAGGTCTCGCCGATAATGCTTGCTACAACATTACAAACTTACCATGCACATGAGGTGCAATTATGTTGATAAGTTTACTCATTACTGAGCGGGCTACTCCCCTAAGAGGTGGACATTATTCCATAACTTGATTTTTAGGTAAATATAGTAAAAAGAACAAAGGCTATTATTTAATAAATAATGTGTATTTTTAGTGAGGAAGCTATTGATAACAATTGTCGTTTAGATTAGTATGCATCCATTGAATGTAATTAACATGGTTTGTATTGATGTATATTTGTCTTTGTCACGGTGTGACTGATAAAAAAATTGAGCAAACAATTGACGATGGTGCAACGACCATGCGTGAATTAACTAAAGAGCTTAAAGTGGGCAGCCAATGCGGTAAGTGTTGTGGTTGTACTAAAAAGATCCTTAATCGTAAACTTATCGAAATTGCAGATATTACCGATCAAGTTGCGTAATTACATTTTAAAAAATTCATAAAAAAAGCAGCTTTATTAAGCTGCTTTTTTTGTGGCTGAATCATTGTTTACAGTTGAGACTGTAAGTAATTTTCAAGCCCTGTATTTTTAATAAGTAATTGCTGTGTTTCTAGCCAGTCAATTTGCTCTTCTTGTTCGTTTAAAATGTGATCGAGCGCTTCTCGGCTAATATAATCTTGTTTACTTTCAGCTAATTTAACTGCACTTCTCAGTTCGTCGATTGTATCAAGCTCAAAGCTCATATTAGCTGCAATCATTTCTTCGCTGTTTTCACCAATACGTAATCGGCCTAAGTCTTGAAGATTTGGCAGCCCTTCTAAAAATAAAATGCGTTCGATTAATCTATCTGCATTTTTCATTTTTTGAATTGATACTTTGTAGTCTGCTTTGTCTAGTTGAGTGAAGCCAAAATCTTTAAACATGCGTGCATGTAAAAAATATTGGTTAATACCTACAAGCTCATTAGCTAGCACTTTATTTAGTGCTGTAATAACGTCTTTATCGCCTTTCATAATATGCTCCCGCTAGCCTAGTTGTGCTTGGTGGTAATTTGGAGCGCCGATTTTGTCAATTAAGCCAATTTGTTGCTCTAACCAATAAACGTGATCTTCTTCGGTATCAAATAATAGCTTTTCTAAAATGCTACGAGATTGGTAATCTTGTTGCTCTTCGCATATTGCGATTACATCTTTAACACAAGCAACTACCTCAAGCTCAAGTGTTAAATCGTTTTGCATCATGCTTTTTACGTCATTACCAATAAGTAAATCACGGCGTTTGGTCATATTTGGTACGCCTTCTAAAAATAAAATGCGTTTGATAAGCCAATCTGCGTGATCTTTTTCTTCTTCCATTTCGTGGTTAAGGCGCTCGTATAGCTTGTTTAAGCCCCAGTCATCATACATGCGTGAGTGTATAAAATACTGATCGATTGCCGCTAACTCGTTAGCTAACAATGTGTTAAATGCATCGATTACTTTTTGATTACCTTTCATGATAAATCGCCTTAACTATTTCAATTGTATGCAGTGTAGTATAAATTGCTTTCATTGCAAGTTTTTCTTTAAAAATCATTGGTTTACTATTGGTTTTGATTCTTATTTAAGTTTGCGTTATTGCTTGGTTTGTGGATAGTTTTTTATTTGTATTTAGATCCACTTATGTCTTTTTGCCCAAAAATAAAAGCCACTTATAATAAAAAACGCCAGTGATAATGCTATTAGTAACCATAAAAATTGTACTATCGGCCCAGCAAAACCGCCTATATGAAATTTGTATTTAAAGTTCCATGCTTGGGTTGTAAAGTTAGTTTCACTGGCATCAAACGAATCTAATACCTCCCCAGTAAAAGGGTTTGCCCATACCCAGCTATATGCATGGCTTTCGCCAGGGTTTTTAACTCTCAGTGCGAGTGCATCATTTGTTTTTTTAGGTAGATACACCCTATATAATTGAGCATTTGGAAAGGTACCTTGGGCATTTTTAATTGCTTCATTATAATTTGCAACACCTTGTAATGGGAGGCTTATTTTAGGTGCAGAGGGCCTGCTTTGAACTTTATTGAATGTCATAAACTCCAATACGGATTGAGTTTGTGTTTTCCAATTAAACGCCATTCCTGTAAACGCTATAAGTATTAGCGGTATAAAAAAATAGACTCCTAATACAGTGTGTAGTTGATACATTAACACTCTAAATTTAGCTTTAGGTTTTATGGCCAAGCGTTTAACTCTGTTTTTGGGTTTTACCCAAATATAAAAGCCGAGTATTACGTTTACTAAAAGCATTAAAGCACATACAGACATCCAGTTCTTGAAGGGCTTGTTCCCATCACTGTCTTCAAACAATAACCAGCGATGTAAGCCTAAAGTAAAACCATAAAGCGTATCGCTACTTTCGTAGCTGTGCAGCACTTGTCCCGAGTAAGGGTTTACACTCACGTAATGTCTATTTGCTAACCTAAATTGCCACGCGAGTGTTTTATCAGCCTCGGGCATAAAAAAGTTTATTTTTTGCTGTGTATGGCTTTGCACATATTCGATTAGTTTTTGGTTGCTTAATGTTTTTTCCTGAGGGGTAACTTGCCATTTATCTGGTTGAATAAAATGCTGTATATCTTTAGCGTAAATTAATACTGCACCCGTTAAACTTACTATTAATAAAAACAATCCGCTAATTAGGGCTAAACCTAAATGGATTCTGCGTAACCAAAGTTTCAAAAAGTGTATCTCAATGTTGAGCTAATACACTTATTGTAAATGATAATACGAGCAGTTTTCAATTAAATACCGCTCTAGTGTTTCATGCTTCGCTATTAATTGTATAAGGTTGGTTTTCGATTATGCAGTTTTCAATGTTAAAGTTGTCATGCATAAAACGTTTCACGTCAGTAAGTTTAACTCTAGTTTTTGTGCTAATTACTAGCTCACAGTGACTTTGAGTATCATCAAGTAGCCACACTTTTATACTTACTACAGACTCAATATTAAATTCTTTTTTAATAGCGCGAGTTAGCGCATCTGTATCTAAGTTGCTAGGTGCTGCTTGCATTAAAATTTTACAACTTTCTTTTAATAATAAAACGCCGTGGTAAATCACATAGATTGAAATAAGTACCGTGGCTATCAAGTCTACAATATACCAATCAAATAAAATAATGAGCGTACCAGCAATCATCACTACAATAGACGCCATAGCGTCAGAAACGTTATGAATAAATGCAGCTCTAATATTCATATTGTGGTTTGCGCCTGCTTTATAGGTTAGTAATGCCGTAGCTATATCTACAATAAGCGCAATTGCAGCAACCCAAACTACTACCCAGCCATTAATAGGTTGCGGGTTTATGTAATTTGCTATTGCCTCAAAAATTAAATACACACCTATAACTATTAACGTGCTGCTATTAAAAAGTGTGGCGAGTATTTCGGCGCGTTTATAACCAAAATGATGAGTTGAACTTGCAGGTTTAGCACCGATTTTACGAGCGACTAGCGCAATGAATATAGCCCCAGCATCACTTAGATTGTGAAGTGCATCTGCTATTAAGGACAAGCTACCCGAAAACATGCCACCAATAATTTGCACTACACTCAGCAATACATTAATTAAAATAGCGATAAAAAGCTGCTTGTTACTTTGGTTATCATCTACATGGCTATGTGCGTGATTGTGTCCCATAGGGCCTCTTTTTTATGTGCAGACTAATATTAGGGCGTGTTGACCTTTGTGGATTGAAATTTGTTCAATCTAGGGGCGATTAAATCGCGGCGCGAGGTTTGTAACCTAGTGGGCTAAGTAAAAACCGAGCAAAGCTTCCGCGTCCTGCTCACGCCCCTTACCTACATCCATGTAGGCAACAAAGAGTTTATCGTCCCTAGAAAGAACCCAAAGGGCAGCGCATGTTTGGCATTTATGCTGCGTTATCGCCTATTTATGGGGAACAACCACACGACATAGGCTCTGTCTTGCCTAAAAACCAAACATACAGCTGCAAAATTAATCACGAAAGGTCAACACGCCCTAATACCATGCGTATTTTTACATTGTAAGTAAAGTGAATTAACACCATGGGACTAATGATAGTGCATACATATTCAAAATTTAACAAAGCATGCTAAATACTGATTTTTTATAGGGTTTAATGCCAAATACTTGCGAGTTTAGTGATTTAGTGCATTAATGTAAGTAATATAAAATGATTAAAGTTGCTGAGTGAAAGCATGGATAAAGGTTCAAACTTTAGTATGATGTCAGGGAAAGGCCAGTCAATTCGAAGTAAACTAATTATAACCTTTATAATTATTGCTTTAGCTCCACTTTGTTTACTGACGTGGTTTAGCTTTAGTCATGTTAATAGCACGCTTAAACAAAATTTAGATAACGAACTCAGTGAGTTAAGTGATATTGGTAAGCAATTTGCTAATATTTGGTTTACTGATCACATTAAAGATTTATATTTGCTAAAAGCTCAACTCGCGACAGCTCCTTTACAAAAGCAAAACTTAATAGATAAATTTGAGAAGCAGTACGATTTTGTCAATCACGTTGAACTAGTTGATGCTAGCCTTGGAGATACGCAGCCTACCTCTGATTTTTTTAGCTCATTAGAAAAACAAAGTGTTGATAACATTTTTAAACGTGTGTCTGTATCGAGCAAGATACAGTTTCACACGATGGGTCTTTCTAAAAAAGCGATTCACTTAGTTGCAATCCCCATCTTAAACTCTAATCAACAATTAGATGCTATTTTACTGGCAGATGTAAATTTAGCAGGCTTATTAAATAACCTAAATAAAATACATGCAGAAAATAAAGACATAACATTTTACGTTATGCACCATAATAAATTACAGCAACTTATTGAAGGCCCAGATAATTCCCTATTTCTTTTTCAAAATAACTCTGTGCTAGATCGAGTTTTTTCTTACAAAAATACTAATAACGAAACTCTCTATGCCTATAAAAGTAATTTAAATTTTTTAAATGAAGATGGTTGGCAATTATTGGTATCTAAGCCTGTAAGAGTAGCGCTTCAGGGGGCTGATAATTATAAACAGTTAGCACTATTAACTAATGCAGCTGCGTTGATATTAATACTTATTTCATCTTTGTGGTTTGGGCGCAGGCTATCTAGGCCATTAATTAATCTTGCTAAAACAGTAGAAAATATTACTCAAGGTGGCACAGGTAAGGTTGCGATCCTTAATGACAGTAAAGAGTTCAATCAACTTTCATCAGATTTAAATGAACTGGTAGAAGTAAAAGCAAAGCAACAAACTACCTTGCAAGAACAACGTACAGCCTTACAAGTTGCGCTAAAGCAGCTCGCAGAGCAAAAAAGTGCGCTAGATGAGCACGCTATTGTGGCGATAACGGATTTACATGGCACTATTACTTTTGTAAATAAAAAGTTTTGCGAGATCAGTGGCTACGATGAGCATGAGTTAATAGGTAAAAATCATCGCCTTTTAAATTCAGGTAAACACGACAAAGCATTTTTTAAAGAAATGTATCAAACCCTCAAACGTGGTGATGTATGGAACGGCCATATTTGTAATAAAGCAAAACATGGTGGAATTTATTGGGTAGATACCACCATTGCGCCATTTTTAGATGAGCATGGTAAGCCGCAAAGTTACATTGCTATTCGAACTGATTTAACAGCACTTAAACTGCAAGAGCTAGAGCTTGAGCAACATAAAACACAATTACAGCTTGTAATTGACTCAACCGCTGTGGGTATTTGGGATTGGTATGTTGATACAGGTAAAGTTACATTCAACAACAGATGGGCTGAAATTATCGGCTATCAGCTAAGTGAAATTGAGCCTTTCAGTATAAATACTTGGTATAAGTATGCTCACCCCGAAGACTTGATCATATCGGAACAAAAACTCAAAGAGCACTTTACCGGGCAAACAGATTACTATGTGCACCAAGCCCGTATGAAGCATAAAAATGGGCATTGGATTTGGGTGCTAGATACTGCAAAAGTGGTTGAGTGGAATAGTGATGGCTCACCAATGCGTATGATTGGTACTCATTTAGATATATCAGCTCAAAAAGCGACTGAACATGAGTTACAAGGGAGTCGAGACAGGTTTGCATCTTTAGTTGCTAATATACCTGGAATTATTTATCGCTGTAAGTTTGATGAGAAGTTAAGCACTCTTTATATGAGTGAGCAATCGATTGAAATAACAGGTTATTCACCTAATGAACTAATTCATAATGAATCTTTAGATTTTTATGACTTAATACATAAAGATGACGCACTAAAGGTAAAAAATGAAATTTTGCGCTGTGTAGGAGCTAAACAATCTTGGTCTATTGAGTACAGAGTAAATGCCCGTGATGGAAGCTTGCATTGGGTAAATGAAAAAGGCCAAGCAATTTACGCAGATGATGGCAGCGTTTTATATTTAGATGGTTTTATTTTAGATATTACACAGCGTTATAACACACAACTAGAAATAAAACGTCAGCAAAGCCTATTAGAATCAATGAGTAAACAAGGGCAAATTGGCGCCTGGGAAATGGACTTAGAAGCGCATACGCTTTATTGGTCTGACGAGGTTAAAGTTATTCATGATGTGCCTGAAGAGTTTGAACCGAATATTGATACTGCTATTGAGTTTTACAAACCAGGAGTGCATCAAGATACTATAAATACTCTGTTTGAATGTGCAGTGACGCTTGGAGAGAGTTGGAGTGTTGAGCTTATTATTTTAACTCATACAGGGCAAGAGCGCTGGGTTAAATCAATGGGGCAGGCAGAATTTAAAGACGATAAATGCGTACGAGTATTTGGCTCATTTCAAAGTATTGACGCTCATAAACGCTTAGAACTCGAAAGTGAAAAAGCCAACAGATACAACAAAAATTTAGCATCATTAACTGTTGCGCCAGAGGTGCAAAATAGTGAAGTGGCTCAAGTTAAAAAATTAGCCATTAAATCAATGTGTGAAGTATTAGATGTTGCACGCGCATCGATATGGATTTTTAACCCACAACGAAACGCAATGGCTTGTCATGGTCTATATATTCAAGGACAGGGGTTTGTTGATTCTGATGCTGTATTAACCGCTAAAGATTACCCATGCTATTATAATTCCATTTTTGAACATAATTTAGTGGCTATAGAAGATGTATATACGCATCCGGCAACCACTGACTTTACAGACTCATATACTAAGCCACTTAATATTAAGTCAATGTTAGACGCTGTAATTTCTAGCGGAGACGGAAACTTAGGGATTTTGTGCGCAGAAACCGTAGGTGAGCATCATCATTGGAGCCAAAGTGAGGAAACCTATCTTCGCTCTTTGGCGACGTTAGTGGGCAGTACGTTAGTATCTCAGCAACGTAAAGTTATAAGTGAAGAGCTAAAAGTCGCCCTTGTAAAAGCCGAAGAGGCAGCCGTTGCTAAGAGCGACTTTTTAGCCACTATGAGTCACGAAATTAGAACGCCTATGAATGGTGTACTGGGTATGCTTGAGTTGGTGGAGCTTGAGCCGCTATCAAAACCAATCGAAACTAAAGTTGGTATCGCTAAAAAAAGTGCTCACTCTTTATTAGGGGTCATTAACGATATACTTGATTTTTCAAAGGGTGAAGCAGGTAAAATTGAACTTGAAAAAATTAACTTTAATGGCCGTGATTTAATAGGTGAAGTTGCTGCGGCTCAAGCACTGTCAGCACAGGATAAAGGCATTGAGATCATTCTTGATTTAGTCTCGCTAGAGCCTTCACAGTTGTGCGGCGACCCTGGTCGTATTCGTCAAGTTGTAACTAATTTACTCAGCAATGCCGTTAAGTTTACCAGCCATGGAGAGGTGGTGGTTAGTGCAAAAGTTAATAAATTAGCGCAAGGTTTAGCGTTTGTTATTAGCGTGAAAGACTCTGGTATTGGAATTAGTGAGGAAAAACAGCAGCAATTATTTACACCTTTTTCTCAAGTTGATGCATCAACAACGCGTGAATATGGTGGCACAGGTTTAGGTCTTGCTATATGTAAACAGCTTTGTGAATTGATGGGGGGAGAGATTTCTCTTGTCAGTAAACAAGGAGAAGGGAGCGTATTTACAGCCACTTTTATGCTTACTCAAGGTGAGCAAAAAGAGCGCTATATACCTAATGTTAACATGGCTGAGTTAACGGTTTTAGTTGTTGATGACAATGAAACAAATCGTATTGTTATTTCTCAACAACTCCAGCATTGGGGTGCCAAAGTAGTCCTTGCTTCTAACGCTAAACAAGCATTGGATATGTGCGCGCAGCGATATAAAAATGACCAAGAAATGTACAATATAGCAGTGCTTGATATGCAAATGCCCGAAATGGACGGCATTGAGCTGTGTAAAGTATTAAAAGCGGATGAGCGCTACAAATCAATGCCACTTGTAATGATGACGAGTATTGCGGGTATGGAAGGTGCGCAGAAATATTCAGATGTTGGTTTTCAGGCATATTTTCCAAAGCCAGTAACAACGGCCGATTTAATTTCGGCGTTGTCTGTTATTACAAGTAACGAAGATGATGAAGTGCTGCCATTAGTTACACCAGGTTATATTTCTTCGCTTAAAAAAGTAGGAGAGCCTGCGCAAATATTATTAGTTGAAGATAACCCTATCAATCAACAGGTTTCTAAATTAATGCTTAAAAAGCTTAATTGCGAAGTGACTATTGCTGAAAATGGGCAATTAGCCATCGATATATTAAAAGCCCACGAGTCTGACTTTTTTAAAGTTGTTTTAATGGATTGCCAAATGCCTGTAATGGATGGATTTGCAGCCACCGCAGCTATTCGCAAAGGGTTGGCGACGATGAAACACAAAGATATTAAAATCATTGCGCTGACTGCTAATGCAATGGAGTCAGATAAAGAGCGCTGTATTAAAGCAGGAATGGATGATTACTTGAGTAAACCAATTCAATTAGATATTTTAAAAGATAAATTAGAGCAGTATATTTAGGATTAAAAATAAATGAAACAGCCCGTTATTATTCGTGACGCGAAGCCAAGTGACGCGAAAACTATTTTGCATTTTATTACTGAGCTTGCCATATACGAAAAAGAGCCAGATGCTGTAAAAACAGATGAACAAGCCATTATAGATACTTTATTTAGTGAAGGTGCTACCGCTCATAGTATTATTTGTTTACAAGATGATGAACCCATTGGTTTTGCTGTGTATTTTTACAACTATTCTACGTGGCTTGGTAAAAACGGTTTATACCTAGAGGATTTATACGTAAGCCCAGATAGTCGCGGTAATGGCGCAGGCAAAGCAATAATGAAACACCTTGCAAATAAAGCAATTAGTAATAACTGCGGTCGCTTTGAATGGGTGGTACTTGATTGGAATAAACCTGCAATAGACTTTTATGACAGTATTGGGGCTAAACCTCAAAATGAATGGATAATTTATAGGTTAACTGGGCAAGAGCTAATCGACTTTGCTAAGTAGTCTATTATTGCGATTAGATTAGTTAATCTCTTGGTTAGCGCTTTGGTTAATAAATTAAGTGCAATATTATAAACTCATAAAAATTAGGGTTTAATTAAGGTCCGAAAATGGCTAGTAATGTACTATCGTTTCTATAAGCTACTGGCATCTTAATTTATTATACTGAGCAGCTTTATGAATATTCAGCATTGGCAAAAGGCACGTCAAAGTAGAGATGCCCGTTTTGATGGGCTTTTTTATATTGCTGTTAAAAGTACGGGGATATATTGCAGGCCTATATGCCCAGCTCCCACTGCACACGAAAAAAATGTAACTTATTATCAGTTTGCACATAATGCTGCACAAGCTGGGTTTAGACCTTGTATTCGATGCCGTCCCGACAGTGCTCCAGGCAGTGCTGCTTGGCAGGGCACAAAAACGACAGCGCTTAGAGCAAAGCAGTTAATAGATCAAAACGATGAGCACGACTGTGAAAAGCTAGCAGCTCGCTTAGGAATAAGTAGCCGTTATTTAAGACGACTATTTTCTCAATATTTTGGTGTGTCTATTACACAATATAGATTATTTAATCAGTGTCATTTCGCTAAAAAATTAATTCAAGAAACAAGCCTCCCGCTTACGCAAATTGCGTTTGCATCAGGTTTTAAAAGTATTAGACGTTTTAACGACGCTTTTTTACAACAATTAAATATTGCCCCTTCTAAGCTTCGTTCAAGTGACAAACCATCAAGTTCTTCACTTAAACTAACTTTACCTTTTAGGCCCCCTTATAATTGGCAAGCGTTACATGGTTTTTTAGCAAAAAGGCTTATTAAGCCAATAGAGTGGCTTGATGATAAAAGTTATGGTCGTACATTTACCTACGCTAGTTGTAAAGGAAGTTTTAACGCGCGTTTTGTGGAACGTAAAAATTACTTTGTTGTTGAGATAGATATCGATAACACGCTTTACCTGCAACAAGTCATTAATAATATACGGCGCGTACTTGATTTAGACGCAGATATTAATTTAATCGAAAGTCATTTAGCTAATAATATAAATAACGCATTTACACTCACTCATGGTTTAAGAATACCGGGTATTTGGTCAAGCTTTGAGGCCGGAATAAGAGCGGTACTTGGTCAACAAGTAAGCGTTACAGCTGCACATAATTTAGTAACAAAATTAGTGAATGAACTTGGTGAACAACAAGGTGAACAACAAGGTGAACGAGTCTACTTTCCAAGTGCAGATCGCGTTGCTAAAAGTGAGTTTACATTTTTTAAAATGCCGCAAGCGCGAAAAAACGCATTGCACAACTTAGCTGAGTTTTGTGCACTAAACCCTGATTGTAATGATTTAGAACAGTGGCTAAGCTTAAAAGGAATTGGCCCTTGGACGGTTAATTATGCAAAATTAAGAGGGCAAAGCCTGCCCGACATATTACTAGATGGGGATTTAGGGGTAAAAAAAGCACAGGCTGCGGCAACCCCATTTGAGAGTGAAAATTGTGCTCCTTTTCGTTCTTACTTAACGTTTCAACTATGGCAGCAATTATAATGATAATTCAAACACGTATCCCAAGCCCAATAGACGATATTATTATTCAGGCAACTGAAGTAGGGGTTAGCTATGTGGGCTTTTACCCGCATGTAGAATATGTTCATACCCCTTTTGAAGAAGTAACGAATACAGCAATACTTTGCTGTGCTGAACAGCTCAATGAGTACTTTAATAATACGCGTACCACTTTTAATGTACCTCTTGATACAAAAGGCACAGCATTTCAACAAAGTGTATGGCAAGCATTGTTAAATGTGCCTTATGGGAAAACGAACACCTACGGTGATATTGCCACGGCATTAAGTAACCCAAAAGCAGTCAGGGCTGTTGGTGCCGCAAATGGAAAAAACCCTATCAGCATTATTGTACCGTGCCATCGTATAATAGGTGCAAACTCAAAACTTACAGGGTATGCCGGTGGACTTGAGAGAAAAAGTTGGCTACTAAAGCATGAAGGGATAATTTAATAGAGACAGTACTGGCAGCTTTATTATCACAAGCTACAATTTAATATTATTTATTAATAAAAATTATTATGAGTATCAGCAGCTTAAATTATTTATTTATAATTATTTTGATGTTTTCTTCAGCAGTGTTTGCTAAGCCTCAAACGCTTCTATTTTGTTACGAAGATAAAGATATCGCGCCTATGTTTTTAGGCGTAGGGCAAGAAGTACCGATAGATAAACCAGGTGCTTCTATAGAAGTGCTTCGTAAATTAGACGCTGAATTAGACAGTGTTAAGGTTGAATTTGTAAGGAAACCTTGGCGCAGGTGCCTAAACGATCTTGAATTTAATAAGGTAGATGCGGTTATTGCAAGTTACCGCCAAGGTCGTGAGCGGATTGCAGCTTACCCGTTTAATGAAAAGGGAGACTTACAATCGCAATTTGCTGTGAGTCGCTTTAGTAGTTGTTTAATTGGTAATTCTAAGTTTCATAAGGAGTGGCACTCTCGCGAAGTTTTTCAAAACAAAGCATTCACTATTGCTATACCTAATGGTTATGGCCTCAATAGCACCTTAAAAGATGAGCCTTTATTTATTCATAATACGTTTTCTAAAGCTAAAGCATTTGAGCTTCTTGATAAGGGAGTAGTACAAGCGAGTGTTGATTTATGCAAAGTAGATGATTTAAATGTATCGAGCTACCCGCATAATAAAAATGTTAAGGCCATTTATCCTCCTTACGAAACCACAAATGGTTATCTTATTTTTTCTAAACAATTTTACACAGAAAATAGCGCTTTAAGCCTTGAGATGTGGCAATGGTTATCTAGGTTTGATAGCGCACCTGTTTATGTAAAATACTTACAAGCCTTTGAGCAATAACTAGGTTTAATAACGATATGAAATTGGTATTAATGGCATATTAAGGTAGCATAAGCGCACTTTTTCTCTTTAGGCACGGTAATGGCTCAATTATACTTTTACTACTCAGCGATGAATGCGGGTAAATCAACCACTTTATTGCAATCGGCATTTAACTATCGCGAACGCGGTATGGAACCGGTTATTTTAACAGCTGCAATTGATAATCGCTCAGGGGTAGGAAAAGTATCATCTCGTATTGGCCTGCAGGCAGATGCACATATATTTGATGAATCTAAAAATGTATTTGATCTTATTAAAACGCTGCAAGATGAAAAAAAACGCCATTGTGTGTTGGTTGACGAGTGTCAGTTTTTATCAAAAGAGCAGGTAATGCAGTTAACTGATGTAGTGGATGAATTAGGTATTCCGGTACTATGTTATGGCCTGCGTAGCGATTTTAGAGGCGAGTTATTTATTGGCTCACAGTATTTATTAGCGTGGGCCGATAAGCTGATTGAGCTTAAAACGGTGTGTCATTGCGGACGCAAAGCAAACCATGTGCTGCGTACGGATGAAAATGGCAATGCCATTGCCGATGGTAACCAAGTGGAAATAGGCGGCAACGATCGATATGTTTCGGTGTGCCGCAAACACTATAAAGCAGAATTAAATATGGGCCGACAAAGCATTTAAAAATGAATCAATATCTTCGCCCGTAATATCTAAATGCGTTACTAGCCTAAGTTGCTTGCTTGGGCTAATTAATATCCCTTGTTGTGCAAGCTCATTGGCAATTTTACTAATGTTATTGCCGCCTGAGTAACTTGCATACACCATGTTGGTTGTATTGCTCATATCAACGCTAAAACCATTTAGCTCATTTAACTTATTTGCTAAGTAGCGCGCATTACCATGATCATCACTTAAACGGGTTACGTTGTTTTCAAGTGCATATTGCCCAGCGGCTGCCAGCATTCCTGCTTGTCGCATCCCACCGCCTAGTACTTTTCTCCAGCGCCTAGCTTTGTTAATTAATTCTTGTGAGCCTAATAATAACGAGCCTATTGGCGCACCTAAGCCTTTAGATAAACAAATTGAAACAGAGTCAAAGTGCTTTGTAATTGCTGTTATATCAACATTTAGCTCAGCGGCTGCATTAAATGCACGCGCACCGTCTAAATGCAGTGCTAAATTGTGCGTATTAACAAAGTCGCGAGCTTGGGCTAAGTACTCAAGCGGGAGCACTTTTCCACCAATGGTATTTTCAAGGCTAAGCAAGCGAGTGTTTGCAAAGTGGCTATCGTCAGGTTTTATAGCTGCGGCAACTTTGTTAAAACATAAGCTGCCATCTTTTTCGTTTTCGATAGGTTGAGGTTGTATAGAGCCAAGCACGGCCGCGCCACCGCCTTCAAACTTATAATTATGGGCATTTTGCCCACAAATATATTCATCTCCGCGTTCGCAATGTGCCATTAACGCCAGTAAATTAGCTTGTGTGCCAGAGCTGCAATAAAGCGCGGCTTCGAAGTTAAAACGTTCACAGGCGTATGATTCTAATTGGTTTACGCTAGGATCATCGCCGTATACATCATCGCCAACAGGTGCATTGTACATTACATCGCGCATGGCTTTTGACGGTTGAGTAACGGTGTCTGAACGAAAATCTATCATTGTTGTTATTCCTTTATTAGTGCAGGCTTTATTATTTTTATGAGTTTACACAAACTCTTCAAAAATTTGATCACGGGTGGCCTTATCAAAATAACTCCACGCAATAAAGCGACTTATTTTTTGTCCTTGCGCCATATCTATAATTTTATATTCAGCAATAGGTAGAGTGCTTAGCTTTTCTTCTAACGCAGCAAGTGTTTCTTTTTTTGAAACCAAGGAGGTAAACCATATTACTTGCTCTGCAAATTGCTCGCTTTCAGTAATCATATTACTGATAAACTGGGCCTCACCACCTTCGCACCACAACTCGTTATTTTGGCCGCCAAAATTAAGGGCGTTTTGCGGAGCTTTTCCTAAATTTTTCCACTTTCGCTCAGTGCCCTTGTTAGCCTCATCCGCGCTTGCATGAAACGGAGGATTACACAGAGTTACATGAAACAAGTCTTTTTGATTAATAATGCCCTCAAAAATAGAAGATGCATTCTTTTGTTGTTTTAAGGTGATTTTTAAACCGTTAAACTGCGCAATTTGCTTAGCAATTTTTATTGAGCTTGCATCTACATCACTACCCGTAAAGTGCCAGTTGTATTCGTGGATACCTGTAAGAGGGTAAACTAAGTTAGCACCGGTACCAATATCAAGCGCTTTAATTTGACGCCCTGTAGGTATGTTCTGTTGGTTATCTGTGCTTAATAAATCGGCCAAGTAATGTATATAATCTACTCGCCCTGGAATAGGGGGGCATAAGTTTTGATCTGGTATATCCCAAAACTCAATATTATAGTGCGCTTTTAACAGAGCCTGATTAAGTGTTTTAACTGCCTTGTTATTGCTAAAATCTATGCTTTTATTGCCCGCAGGTGTTACCACTATAAAAGGTGCTAACGCATTATGTTTTTCGCATAACAGGTCTAAATCATAGCCATTTAAATGCTGATTGCGAGGGTGTAGTTTGTTGCTATTAGGTTTTGATTTCATGGCTTAAAGTTAGCAATTAAATAATGACACAATTGTATCAAATGCATGGCTAAAAAGTGCAACCATTTACTTTAGAATTAGCATGGCAACTGGTAGGATGAGTTTATAAAAATTATAAAGGAAAATACGTGGCAATCACTCAGCAATCACATTTTGTTCAATTAGCCGAACAGCAAACGTTGCATTTACGTCGTATTGCGAACAATGAGCAATCAGGTCCAGTGGTGTTTTTAATGCATGGCGCAGTAGAAAACGGCAAAATTTTTTATACTCATAGTAATAAAGGGTTAGCGCCTTTTTTGGCTGAGCAAGGCTATTGCTGCTATGTGGCAGACTTACGTGGGCGCGGAGAAAGTAAACCGCTTATAACTCGCCATTCAAAATATGGCCAAACAGAAGCCATAGTAGAAGATATTCCTGCTTTTATTGATCATATTGAACAATTAGAAGGTAAAAAGCCTGACTACTGGGTTGCCCATTCTTGGGGCGGCGTATTGATGAATAGCGTATTTGCGCGCTTCCCTGAATATTTAAAAGACGTTAAAGCCTGTGCTTATTTTGGCTCAAAGCGTTCACTGTTTAATAACCATCCTAAGAAGTTACTGCAAGCGAATGTTATTTGGTACTTTATGGCGCCGTTACTAGCTAAAAAACACGGGTTTTTAAATGCGAAAGGTTATAAATGGGGCAGTGACAACGAATCGCAAAAGTCGCACTATCAAAGTATGCAGTGGGCTAAAAAAAGGCCGTGGGTTGATAGTGACGATGGTTTTAATTACGCAAGTGCGTTAGCTAAGCTGCATGTACCGCCTACGCTTCATGTTGCAGGTGTAAACGACAAAGCTCTCGCACAGCCTATTGATATTAAAAAGTTTATAGCAGAGTCTGGGCCTGGCAAACAAACCTTAAAAATTTACGGTAAACGCCATGGTCACCATGTTGATTACGATCATATTAATATGCTTACCCACCCAAGCGCCCGTGATGAGCAATTTAGCGATGTATTAACCTGGTTTAATGATCATAGTTAATTAAGGTGTTCCATCTAGTAGTTTTAAAAGTGGTGTTTTATAGCGCTGCCAATGGGCCACTGCAGATGTATTTACAGGTTGCCTAATAGCTTGTTTGCTTAGTGTTGTTACGGCCGACTTACGTGTATAAAACTGCAGACACTGTGGCTCAAACTGGCAATTTAAGAACGAAAATAACGCGTTTAGTTGCGCTTTAGGCTCAGTTACTAATTGCTCATAACTCAAATTGTAAATGGCGATATCTGGCATACTCCTCCAATGCGCCATTAGTTCGGTATAAAGTGTGTGGTAGTGCTTAAACTCTGTTAAATCACAAAAGTAAGGCTCATTTTGAGCAAAGTAATTACTAAATACCGAAAAAGCCGTTGCGTTAAAATCCCGACTTAAATTTACAAACTTAGCGTTTGGAAATAGTAAATAAATAAGCCCAATAGACTGATAATTACTCGGTAACTTATTAACAATATAAGGGCGAATTGGCTGTGCTGTTTTTAATGTTTCAATATAAATATTACGCGCTTTAGCTATTAAATCACTTGTAAGCAAGCTTAAACACTCAGGGTAGGGCGTTTGCGTTTGTTGCTCAATAAAAGCCACCACCTGATTACTAATGCTTGAGTTTTCACCCAGTGTTGAAAACTGTGAATGATTTGCCAGCATCTGCTCAAGTAACGTTGAGCCACTGCGTGGCATGCCTATTATAAATACGGGGGTTATAGAGCCGGTAAAAGTGTGATCTGCACTTTTGATAAGTGCTGGCGTATTTTGCTCTAAAATACGTTTATAAAACGGATTCAGCTCGGTGGTATTAAAATCAGTGAGTTTTTTTTGTAGTTTATTGGCAAGTACATAGTAGTTAAATGCTTGTTCTGTATCGTCTAATTTATCGTAGCTTTTACCTAATGCGTAATAACACACCATTTTTAAACGCAGATTATTGGTTTGCGTTAAAAAGTGATGCAAATTACTTACGTAGTTGTGCTCTTTATTAAAGCGACCTAGCTGCACCAACTCAAATAATATGTAAGCCGTAACTGGATATAGCCCCATGCTGAGTGCATGAGCAAACGTAGTGTGTGCTTTGTTGAGCTCACCGTAATTTAAATAGTGCTGGGCTAAGTAGTAATGAGGCTCAGGGTTATGACTTGCTATGCTTTTGGCGTATTCAAGCGCTTTTAGTGCATCGTTAGGAGAATTAACGCCATTAAACGCATCAGCAAGCGCGTGTAGTGGCTCTAACATATGTGGTAAAAGCCCACATGCCTTTTGCAATAAATAAACCGCTGCATCAAAGCGCTCTAACCTAAGAGCTATCCTGCCTAAACCAAATAATGCTTCGCCACTTTGCGGGTTACTATTTAAAATTGCTTTAAAATGAAACTCAGCTTCTTTGAGTTTATTCTCTTGGAGTAATTGGTTGGCTTTTTTAATTAGCATGATGAGGCATTATTGTTTTTTAATTAATATAAAATAAAAAAGGCGAAATGTCTTAACATTTCGCCTTGGTCTATCATGAAAATAGTTTAGAAAGTATACGTAGCTTTTGCGTAGTAAAAGCCGCCGTTAATTCCATAAGGAGATGTTTCGTAGTACTGACCACCCCAGTTATTGTTAGGGATATCCGTACGGTCTTCAAAATCAAGTTTTTCAGCATCTTGGTCAAACAAGTTTTGAGCACCAACCGAGAAACTAACAGACTCATTTAAGAAGTATGTAATTTCAGCGTCAATGGTTACTGCTGCGTCAGCTGTTTTTGCTGTTGCATCGTAATCTACGTGAACACCTTGGTACTCGCCGTAGTAGTTAGCACGTGTAAATAACGAGATTGATTCCCACTGTTGTGCCCAAGTAAGCGTTGCACGGTGGTTAGGTAAATCTTCTTCTAAACGTTTAACTTTAAATTCACCGGTAATGTCGCTGAACTTCGTTACTTCAGTTTCATTCCAGTTGTAAGCAAGGCTAAATGTAGAGCTACCACCTAGCATGTCAGCTGTGTAGTTTGCTACTAAATCAATACCTTGTGTTGTTGTATCAAAGTCATTTGTGAAAAAGCTTACTTGTGCGTAGCTTTGCGCATTTGGTACGCCTGCTGCTTCTAACGTGTCTTTATCATCTTGGCTAAGTACAATTTTTTCAGATTGGCTGATACGGTCATCAACTTCAATGTTGTAGTAATCAAGTGTTAAAAATAAATCGCCAATAGTGTAAACCGCACCTAATGTGTAACTTTGCGACTCTTCTGGCTCAAGCTCTGTACCACCTAATTGCACTGCAATTGGGTTTGTTGGTGGTAATAGTGCTGAATCTTGTAATACGCCATCACTTAAGTTTGTTTGTACGTTACTTACATTAGCTTGGCCAACAGTAGGAGCACGGAAACCTGTGCTTACTGAACCACGTACATTTAGATCTTCAGTTACGTGGTACTGCGCCATTACTTTGTAGTTTGTTGTTGTACCAAAGCTGTCGTAATCTTCAAAACGTACCGCAAGGCCCATTAAGAAGTCTTCGGTAAATGGTGCTTCAATATCTACATAAGCTGCGTAGTTACGGCGTGTATATTCGCCAGCGTCAGAAGGTTTGAAACCAGGGAAACCATTGGAGCCAATACCAAAACCTTGCTCAGTTAAAGGGCCTGCAGTAAACGATGCTTCATCACCTGAGATAACAGTGAATGTTTCTTCATGCCATTCTAAACCACCGGCAATATTTACATCGTACGCTAGGTCAAAATCAAAGCCTTTAGAAAGGTCAAAGTTAAAGTTTTTCTCTAGTTGCTCGTATTTACCTGGGCTAAAATCACGCGGGCTATCTGCACCTAATGAGGCATTAACCGTATCGTAAATAAAGTAGCGAGATTCGTTTAAACCAACTGTACCGCTTAAATCGTAAAACGCGCCTTTAAAGAAGCCACCCGTAAACATACCCTTTGTACCAATAGTTAAAGAGGTATCTGTGATGTTGCCACCAAAGTTAGGCGTAAAACCACCAGGGATCGTTTCATTAAATGCAAAACAATCAGGGTTATTAGCAACACCGCTAATGTAATCTGGATTATCAAGCACGTTATCGTCGATTGCGATAGTTGGACAGTTACCGCTCATGTCTTCTGTTAAATCGGCAACTAGCAGTGTTTCACCGCCATCGTTTGAGTAAACACCTGGGCGAGTATGCGGGTTACGGTAGTAAAAACCACCACGTACGTCACGCTCAGAGTAGTTACCAAACATATAAAATTCTGAGTCGTTTGTTAGTTCTAAACCAAAGTTACCAAAAATTGAGATATCATCATCAACCTCTGGAGCACCCCAAACTTGTGCAAGCGAAGAAACTTCTGGAACACCTGCAGCAGAAAGTGCGGCTGCATCAGGGCGTTGCTCTGAGCGACTTGTCGCATCTGCTGTTTTATATTGAAAACTTAAGTTAGCAAAACCGTTGTCGGTAAAGGGTAAGCCTACGTTACCTGAAATCTGTGTTGTGTCGCCATCACCTTCATAGTATTGACCATGGCGTACTTCGAACTTACCACCTTCAGAGGCATCTTTAAGTTGGAAGTTCATTACACCGGCAATAGCATCAGAGCCGTATTGCGCCGCAGCACCATCACGCAGTACTTCTACTTGTTTAAGTGCAATGCTTGGAATAACTGAAATGTCGGCGCCTTGTGCACCATCATTTATACCGCCGCCTAAAAATGCAATTACAGACGCGCGGTGGCGGCGTTTACCATTTAAAAGAATTAATGTGCTGTCTGAAGGCAAACCACGTAAGTTTGCAGGGCGTACAAGTGATGCAGCATCACTGATTGGGTTTTGATGAACATTAAAAGAAGGAACTGCGCCTTTTAAAAGCTCAAGCATATCGGTGTTACCCGATTTTTCTAATTCTTCACCGCCAATAATATCAATAGGAACAGGTGAATCACCAATTGAACGAGGAGCAGAGCGCGTACCTACTACAGCAATCTTCTCAACATTTTTATTTACTTTAGTTTCGCTTTGCTCGTCTGCTGCTATAGCTGAGCCTGAAATAAACAACCCTGCAGTGGTTGTTGCTAATGCAAATTTAATTGCTTGATTTAGCGCATTGTTTTTTAATTTCATTCTAAATTTCCCCAGTTAGAATAATTCTTGTTTTGTAATGCTTGTTTTGCACTACTATTTTTAGATTTTGGACTAGAAAAGAGAGGAGTTAACAATTGTATAAAAATGTATTAAGAGTACTTCTTGAACAATTAAGTTAACCTCAATTTTATGTCCTAGTTACAGCCTATACATAAAAAACAGAGAGGGCAATATTAATTAACCATTCAATAACAAAAACTTCAAACAAACTAAAAGTGCAACAATGGTGCGTTTTTAAGGTGAAATGAACTATATTGGTGCTTTGTGGGGGTGTGATTTAGTAAAATAATGCAGTTGTAAAATGTTCAATGTTGCAATTTTGTTTCTTTTGCCGGTTTTTATTTGTTTTCTAATTTTTTTAGAGCTTGGTTATAAAGAGCTAACTGCTGTCTATATGCATCCCATACGCAAGGGCAGCAACTTCCTCCTCCACAACATTCATCGGGTTTTGGTTTTTCAGGTTTTTGCAGTGATTGATTTTTATTATGATGCATAATTGTACACATTTAGTACCAAGTTGGTGCAAAGAATAAGGTAATGCATGGTGTAAGTAAATTATTCTTTGTGAACGAGTGTGCCTGTGTGAAAATAACCGTTATGCGATTATATAAAGTTATTCACCGTGCGCCTTGGCGGGTAGTTAAGATTAGTAAAAAGCGCCAACAGCTTCGCTTTCGTCGTGCTATGGTGGCGCTTAAAATTGCGCTCGAACAAGAAAAACAAGAAACCAAAGAAATGCTCACTATATATAGGCGCTACACGCAAGGCCAAACCAATAAAGAAGAGCTAAAGCGCGCTAATGAGCAATTTGTTGATATTTTAAAAGGGCTAGGGTTAGGTGTTTTTGCGTTGTTACCCTTTGCGCCTATCACCATTCCTTTAGTTGTAAAGCTTGGCAGCTTAGTAGGCGTTGATGTATTACCTAGTTCGTTTAATATCAACAAACCTATAAAAGAGCTAGATCAAAAAATAGCTCAAGAAAATCAAGAGCAACAGTCTAACAACTCGATAAAAAAGTGACAGAAATCCCTCTAAATTAGCTATACCTTTTAACTGTGCTTATTGATATGCTCTTAAGTACCATTTTTATAATATATGAGCTTTTTAATGAGTGCATTACTTCGTCATACTTCTTCTGGTATTCCTTTATCTTTTATTCTTAAAAACGAGTTAACTGACTGGCAATCTCAACAACCTGCTTTTATTCAAACATGGTTAACCAATAGCGGCTTTGAAAAACAAGGCTTAGCGTTAGTGCCAGATGCGCAAACGGGTGAGTTAAGCCACGTATATTGTTTATTACAAAGCAAAGAAGACTTTTGGGCTGCAGGCGAGCTTGCAAATAAATTACCGCTGGGCACGTATCAAATTCAGGGCAATGATGCCTTTATAGAGCAAGTGGCGCTTGGTTTTGTGTTAGGAGGCTATGAGTTTAGTGAATATAAAGAAAAGCCAACTGCTAAAGCACAATTAGCCATTGCCGATGACGCGCTATATCAGCGTATTAAGCAACAAGCCGATGCTATTTATTTAGCACGTGATTTGGTTAACACACCGGCAGTAGATATGATGCCGCAGCATTTATCGCAAGTGATGGAAGACTTAGCCAATAATTACAATGGCGAGTTTACCCAGTGGATTGGCGATGAGCTACTAGAGCAAAATTACCCAACAATACATATGGTAGGTCGCGCGAGCGAAAATAAACCGCGTTTACTTGATTTAAAATGGGGCGAAAAAGATGCACCGCTTATTACCTTGGTAGGTAAAGGGGTATGTTTTGATTCAGGCGGGCTTGATTTAAAACCAAGCTCGGGCATGCGTAACATGAAAAAAGACATGGGCGGAGCAGCACATGTTATTGCATTAGCACAATTAATTATGGCCGCTAACTTACCAATTAGATTGCGTGTTTTAGTGCCTGCGGTTGAAAATGCGGTATCGCGAAATGCATTTCGCCCAGGTGATGTAATTAAAACGCGTAAAGGCATTATGGTTGAAATAGATAATACCGACGCAGAAGGGCGTTTAGTATTGTGCGATGCGCTTAGCGAAGCACAAAACGATAACCCTGAGCTAATTATAGATTTTGCGACCCTTACAGGTGCTTGCCGTGTTGCTCTAGGTACTGAACTACCGGGCTTTTTCTCAACAGAGCGCGATGTAGCAAATGGTATTATTGATGCAGGAATGGGTGTAAGCGATCCGGTGTGGCAATTGCCTTTGTTTGATCAGTATAAAAGCTTTTTAAAGAGCGATGTAGCCGATATGGCAAACTGTGCCAGCACACCCTTTGGTGGTGCAATTACCGCGGCGCTTTATTTAAAAGAGTTTGTAGAGCCAACCACACCATGGGTACATTTTGATGTAATGGCGTGGAATTTACGTGCATTACCTGGGCGCCCAACCGGCGGCGAAGCGTTAGGTATTCGTGCGGTATTTAATTACTTACAAAGCCGCTTTAATAAGTAAGTTTTTGATTCAATAGTAAGTGAATAACTTGAGCTTATGAGCGTTAAACCTCATACAGCTCAAGTGGTAAATTGTCTGGATCGGCAAAAAAGGTGAATTTTTTGCCGGTTATTTCATCCATTCTTATCTCTTCCACAGTTATATTTTGTGACTCTAAATACTGCTTTGCTTGGACTACGTTTTTAACTTTAAATGCTAAATGTCTTAAGCCTTGTGCTTCTGGATAGCTTGGTCTTGTAGGCGCTCCATCAAACGAAAATAACTCTATTTGACTACCATCAGCCATGGCTAAATCTAATTTATAAGAGTTACGCTCAGCTCTAAAGTGCTCGTGAATAATTTTAAGTTTAAGTACATGGCTATAAAAGTGTTTAGACCGTGCGTAGTCACTGCAAATAATAGCAGCGTGATGAATACCTAAAAGTTTCAAATTTAATTCCTTAAAGCAAAAACGCACTTAAAAAGTGCGTTTTATGTATGGCTTATTACATGTGTTTTTAGCTTGGCTCAGCTTCTTTACATGCTTTAACTGCTGGGGCTACAAGCTCAAGGCCTGTTAGCTCACAAGGTGGTAAGGTTGCATCACTTACTTTAATAGGTGTTACACGCTCGCCCCATTTTATGTAGCTTGCTGCCCACGTTAAACCGGCGCCAAACGCTGCCGACATAATATTTGAGTGTGGTTTAATTAGCCCTTTTTCAACAGCTTCACACAACGCAATAGCAATGGTTGCGGCCGACGTATTACCGTAGTCAGCAATATTTACCATTACTTTTTCATCAGGTACTTTTAAACGATGCTGAATTGCCTGAATAATACGTAAATTAGCTTGGTGTGGCACTAATACGTTTATGTCATCAAGGCTCAAATTGGCTTGCGTTAATACATCATCACACGCTTCGCTCATGCCTTTAACAGCACGTTTGAAAATTTCACGGCCTTCAAACAGTAAGTCAGATGGACCAATTGGCTCATATTTATTTAAATCACTACCAAAGTTGGTGATATGTAAAATATCTCTGTCTTCGCTGTCGCAACCGGTTTTAGTACCAAGTAGGCCAGCAGGTGTGTCTGCGGCTTCAAGTACTACTGCACCTGCACCATCACCAAATAATACTGCGCTGTCACGGCGTGCCCAGTTTACATACCAAGTCATGCGCTCAGCAGCAATAACCACGGCTTTTTTAATCATACCCGCCTGAATTTGTGCGGTAGCAGCCTGAAGGGCATATAAAAAACCAGAACACGCAGCATTTGTGTCCATAGCTGCAGCACCTGTAGCCCCAATATTTTTTTGCACCAAAGAGGCTGTATTTGCCACTACGGTAGAGGGGGTGCACGTTGCTAAAATAACTAAATCGATATCTTTTGCGTCAATACCTGCACAATCTATGGCGTGCTTTGCAGCAACGGTTGCAAGTTCAGCGGTACTTACATGACTAACTCTTCGAGACTTTATACCTGTACGTGTGGTGATCCACTCATCATTGGTATCAACTATTTCGCTAATTTCATCGTTGCTAATGCTTGCTGGTGGAATGCATTTACCCCAACCAGTGATATGTGCGTAAGACATAGTGTGTTCTCTTAAAAGGTGGTCTGACATGTATTTCTAGTTGGGGAGTTATACCAAAAATTGCTCTTTAAGAGAAGTTATTACCCTATTTTGTCCCTTAAAGTTTTAATTTAGTGCAATTTTTGATTCATAAGCGGGGCATTTATCAATATAACCGTTCGAATTTAAAGCAAATAAAGGTATTATTAATTTAAGTTTGTACTGATAAAAGGGAAGTGCATGAGTAGCAAAATTAAAGCGTCGTTATTTAATCATTTAATAGATTCTGAGCGGCAATTATTAGACCCAGATATACGCCAATCAAGGGATGCATTAAATGCCTTGCTCGATGATGAATTTATTGAAATTGCAGCTAATGGCACTGTGTTCGATAAACACCATGTAATTACCCGCTTACCTACTGAAGTTGTGCCACAGTTTTATAATCAGCACTTTAAAGGGCGAATGCTTAGCGATGATGTAGCACAAATTAGTTATCAAGCTGCTTATAGGCGCTCAGCCAGGAGTGAATTTAATTATTCTCTACGTATGTCGCTTTGGCGAAAAAGCAACGAACAATGGAAAATGGTATTTCATCAAGGAACGCCGTGTGCGCTATTTACCATATCAATGGATGATGATTAACTGCTTTTATTAACGTTTTAAATTTTATAGGTAAACCGCACCTTGTTTATGCAAACCGATCCTACTATCAGTCGCCTTTTAATGCTTCGCAGTGGCGCTATTGTTGTGCAGTTAATTGCTGTACTGAGCGTGTATTTTTTATTAGAGCACCAAATAGCGTTATTGCCTTTATTAGTGGTAATAGCGATAGAGGCTATATTTCAATTAGTGAGCGTATTTGCCTATCGAAATGTGAGCCAAGCTCGCCCAGTTGGCATGTTAATGCAGCTCACTGCTGACGTATTATTTTTAACTATTTTGCTTTCACTAAGTGGTGGCGCAACCAATGCGTTTGTGTCGTTACTGCTATTACCTATAATGATTGCAGCTGTAACGCTGCGTGAAAAAGGACTCGCTTATATAGCGGTTCTTGCTATTGCCGCCTATAGCTTTTTATTAATTAGAATGCCCGATCACAGTATGCATCAAATGAATATGAGCGGGCACTTTATAGGCATGTGGGTAAATTTTGTTTTAAGCGCAAGCGTAATCGCCCTCGTTATTGGCGCTATGAGTAGAGCATTAAAAGAACGCGAACGTACAATAGCCAAAGCTCGCGAAAAACAATTACGCAACGAGCAACTGGTAAGCCTAGATGGCGCAGCGGCGCAAATAACACATCAACTCGCTACACCTATCGCTAACTTACAATTATTATTTGAAGAGCTTTTAGAAGAGCAACCAAATAACCCTGTCGTTGTGCAAATGCGAACGCCACTAAATCAATGTGCTACGCAATTAAACGACTTTAGAAAGCTCTCTGCTCAGCTTCGTAATAAAAATACCACCGAGCACATTACAGTAAACCAGCTACAAAAGCAGATCACCGATACATTATTACTGCAATACCCTGATCAGCACATTAATTGGTTAAGTGAGCCAATAGCAGCCACCTTAAAAAGTGATGCAATGCTATTGCCTGCTATTCTCAATTTGCTACAAAATGCATGTATTGCAAATCAAAAAAATAACAAAACCCAGTTAGAGCTAAGCTGGCAGCAAGATAATCAACACAGTGAATGTGTATATTTGCTAATTCGTGATTTTGGTAGCGGTTTTAGCCAATCACAATTAGCAGAGCTTGGCGGGCAACTTATGCCTAGCAGCCAAGGTATGGGGCTTGCAGTATTGCTTTCTAATGTAACGTTTGAGCGACTAAACGGCTCGCTAACTTTGTATAATCATGCTGGTGGCGGGGCAGTGGCTAAAGTAAAATTAGCCATAGCAAATAATGAGCAACCACTTATATGAAATTACTTATAATTGAAGACGATATAAACCTCGCCAGTACACTAGCTCGGCGTTTAACAAAACAAGGCTTTAGTTGTGAAGTTGCGCATAACCAAAGTGATGCATTACTCAGTGCACATAAACACTTACCAGATTTTATTTTGCTCGATATGAAACTAGGTGACGACAATGGCCTTGCCTTAATTAAGCCACTTCGCAGCTTATTACCGCAGGCGTATATTGTATTATTAACAGGGTTTGCAAGCATAGCCACCGCTGTAGAGGCCATGCGTTTAGGCGCTAACGACTACCTTACTAAACCCGTTGATATGGCCACGCTTTTAAAGGCCCTAAACGCAGATTTAAATACACAAAATGTTAGTGATGTTGCCACACCAGTTATGTCACCAGAGCGTTTAGAGTGGGAGCATATTCAGCAAGTGCTACATAGTAATAACGGTAATGTGTCGGCCACTGCGCGGCAACTCAATATGCATAGGCGCACATTGCAGCGTAAGTTACAAAAAAAGCCGGTTCAGCAGTAACCGCTTAAGGGGTATAAAATGAGTGATGATGCGGCTACATTAATGCGTAATCAAAAAATTATATTATTCGATGCACAATGCAAATTATGTAGTGCGTGGTGTAATTTTATTATTAGGGCCTGTTTATCTTTCGAGGTTAAATTTGCAGCAGCCTGTTTGGTAATTAGGCAAGACAGAGCCTATGTAGTGTGGTTGTTCCCCATAAATAGGCGATAACGTAGCATAAATGCCAAACAGGCGCTGCCCGAAGGGTTTCTGCCTAGGGGTCATTTACTCTTTGTTGCTCGGTTTTTACTTAGCCCACTAGGTTACAAACCTCGCGCCGCGATTAAATGGCCCCTAGATTGAACAAATTTAATCCTGAAAGGTCAACAGGCCCTAGTAACGATACCAATGCTATTTTTAAACTGTGCAGCGTGCAATCCCCAAAAGGTGCACTGCTATTAACTCACTTTGGGTTTTCAACCACACAATACGCCTCAATGGTTTACCTACAAAACGGCAAAGCGTACACGCAAAGTCATGCTTTTTTTGAAGTAGTAAAGCAGCTCGGTTTCCCCTATAAATTAGCAACCGCATTTAGTGTTTTACCTAATACCTCTAATAATTGGCTGTACGATAAAATTGCTTTAAACCGCTATACCTTATTTGGCAAATATCAGTATTGCAGAGTACCCAACTCAGAAGATGCAAAACATTATTTATAATTGGCTAAGTTAACTTAGCTATAAGTAGATGCTTGGTTTAGGTGGCTGTGCTAAAATCGCCGCGTTTTAAATTATCAGGGCTTTGAAATGGCAAGTACAGCGCACGCACTCCACATATTGGTTAAACACAAAGAAATAGCAGAAGACATTATTAAGCAATTAGGTAAAGGTGCCAAGTTTCAAACCTTAGCTAAAAAATACTCGTCGTGCCCATCAGGTAAAAAAGGCGGTGACCTAGGCGAATTTAGACGCGGGCAAATGGTTCCACAGTTTGACAAAATAGCCTTTAATGGCGCTATTTTAGAGCCGCATTTAGTTAAAACTAAATTTGGCTGGCATGTTATAAAAGTACTTTACCGTACTTAATAAGCTTACTGACAATTACTAAAAAGGTTGCACGCTGCAGCCTTCAATGTATTAAGTAGTTATTTAATAAACATCCAAACACCTGCGCCAATCATAAATAGGTTTTCTGTGAGGGATACAAAACCTAAAGGCACGTTACTATCGCCCCCTACACATGCGCATTTTAATTCACGCTTATCTATATAAACGGCTTTAATAACAGAAACTGCGCCAACACCGCCAATAAATAATGAAATAGGTGCCACAGTATAAGCGGGTAACGCCGCTATCATTCCAATACTCACAAATGCTTCTAAAAAGGGGTAAACATACGCATACCTAACAACTTTCATAGCCAATAGGTCGTAGGTGATAAACGAGTTTGTGAAGCTAAATAAATCGCGCAACTTTTGTATAGCCAGTACGCCCATTGTTAACGCGACAAACAGCATAACTGTATGCATAGAAAAAAGTGTAAAGCCAGTGGAGTAGCTAAATGCAAAGGCAAGTAATAAGGTAACAGCAAAAATGGCCGTTACGGGAGTGTAAGTAGTACCTTGTTGTCCAGGCTCCGATTTATTAAAGTAAGCTCGCAGGTCGTCATACCCGCCAATGCGTTCGTTATCGATAAATGTTTGTGGTGTGGTATCAACATTGTGCTTTTGTTGAAATGCATCGGTTTCTTCGCGCGAAGTCAGCGGCTTATCATCTACCTTATAGCCTTTTCGCTTAAGTAAATCTTTTGATTTGAGTCCAAATGGGCAAATATGTTCATCGGTTGCCATTCTATATAATGTTGCTGACTTAGCCATGCTTGCTCCTTATGCGTATTTAGTTACTCGTTAGCCCTTAAGTAATAGTGAGTGAATAGCGGTATGAAAGAAGTTAATGGCACTTTGTAATATTTACGTGACATTTGAAGTGAAATAGCGCGCAGCACACTTATTAAGAACACACAATAGACAGTGCATGTATAGTGCCAGCGCTTTTATAGCAGCGCAGATGATAAAGTTTAATGGAAAGAGAAATAATTAACAGGCTACAATTCCCAGCCTTCATAGGTATACGTTTGCTTAGACTTTTATTTATCTATAATAATTAGATCTCTATGAAAGTTTTATTAGTTTACTTGAGCTGCTTGTTCATTCAACAAATGAACGTTCTGGTGATGAAGCCACCCCCTGTAAAACAGACGTAAAAAATTTATCGTAAACATCGTTGAGCTGTTTATTGTAATCGCTCCAACCTTCTAAGTTTACTCTAAATTCCAAATTCGAATAAGCATACTCAGAGAGCGCATCAATATTAGTTTTGTTCCATTGCTCCTCCGGTGCAAGTGCTTCTTTTGTACCTGAGCCGTTAATATTGAATCCATACACCATAGAATGCAGTGTTAGTTCAATTCTTGCTTTTTCGGCCCAATCCAAACCCTCTGTTGCTTTATTCCATGCTGTTTTCACATGCAAAGGCGCATTAACAGGAGGGAAATGTATACTTCTAGACTCACCTATTTCAACGATGCCATCATTATTTAAATCTACCAAATCTGAGCCATCAGGTTGGCTTAATAGATTTTGAGCACCTTCGGCACTTAATGAATCAACACTAATAGTAGAGGCGAGGCTATTGGCTTTTTTTACGAGTTGTAGTTCATCAGTAGTGAGTGACTTTAAAAATGCCTTTGGGGTATTAGAGTCTTCCTTTGCTTGCTTTAGAATGTCTGCAAAACTAGAAATTTCAGTTTCATTTAAATCACGGATTTGTAGTTTATTTAGCGAAGAGACGCTAAGTTTAGTGTCAATATTTAACATTATACATTCCCTATATGATTAAACAGGTAACTATGCCTCTTATAGTAAGCAGGGTAGTTTTGATGTTGTTTATAGACGGCATAATATTGCCGATGTCTTCTTTAAAGCATTACTCGATAAATAGGTACAAGTTACATGCCAAAATATTTAAACGAAGAAATAGAGATATGTTGAAGTTCGTTATATCAGGAGGAAGTATTGGACTGCTCATCTCTATAATTAAAAACTAAGTTTAAATGTTGTTAGCTATAGAGGATTGTAAAAAAACGCCCACTATTAATTAGCGGGCGTTTTATTGTTGAAATACTTAGCCAATTTTATTTATAAAGCTAATAACTAAACTTCTTGCTTGGCTTCTTCTTCACTAATTTGTTTTAGTGCTTGAATAAACGAATCGCTTGGTTGTCCGCCACTAATTGCATATTTATCGTTGATAATAAATGTAGGTACCGAGGTAATACCGAGTTGCTTAAAGCGGTCTTGCTCTTGACGTACTGTTTGAACGTATTTATCTGAGTGTAAAATACTGCGGGCCTCTTCTTTATCAAGGCCAACACTTGCGACTACATCAAGCAGTGCCTCTTCTTGATTTAAATATTTTAAATCGGTGAAGTGTGCTTCAAACATGGCAAGAAATAATAGGCCAGGTCTTTCTTCTTGCGTTTTGTAGTAAAAGGCAAGATACAAGACCTGACCCTGCTGGTGTGCACGCGATTAATTACAGAAATAAAATCATATTTAGATTTTACTTATAAACATGAAATTCAAATACCTCATGGAAGAGCTGGTGCACCTGGGCTTCATGCTGAAGTTCGATCAGTAAATAAAATATTAAAAGAGAACCCCACAGTTAGTTTTTCAGATATTTCGATTGCAACTGTGAGGTTAAAAGGCGATGACGCAGGAACAAATTTCCCTGCTTGTATGAATTGTTCTGGTATATTACAAAAGTTTGAAATTATTACAGGAAGAGTTGATTAATGAAATGTGAAGCTCCACCACTTGTTGTGTTTGATGCGCTAGTTAATCAAGATAATACCTACTTTTTCAAAGGAGCTCCCTTTACGGGCGTGGCTATTTTCTCTGAAAGGGGGATTGTTGTTAGCAAAAAGCAATTTTTTAATGGTCAAATATTGGGTGATTACGATTTTCCTTTTATAGATATTAAAGGGCTTGAGCTTTTAGATGCGGCCATTGATCAAGAATGGGATGGAAATTTTCAGCTTATTCACGAAGGCAAACCTTTCAATGGTGTTGTATATGAGACTGCCTATGGATGGGTGTGTGATGTACGTTGTATCGTTAATGGATGGATTGCTGATGCAATGGCACAACACTTTCAAAAGCATGATTGCTACTCTGAATTATTTTATGGCGCAGGGTCTCTTCAGTATGAATATGAATGGAATGAGCCTTCAGTGATGTCTTACTATGAAGCTAGGTTTCAAGCAGAGGATAAAAGAAGTTTAAAGTTAGCTTTTAGTAAAGAAAACAGGCTTCGTGGTATATATATCTATAAAAGTATTGACGATATTTTTTGTTTGAATGCTGCAGTTGATAATTCACCGCTAAAAATTACTAGCTTTAACGATATAAAAAAATTGCCTTCTGATAATGTTATAGAACTTAGCTTACAAGACGTAACGGATATAAAATTTACAGAATTACTGCCGTCGCTGTTAGAATTCCCAGTTAATACGCTTTTTGTCTCAAATATTAGCAGGAATATTTTATATGAGCTTAACAAACATGCTTGGCTGGAGCTAGAAGAACTAAGCTTTCACCATTTAGTTAATCTAGCGCTAGATGAAGTCATTGCTTTTCGAAATGATAATTTTAAGAAGGTAAATATTTCATACGAAAATAAAACTTATTAATGAGTATGTGAAACTTATGGTTTTTCACAAGTCTTTTCTCTATGCTCTTTTAAAGTACTATTAACCAATTGGTCTGCTTGGCGAGTGGTTTCTGGGAGTCGATATTTACACGCTAGTTTTAACACCCACTTCACTGCAGTATCTAGTGATACTTTATGGCCAATGGATACATAAACGGGTTTGATATTATCTTGCGTACGTAGCACTTTGCCAATAATCACGTCGTCATCTATTAAATCAGACGTTGTGCCACGGTGTTTTGCAAGTTCTTTAAACTCACCTAATAACTTGCTCTTGCCACAGCCTATAGTGGGGATATCTAAGGTGACACCTAAGTGACAAGCAAGGCCGAAACGTCTTGGGTGTGCAAGGCCATGGCCATCGCAAACGATCAAATCTGGCACAGTTGTGAGTTTATTAAATGCACTTAAAAGTGGTGGGAGTTCGCGGAAAGAAAATAACCCGGGAATATAAGGGAAGCTAATAGGTTCAATGCTGGTTTGTACTTCAAGTACTTCTAATGTATCAGCATTCAGTAGTGTAACTGCGCCAACAACTTCAGATGATTGTTCGTTATAGGCAACATCGACACCAGCAATTGTATTTATATCATTAAATTCGTTATGTATTTTTACAGATTTAGCTAGTTTTTCTTGTTTCGCAATAAATAGCAATTCATCGAAATGTTGTTGCTCTTCCATGTGACTTATAAAATAGTATAATTTGAAGTATCTCATCAAAGTATAACACACTAAAGCTGAGTTGATTTAAGACCAGTTTAAGAAACCACCCACCTTTAATGATTTGCCTACACTTAGGGCTATTCACCGAGGAAGAAAAGAATAGGGTCAGAAAAGAATAAAAAGAGTGGGGCACTAATTAGAAAGTTCCGGTCAAGCAGGCAGCTGTGTTTCCTTGATCTTTTTATTCAAAAAACCAAATGTTGTTATTTTTTAAACTCACTTTAGATATGACTACGCATCTAATAATGACGTCGATTGGTGTGAATAAGCACTGTGGCTTGAATAAAGAACGCCATATGAATTTAGGCAGTTTTAATTAAGCATCATTGATGATTAATTAAGGCTCTTGGCTTTCGCCTCAGTCATCGTTTGGTACCAATGTCAGTCCAGTTCTTGGCAGCGATGGCATTGATATCGGCAGCTATGTAGACAATGCACGCCAAGTGCTTGACGAAAAGCTAGTGCTACCTGCTGATGTGGTGCAGAAATACAAGCGCTAGGTAACACTTTACAAACATTTGAAAAATATTCTGATAAAATTGAATTTCGCAAAGTGCAGCAGAAGTTTCAAACCGGTAGTAGCTTAAAGCCAACGTTTGATGTGACAAATTACACCATTGGAAAGATTCAGTTATGAGCGATTTAAAGTACCACAATGACCACTATAAATTAGTGAACTTGCAAAATGCCTTTCATATTCATTTAGATACTTATAACAATAGGTGGCAGCGTTATCTCGAGCTAGAGCCCGCGATTTATGAGGAGCCGCAGGCACGGTTAAGTAGAGATGCAATGAGTTGTATACGTGTTAGCTTTACTGCACAAAAAGCAGAAAAAGGGCTTGAAGGCGTGTCTATTATGCGCTTTGGCCTAGATTTATTACATGCGCACTATAATTTAGTGTCAAACCCCGGGCAGCGCCATATTTTTACTTTAAAAGATCACGTATTTCGCTTAGAAGGTCATTCTGAACATCGCTTAATCATGGTTGATGATTGGTTACTGCAATTAAGTTTAGCCCTGTGTTTAAGAGATGCTGATGCGACTGAGCTAATCTGTCGATGCGAAGAAAGTCGGCTTGAGTACCCTGACGCCCTTGACTTCGCACTCCTAAATTTTGTGCGAAATATATTTGTACAAGACGCGGACCAAACAGTGTTATTACGCGAGGTAATGGAAAAATCAGGCCCTGAGCATGTTGATGAATTTAGAGCGCCTTATGTGAACATGCTTTTCTTGCCTTATTTGGATGTGTGGGTAGCGCTTTTATCAAACGATGAAGCTCATTATAAACGGGCAATCTACAAGGCTATTGAATTACATTATACATTTTACAATGACCCACCTGAGGGCGCAGTTACGTGGACAGGCGATGTAGCTCTGCTAATAAGCGCAGTGGCTAGCCTTGCCTATGATAAACATGGTTGGCAAGTGCCCGACACCCCTTACCTGCCAAAGTGGCTAATTTATAAAGAGTTTGAAAATGCTTAAATTAGCATTGTTTGGCTACGAGGCTGCATATTGCAGCCTTTAATTTTGCTAGCTAACTAAACTTCTTGCTTAGCCTCTTCTTCACTAATTTGTTTTAGTGCTTGAATAAACGAATCGCTTGGTTGTCCGCCACTAATTGCATATTTATCGTTGATAATAAATGTAGGTACCGAGGTAATACCGAGTTGCTTAAAGCGGTCTTGCTCTTGACGTACTGTTTGAACGTATTTATCTGAGTGTAAAATACTGCGGGCCTCTTCTTTATCAAGGCCAACACTTGCGACTACATCAAGCAGTGCCTCTTCTTGATTTAAATATTTTAAATCGGTGAAGTGTGCTTCAAACATGGCAAGCTTTAATTCGGTTTGCTTATCTTCTTCACGCGCCCATGTAAGTAGGCGGTGCAAATCAAAGCTGTTGATCATGATGCGTTTGCCATCAAAATTAAACGTAAAGCCAGCACGCTTTCCTGCTTCGAACATGTTTTTACGATTTTCATCGCCTTGCTCTTCGCTTAGGTTGTACTTTTGCATTAAGTGTTCGTTTAAATCTTGACCTTCAAGTGGCATATCAGGGTTTAGCTCAAAAGGATGCCACGTAATATCTGCACTCATTTCGTCTTTAAGTTGGCCAAGCGCTGTCTCTAGGTTTTTATAACCTACCACGCACCATGGGCACATTACGTCTGAAACTATATCAATTTTAAAGTTTTTCATATTTATCCTTTTGAGGATTGCTTTGGTATAAAAGGGATATTGGGATGAAGTATGTATTATCAATCCTTAAACTAAAAAGAGCAGCTAATGGCTGCTCTTTATTAAAGGGTTTAAGCGTTTAGCCCAAACGGGTCGTCAATACTGTAACTCGGTTGTGTAAACCAATGAGGACCGTTGTCGGTCATATAAAAATGATCCTCTAAACGTACGCCTAACTCATCGGGTATAACTAGCATTGGCTCGTTACTAAAACACATGCCAGGTGCAAGTGGGGTTTTGTCTCCACCTACTAAATAGGGCCACTCGTGAATGTCTAAGCCAATACCATGGCCAGTACGATGCGGGCAGCCGGGTGTTTGATACTGTGGCCCCAATCCTTGAGCCGCTAAATAGTGACGAGCGCCTGCGTCAACATCTTCGCAGGTAGCACCAATATTAGCGGCGTTAAATGCGGCTATTTGCGCTGCTTTTTCATGATCCCAAAACATGCGCTGGCGCATAGTGGGCTCTCCAAATACATAAGTACGGGTAATATCCGATAGGTAATCGTGTACTTTACAGCCGGTATCTATTAATACCATATCGCCTTTTTTAAGTACTTGCGCATCTTTAACACCATGGGGGAATGACGTTGCCACACCAAACAATACAATGCAAAAATAGTTACCAGGTGCACCTACCTTTTGATGCGCTTTTTTAATAAAGGCCTCTACTTCTGTGGTGGTAATACCTTCGTAAAGCATACTTGCGGTTGCTTGATGTACAGCTAAAGTCATGTCCATTGCGCATTGCATAAGCGCTAATTCGTTTACCGACTTATGCATTCTACAGTGTGCAGTAACGCTTTGCGCATTGATTATATTCAAGCCATTTTGCGCTTTGTTAATACCATCGAATATAAAAAACTGCGCACTTTCATCAATGCCTACTGTGGCATTGTCATTAATGTTTAGTTGCTTTAATACGTTAACAAATAGCGCGTAAGGGTTTTCGTGCTCTTGCCAACCATGAATTGGGCCTTCAACCACTTTAAAGCCATTTAGGGTGCCAATTTCAAAATAAGGCGCTATGTATTGTACTTCACCAATAGCAGGTAGTATTGCGCCAACCATGCGCTCGCTTGCATACCATTTCATACCTGTAAAGTAGGTGAGGTTTGACCCAGCGTTTAAATAAAGGGCATCTATGTTATTGGCCGCCATATAAGCTTGCGCTTTTGCTATTCGCTCAATATGTTCATCAGCTTGAATAGGCTGTACCGAATGGGTCATATTACTTAAACTGGCCAGCGCTTGCTCTGGGGTATTGATACCCACACCGATTGTGCTCATAGGCTTCTCCTTAGAATTTTTTAACATTGTGAATAATGTATTTTTTAAATTCAATTATCTGCGACCAGCCGCATTTATAATTACTTTAATGAGGCTGGCCCAAGCAAAAAGCTATGTAGTGTGGTAATGGCCGTAAATACCCATTTTTGCTATTTTTTTGCGTAAGCAAGGCGTGTTAATTTATTACTAGTGTGGTAGCTATCTAGCCCCGTTACAGCCACAGTCTCAATAGCCTGTAAATCTAAAAAACCATCACTTTGAAGGGCTATCTCATCTAAGTACACATCTGTAATTTCACCTATAACCAACTCGGTGCCATTAACGGCTAGGTGTTGGTGCTCAACATATTTTACAGAGTATTTTAATCTCGATTCTTGCACAAAAGGGGCTGTAAATTCATTTAGGTATTCTGGCGTTAAACCTGTCGCGTCAAATTCCGATTCGCCTTTGTCATATCGAGCCGATGTTTGATGCGCTTGCTTATAAATTGCTTTATTAACTTGGTTAATAGTGTAACAACCCGTTTCAATTATGTTTTCGAACGTATGGCGAGGCACGCTATTGGGGCGCATGATCATGCCAACCAGTGGCGGGTGAGCACCTAAATGTATAACGGAGCTAACAATGGCAAGATTAGTGTTGCCTTGTTTGTCTTGCGTGCCAATTAAGTTGGCGCTTTTAAAGCCCGAAAGTGAATTAATTAAATGAGTACGAGTGTGTTTTTCAAGTGCGTTTATGCGCTCTTTAGTAAAATGCATTAAAGGTCCTTACCACGGTATGGTCTCGCCTTGCCAATCTAAATAGGCCGGTTCACCATTAAGTTCTAAATGAGGGTTATTAAATGTGAGTGTAAAAAGTTGTTTTGCTACAAATTCAGCTGTAAAAAGTTTTCCTGCAGGTACGTTTTTTTGAAATGGTTTTGAAAGCGCTGTATCGGTCGTGCCTGGGTGAAATAACACCAGCTTGGTATTTTTAGCGCGACGTGCCAGTTCTACCGCTGCGGTTTTAAATAGCATGTTTAAGGCCGCTTTAGATGCTCGATAAGTATACCAACCGCCTAATTTATTATCGTTAATACTGCCAACCCGCGCACTGAGTGCTGTAATAGTGCACTGCGTTTTATGTGTTAAAAGTGGCAAAATACTTTGCAGGCAAAGCAGGGGGGTTAGCGTGTTTGAGTTTAGAAGTTGGTTGAAATACTCAGCGTCTATATCTTCAAGTTTTTTTTCAGGCATGTGGGTTTTGTTGTGCAGTGTGCCATTAAACAAAATAACTTGTTTTATATTAGCATTCTGCTCTTTTAAGTAGGCGGTTACTTTAGCTAGGCTTTGCTTTGTGTAATCGGTTTTTAAATAAACAACACTGCCATCTGGCTCAGTAGATTTAGCGCTTACGCATACAATTTGATAAAGCGGCACATTAATTTGTAAATGCTCAATATAGGCTTTTGCTATTGCACTGCTTGCGCCAAATAAAACAATCGTTTTCATTTAACACCTCTAGTTTTAATACTACATTGGCCGTTTGAACATTTGGTATTTGGCATTAAAAAGCGGCTAATTGAATGCCTATACTTTGCAAAAAACAAGTATCCGCAGTCAGCGAAGAAACTAATTATTGGCAAGCGAAAAATTTTCAACCAGCGATGCTTACCTACAATTCTCCATGCTTGGTATGTAACATCTAAGCCGTATATCATTTCACCAGTGTGTGTTTGCGCTTGTAAATAAGTCATTGCTTTATCTTTATCAATATATGAATAGCGCTCACTAAAATCGGCGGCGTTAAGATCCTCAAGCTTAATTTTATTTTTAGTGTCTGATTGCTTTAGCTGCGCCATTTCTGTGCTACAAAGGGGGCAGTTACCATCATAAAAAATGATCATAAAATTGGTTAGCGTTTATTTTCCATATACTTTTTTACGACAAAGCATTGCAAATGGATCTATTAAATATTGCTTCATAATGATATTAATAGCACTCCACGAAACAAAGGAGACTGAGAAATGAGTGAACAATATGCCGCCTTGCGAGGTAATGTAAATTTACTAGGGCAGTTATTAGGGCAAACAATTAAAGATGCCCAAGGCCAAGCGATTTTAGATAAAGTAGAAGAAATTCGAGCTTTATCAAAGTCATCTCGCAGTGGTAACGAAGACGACCGTCAAGCATTAATCGAAGTATTACATGCGCTTAGTGACGAAGAGCTTTTACCGGTTGCCCGTTCATTTAATCATTTTTTAAATTTAGCTAATGTAGCAGAGCAGTTCCACACTGTTTCGCGTTTTAATGATGTTGGCTTTTGCCAACTAAACCCTCTCACTCAAACATTAAAAACGTTAACTGCAAAAGCAAAAGAAGGCCAATTAGACAGTAATCATCTGGCCGAAACACTCTCAAAACTCCACATAAACTTAGTATTAACTGCTCACCCAACCGAGGTGACGCGCCGTACAATGATCAACAAACAGGTTGAACTCAGTGAATGTTTAGCGTCGCTTGAACGCAAAGATAATTTAGAGCAAGAACGCACTGCTATTTTAAACCGTATTGCACAGCTTATTAGCCAAGCGTGGCACACAGACGACATTCGTCGTTCGCGTCCTACGCCTATTGATGAAGCTAAATGGGGCTATGCAGTTATTGAAAATAGCTTGTGGCATGCTGTGCCGCGTTTTTTACGTGAATTTTCAGATCAAGTAAAAGAGCATTTAAGTTTAGAATTACCAATCGATTACAGCCCTATAGAGTTTACCTCTTGGATGGGGGGAGACCGCGATGGTAACCCGTTTGTGACCGCGCAAGTGACCACGCAAGTGCTTGACCATGGCCGTTGGATGGCTCTTAATTTATATATTCAAGACTTAAAGACGTTGTGCGCTGAACTGTCTATGTCTGATGCAAGCGATGAGCTTATTGAACTTGCAGGACAAGAGTTTGAACCGTACCGTGCTGTAATTAAAAAGCTTAAAACGCAAGTTGCTGAAACCGTGGCTCATTTAGGCGCTAAAATTAAAAACAAGCGCAGTGATTCACAAGACTTAATTACTGATATTAATCAAATTAAACACCCAATAGAAGTATGTTATCGCTCGCTATTAAAGTGCAACATGAAAGTAGTCGCAGATGGCTTATTACTTGATTTACTGCACCGTATTAACAGCTTTGGCCTGCGTTTAGCTAAGTTAGATGTGCGCCAAGATTCTGATCGTCACAGCGATGTATTCTCTGAGTTAACACGTCATTTAGGCTTAGGTGATTACAACCAATGGCAAGAGCAAGATAAACAAGCATTTTTGCTTACCGAGCTTAATTCTCGTCGCCCGCTAATTCCTAAAAATTGGCAACCAAGTCCAGATGTGCAAGAAGTGCTCGACACCTTCGATGTAATTGCAAAGCAAGATGAAAAAACATTTGGCTTATACATCATTTCAATGGCGCGCACTGCTTCTGATATTTTAGCGGTACAACTACTGTTAAAAGAAAGTGGCTGTCAGTTTGATTTACCTGTTGCACCATTGTTTGAAACACTTGATGATTTAAATGCGGGTAGCGATGTAATTACTACACTGCTTGATAACGTGTGGTACCGTGGGCACATTAAAAACACTCAAAATGTAATGATTGGTTATTCAGATTCTGCTAAAGATGCGGGCATGATGGCTGCAGGTTGGGCGCAGTACGAGGCAATGGATAAATTAGTACAGCTTGCCGATGAGCGTGGCATTGAGCTTGTTTTATTCCACGGCCGTGGCGGTACAGTTGGGCGTGGCGGAGCACCGGCTGCTCAAGCGCTTCATTCACAACCACCGGGTTCTTTAAAAGGCGGCTTACGTGTAACTGAGCAAGGCGAAATGATCCGCTTTAAGTTTGGTTTACCTGATGTAGCACTACAAAGCTTAAATATTTACGCAGGTGCAGTACTGCAAAGCAACTTATTACCACCACCGGAGCCAAAACCGCAGTGGCGTGAAGTAATGAAGTTAATAAGTGAGGAGTCGTGTGAGCACTACCGTAATGTAGTTCGTCATGATGAAAACTTTGTACCTTACTTTAGAATGGCAACTCCAGAGCTTGAGCTGTCTAAATTACCATTAGGCTCACGCCCTGCTAAGCGTAATCCAAATGGTGGCGTAGAAAGTTTACGTGCCATTCCGTGGATTTTTGCATGGAGTCAAAACCGTTTAATGCTACCTGCATGGCTAGGTGCCTTAACAGGCTTAAAAGCAGCGCTTGATAAGTATGGACTTGAAACGCTACATGAAATGAGCCTGCAATGGCCGTTTTTCAGAGCGCGCCTAGAAATGCTAGAAATGGTATTTAGTAAAGCCGACAGCTGGTTAAGTGAGCATTACGATAACGCGCTGGTGGAGGATATGTACAAACCACTGGGTGTGTCACTGCGTAAAGAGCTTGAAGAAGCGATTAGCCTTGTTCAGTCACTCAGCCCGCAAAAAAGCTTATTAGCGGACCAACCATGGATCAAAGAGTCTATTGGGCTTCGTAATCCGTACACCGATCCGCTTAATGTACTGCAAGTTGAGCTACTACGACGTGCACGCTCAAGCGAAAAAGGCAGCGAAGGCGACATTGATAATGCATTAATGATCACCATGACAGGTATTGCGGCAGGTATGCGTAATACAGGTTAATACGTGATTTTATTATAGTGATAGTAAATCACTAATTTAATGTAATCGGTATTTTAAAAGGGAACACGCTGTGTTCCCTTTTTTTGCGTTTAATGGCCTAGCAATTTGGGCCTTAACCTTTTAAACTACTTAGCCATTGAATAATTATAATATGTTATGGCTTCAGCAACTTTTACTGTGCAACAAGACACAGCTCTTACAAATTCACATATCTCTTTAAGCGTAGCGCAAACTCAAGCTTTACGTAGTCAATTAAAAGCCCAACGCGGCATCTTAAATTCTAAAAATATTAAACAACTATGCGCGCAATTTAATGTATCTGATGATGCGTTATTACAAGGTTTGGTACCGCTTGCCTCTGAATTTTCAGTGGCTCCCGTTTCACACTTTCATGTGGGTGCTATTGTTAAAGCGCTTGATGAGCAAGGAGATGTAAATTTTTATTTTGGTGCTAATGTAGAGTTTGACCATCAAGCACTTAGTCTAGTGGTGCATGCAGAGCAGTCGGCTATTAATAATGCGTGGTTAAATGGCGCTAAAAAAATAGTTAAAATAGCAATTAGTGATGCACCGTGTGGTTACTGTAGGCAGTTTATGAACGAGCTGGCCGACGCTAAAGAATTTGATATTTTACTGCCAGAGCAACATTTTAAACTCGCTGAGTTATTACCACATTCATTTGGGCCTACCGATTTAGGCAACGAGTTTAGTTTGTTTAATCCAAAGCCTCAGCAGCAAGAGTTTGCTAATACTGCGCTTGATGGCAAATTAGCAGTCATGGCGCTAAATGCATATGTACCCTATAGCCAAAACTTTAGTGCTGTTAAAATTAGTACCTTTGATGATGGTGATTTTTACGGCAGTTACGCAGAAAATGCAGCCTATAGCCCAAGCCTTTCGCCACTGCAAAGTGCGCTTAGTCAGCTGTTTTTAGCGGGGCTTAGCTTTAATGGTAATACGGTTAAATCAATCACCCTTTTAGAAACACAAGGTCATGAAAATCAAGGTGGAGTGGCACGTGCCGTACTTGCAAGCTTTGACAACCTACCTGAAATAGAAGTGATTAGCGCAGAGCTAAGATAACCTGAACTCTGGTTAAAATAACCTGCCAAAAACAATAAAGCACAGCAATTGCTGTGCTTTATTCGTTTAATTAAAGTGCTAAGAAGGGATTAGCCTAATAGTACTTTTGCAGCTTCTAATACGACTGCTACTGATTTTCTTTCAATTTCGCCGTGATCTACATTTGGAATTTCTTGACGAGTACGGTTAACAAGTACACCCGCAACACACGCAGCTTGTAAGCCAAGAGCTGCACACATTGTAAATAATGTAGCCGACTCCATTTCGTAGTTCATCACGCCTAGGTTTTGCCACTCTTCACAGCTACCTTGTAATGACTTTGGTACATAGCCAGAGTGTGTATCGTAACGCTCTTGCCCTGGGTAGAACGTATCGCTTGAAGCGGTAATACCAATATGAAAGTCAATATCTAGGTTTTTACACGCTTGTACCATAGCTTGTGTTGCGTAAAAGTCAGATACCGCAGGGTAGCTAAGCGGTGCAAAATGTTGGCTTGCACCATCTAAACGTACAGATGCTTGGCTAATTAAAATTTCGCCTTCATTAATGTGTGGCTGAATAGCGCCTGTAGTACCAATACGTAAAAATTTACGCACGCCAAGTTGCGCTAATTCTTCTACAGCAATCGATGTAGATGGACCGCCAATACCAGTTGAACATACCACTACTGAGTGGCCATTTAACTGACCTAAATACACATGAAATTCGCGAGTTTGAGCTAGGCAGGTTGGGTTGTCTAGGAATTGTGAAATACGTGCTGCACGATCAGGATCGCCCGGTACAATCGCAAGTTTTGCACCTTTAAGATCGTCAATACATAGTCCTAAGTGAAATACCTTTTCCATAACTAAACCTTTTATAAAAATTTGTTGTCAATCTAGCATCATTGCCATAAACGTTTACCAAGTACAGGACGTTTGTCCGTTTTGCATTAATCCCCTTTAAAAATATTAAGATACAACGATTTATTCATCTACTTTGAATATTCAATCAAGCACTTAACCGGTATAAGCAAAGGCGCTGTTGACTTGCCCATGCAGACATTATATGTATCGGGAAAGAGCAATAACACACTAATGTTTACTGATTAAAAACAGAGTTAAAGTTATTAAAATTCATATGTTTAATGTTTTATTTTAACTTTATTTAGACCCTTGCCGCTGCGTTTTTAGAGCGCAAAAAATGGTTTATTAAAATTAAATTAAAGTTTAGGTATTTTTTATCTTTTTGCATAACTAATCAAAATAATTCAGTTTCACACAGTAAAAGTTTATAGAGGTTTATTATGAGCACACAATTTCAAGCATTTAAAAATAAAGTTGAGCACTGCTTGTGCTCTCCTGGTGATGGCGTATTTACTGTAAATACAGCTAAAGAGCGCAAAGCCGCACTTCGTAATAAGCTTTATGGGCAAACCGAAAATGTAGATCCACTTTGGCGCGACTCTTTAAATGAGTTACCAAACTCGCCTCACAAAGCGGTTATGCTGGGCATTAGCTCAGATTGTGGTGGTGGTATTTTACGTGGTGCAAACTGGGGGCCGTTATTTGTACGCTCTGCGCTTATAGATCAACAACCGCAGTGTCACTCATTCGATTTAGGTGATGTACGTGTAATCCCTCATTTATTGCATGATAAATACTTAAACAATGCAACTATTTCTAATTGTCAAAAAGCCCTTTACGGCGATGAAAATAATGACTATTACGTAAGCCCGCTTTCTATTACTGAAGACGTGTGTGATAGCTTTTATGCGACGTTTAAAGATAAAGGTATATTTGGTATTGGTGGCGATCATTCAATTAGCTATCCGCTAACTAAAGCCTATTTAAAAGCAAAGCGCGAGCAAGGTAAGCGTACTGCAATTATTCATTTTGATGCGCACACCGACTTATTAGTAGAGCGTTTAGGTATAGATTTATGCTTTGGTTCGTGGTGTACACATATTTTAGAATTTTTACCGGCACCTCATCATTTAATTCAATTTGGTATTCGTTCAAGCGGTAAACCAAAAGTGCATTGGGAAAGCACCTTTGGTGTAAAGCAGCATTGGGCTGCTGAAATAATAGAACGTGGTGCTAAAGCGGTTGCTGCCGAAACCATTGCACAGCTAAAAGCAGATAATGTAGATGAAGTTTACGTAAGCTTTGATATAGATGCGCTAGATGCCGAATTTGCATCAGCCACTGGCACGCCAGAAGATAATGGTTTAACCCCACAGCACGCACTTGATATTTTATCGGCCATTGCCGATGAGTTTCCTATTACTGGCGCTGATATGATGGAAATAGCCCCATTTACCGACAGCTCTTTAGTAGGTCAATCAAGTTCAGAAACAACTTTACGCGAAGGGGCTAAAATTTCAGCATTTTTAATTAGTGCGATGAATAAGTAGCAAGTTAAAACTTAAAAAATCTAGTCCTATCAGCGTATAGGGCTAGATTTATTAGACTAAAAACTAGCGGTACGGTTACCCTCAACTATAGTTGGTTTATACCCATTTATAGTTTTGAGGCGTAATTAAATGAAGTTGTATTTACTTATACTGTGTTTTGCATGCATAAGGGTTAATGCAGCTGAAGTTACTATTGTGACTGAAGTTTTTCCTGATTTTCAGTACATTGACTCAAACGGCCAACTTGCTGGGCGCTCTGTAGATAAAGTAAAAAAAGCACTTGATACCACTGATATTAAATACAGTATGTCTGCAAATAGTTGGGCTGTATCTTATAACGCGGTGCTTAGAGATAAGCACACCTGTATTTTTTCAATAGTGAAATTACCCAACAGAGAAGATAAATTTAGCTGGGTTGCTGAACTAGAAAGCTTTGACTCAGCTATATACGCGCTTAAATCACGTAACATTCGATTAAATACGCTCAACGATGCAAAAAATTATAAAACAGCTGTACTACGCGATAACTTTAGCCACCATTACTTACTAGAGCGAGGCTTTAGCGAAACTAAAAACTTACTTATTATTGACAGTTTAGACAAAATAGATAAATTAATAAGTACTCGTCACAGCATTCTCGATTTTGTTATTTTGAGTAACAAGCAGTTTAACTTTCGTGCAAAGCGAGAGCCTAAATTAAAACTCCTCGAACCTGTTTTAAACCTCAATACTCATCAGTCCCCACTTTACTTTGCCTGTAATATAAATATGGAGCAAAGCCTACAAGATAAACTTTCGGCTGCGTTTGACGAAGCTAAAAAGTAAAAAAACAATATAATTCAATTACCTAAACGTACTTTATGAAATTCTATAAATATAAATTGCTGCGATTAAAAAACCGACTATAATCAGCTGCTTTTTATTGAAAAAGCGCTAACTTTTTGGAGCGTTAAATGGGTGATTTAATCGGGATTAGCTTGTTGATCTTGATCAGTGCGTTGTTTGCTATGTCAGAAATTGCAATTGCGGCGTCGCGAAAAATAAAACTGCGTGTAATGGCAGATGAAGGCAATATAAAGGCTGCGGCAGTACTTAAGCTGCAAGAAAACCCTGGAGCCTTTTTTGCCATGATCCAAATCGCATTAAATGCGATTGCCATTTTAGGCGGTATCGTGGGTGAGCAAGCTCTATCTCCATACGTACAAAGTGTACTCGTAATTTTTTATCAGGGCGCACACGTAGAAAAAATTAGCTTTTTATTCTCATTTTTTACTATTACCTCATTGTTTATTTTGTTTGCCGATTTAATGCCAAAGCGTTTAGCGATGATCATGCCTGAGGCTGTTGCAGTAAGAGTGGTGACTATTATGCGCTGGGTTACGTTTGCGCTTACACCGCTGGTGATGTTTTTTAATGGTGTAACCAACTTTGTACTGCGTTTATTTAAAGTACCCGCTGAGCGAGAAGATATAGTAACAACCGAAGATATAGTCGCAATGATGGATGCAGGCGCAGAGTACGGCAGCTTACAGCAACAAGAGTATGAGCTAATAGGTAACGTTTTTGATTTAGAAGCTCGGTTTTTATCAAGTGTAATGACTCCTCGCGACCAAATTGTGTATTTTGATTTAAATGAAAGTAGCCACGATATAGCGACAAAAATTATTGATCACCCACATAATCATTTTTTAGTGGTGTCGGGTAATTTAGATAAATTACGGGGCTCGGTAGAATCAAAAGATATACTACGACAAGTATTAAAAGGTGAGCCTGCTAATATTAAACAAGAGCTGATTGAAACAGATGTGTTTTATTTACCAGAAACATTAAGCCTATCTGAAGCCTTAAATGCCTTTAAAAGTGCAGCTAAGCCGTTTGCTGTTGTAGTAAATGAATATGCACTTTCTGTCGGTATTGTAACTGTAAAAGACTTGATGAAAGGGTTTATGGGCGATTTGATCACTCACCAAGGTGACGAATTAATTATACAGCGCGATAAAAATTCATGGCTGGTAGATGGCTTAACACCTATTACCGATTTAGCTAAGGTACTAGATATTGAAGAGTTTCCTGAGCAAATGCATTATGAAACAGTGGCAGGCTTTTTAATTTATAACATGAAGCGTATTCCTAAGAGGGCTGAGCATTTAACTTTTTCAGGATTTAAATTTGAAGTGGTTGATGTAGAGGGAATTAGAGTTGAGCAATTATTAGTATCAAGAGTTATACCAGAGCCAAGTACACACACTTCTCTATCTTAATTGTATATATAACTAAACTTATATATGGCCAAGCTTAAAAAGCTTGGCTTTTTTATTGTTGTGATAAAAATGTGTCCCTAAAATATAAAGCCCTGCCAACATATTAAAACGTTTAATTTTCATACTCATGTTTTTAAGTTTTCATTGCGTTAACATCAAATACAACCTATTACGTATATTACACTTAAGAGTGTAAGTTTGTGTAAATTCCTCATAATTTAGATTCATAATCAGCCAGTTTTAATTTAGAATGATCGTTCACTCTAAACTAAAAGGTATTTAACATGCAGCGTTCCCGCATCGCTTTATTTGTATTATCAGCCCTCGTTGGTTCTGTTGCTTTAACTGGTTGCGATAAAGCGGCTGATCAGTCACAAGCATCAGCGCCTCAAGCTGTTCCAGTGGGTGTAATTACATTAAAAAGCCAAGCGCTTACTCTCAAAAAAGAGCTTCCTGGTCGTATTAGCGCATTTCAAATTGCTGAAATTCGTCCGCAAGTAAGCGGTATTGTGCAATCTCGATTATTCGAAGAAGGTAAGGAGGTTAAAAAAGGTCAAGCTCTTTATCAAATTGACCCTGCTACTTTTGAAGCAGACCTAGCCGCAAGTGAAGCCGCCGTTGCTCGTGCGGAGGCAAGTATTGCGAGCTCTAAATCAAAAGCGTCTCGTTACAGCGAACTATTAAAAATTAAAGCCGTAAGCCAGCAAGACTTTGACGAAGCTGATGCAGCGTCTAAACAAGCAAACGCTGAATTGTTAACGGCTAAAGCACAATTAAAGTCAGCGCAAATCAACCTTGATTACAGCCATGTATCTTCTCCTATTAGTGGCCAAATTAGTAAATCAAGCGTAACAGTAGGTGCATTAGTAAGTGCTAATCAAAGCACTGCACTTGCAACAGTGACTCAATTAGACCCAATTTATATTGATTTAACCCAATCAAGCAACGAGCTTACTCAGCTTAAAAAAGCACTCGCTTCAGGTAATTTAGGTATTGATGCTCAAAGCCAAACTGACGTTGAATTAACTATGGAAGATGGCTCTGCATACTCTCATAAAGGAACATTGCAGTTCTCTGAGGTTACCGTTGACCCAAGCACGGGCTCTGTCACGTTGCGTGCTAAATTCCCTAACCCTGAAAAACTTTTATTACCGGGTATGTATGCTCGTGCCTCTGTGGTTGAGGGTGTTAAAGCCAATGCTATTTTAGTTCCTCAGCGTGGTGTAAGCCGAAATAATAAAGGCGAGCCAACAGCTATGGTGGTAGGCAAAGACAACAAAGTAGAAAGTCGCGTATTAAAAGTAGATAGAACCATTGGCTCTAATTGGCTTGTAAGTGACGGTTTAAGCGATGGCGATAAATTAATTGTAGAAGGTTTACAAAAAATTCGTCCAGGAGCGCAAGTTACGCCTTCTGAAGTGCAATCGTCTACTAGCGCCAACAACGCGCAATAACGGAGAGTTTTAATGTCACGATTTTTTATCGACAGACCCATTTTTGCATGGGTACTGGCAATAGTAGTGATGCTAGCGGGTATTTTGGCGATTCAAAGTTTGCCAATTGCTCAGTATCCGTCAATTGCACCGCCGGCAATTAGTATTACAGCAACGTATCCAGGCGCATCTGCTCGTACGCTTGAAGATACGGTTACGCAGGTAATAGAGCAAAAAATGAAAGGGCTTGATGGCTTGCTATACATGTCATCTACGTCTGAATCGAGTGGTTCAGCAACACTTACACTTTCATTTAGTGCCGAAACAGATCCTGATATTGCACAGGTACAAGTGCAAAATAAATTAGCGACCGCTACACCTCTTTTACCTGAAGAAGTACAAAGGCAAGGTGTAACTGTCGCCAAGTCTGCACGTAACTTTTTGATGGTTTTAGGTTTTGTATCAAAAGATGGCAGCATGACCAATATCGATATTGGTGATTATGTTTCGTCAAACGTTCAAGACATTGTGTCGCGCGTTGAAGGGGTAGGTGAAGTACAATTGTTTGGTTCTCAATACGCTATGCGTGTGTGGTTAGACCCAGCTAAACTACAAAACTACAAGCTAACACCTGCTGATATTAGCGCGTCAATTAGTGCGCAAAATGCACAAGTGTCTGCCGGCCAATTAGGTGGCATGCCCGCAATTGAAGGGCAGCAGTTAAACGCGACTGTTACAGCGCAAAGTCGTTTACAAACTGCTGAGCAGTTTGAACAAATTTTAGTAAAAACAAATGCAGATGGCTCTTTTGTGCGTCTTAAAGATGTTGCGCGTGTTGAGCTTGGCGGCGAAAGTTACCGCGTAGTTGCACGTTACGATGGTCAACCAGCATCGGGTTTAGGTATTAAACTTGCCAGTGGTGCTAATGCACTTGATACAGCTGACGGTGTAAAAGCAGCCATTGAAGAGTTAAAACCATACTTCCCTGAAGGCTTAGATGTCGTCGTACCTTACGATACTACACCGTTTGTATCGCTATCAATTGAAAAAGTTGTACATACTCTCATTGAAGCGATTGTGTTGGTATTTGTTGTAATGTACTTATTTTTACAAAACTTCCGCGCAACGCTTATCCCAACTATAGCGGTACCTGTTGTGCTTCTAGGTACATTTGCGATTTTGTATACTTTTGGTTACTCAATAAATACATTAACTATGTTTGCTATGGTACTGGCCATCGGCCTATTAGTTGATGATGCGATTGTTGTAGTAGAAAACGTTGAACGTGTAATGAGTGAAGAAAAACTCTCTGCGCTTGAAGCAACGCGTAAATCGATGGATGAGATTAAAGGTGCGCTGGTTGGTATTGCAATGGTGCTTTCAGCGGTATTTATTCCAATGGCCTTTTTTAGTGGCTCAACGGGTATTATTTATCGTCAGTTTTCGATTACGCTTGTATCAGCTATGGGCTTATCGGTACTAGTGGCGCTAATTTTAACGCCTGCTTTATGTGCAACGCTTTTAAAGCCAAGCCACGTTCATAATAACGACTCTCTATTTGGTAAGTTTTTCACCGGATTTAACCGTGGTTTTGATAAAACAAACTCAGGTGCTCAAAGCTTTGTGAGTCGTATGATCCATTTATCTAAGCGCTACTTGCTTATTTATGGGGTGATAGTAGGCGGAATGGTTTATGTATTCTCAAGCTTGCCAACGGCATTTTTACCTGATGAAGACCAAGGTATTTTGTTTAACCAAGTATCATTACCAGCAGGCTCTACAACACAAGAAACACTTGAAGTTGTTAAAAAGGTAGAGAATCACTTTTTGAATGACCAATCTGATGCAGTAAACGGTATTTTTACCGTAACTGGTTTTAGTTTTGCAGGTTCTGGTCAAAACTCAGCGATTGCCTTTGTTAACTTTAAGCACTGGGATGAACGCCAAGGTGATGGTTTATCTGTGCAAGCAGTTGCAGGTAAAGCAATGGGCTATTTTTCAACAATTAAAGAGGCATTTGTATTTGCTTTTCCACCACCGGCAATTGTAGAACTAGGTACAGCCAACGGCTTTAACGTATTTTTACAAGACCGCGTAGGTTTAGGTCACGATGCACTGCTAGCTGCACGAAATCAGTTATTAGGCATGGCAGCACAAAGCCCAATACTTGCAGGTGTTCGTCCTAATGGACAAGAAGACATGCCAGAGCTACAACTTGATATTGATTTAGCAAAAGCAGAAGCACTTGGTTTATCGCAAGCAGATATTAACAGTACGCTTGCTACGGCATGGGGTAGTAGTTATGTAAATGACTTTATTGACCGTGGCCGTGTTAAAAAAGTATATCTACAAGGTGATGCCGATTCGCGCATGGTACCTGAGGATTTAAACAAATGGTATGTACGTAATGATAGTGGCGACATGGTTCCGTTTTCGGCATTTGCTAGTTCATTTTGGACATATGGCTCGCCACGACTAGAGCGCTACAATGGTTTTTCTGCAATGGAAATTCAAGGTAGTGCTGCGCCAGGTTACAGTACAGGCCAAGCAATGGACGAAATTGAGCGTTTAGTTAAGCAGCTACCAAATGGTATTGCATCTGAGTGGACCGGTATTTCATTCCAAGAGCGCTCTAGCAGTGGCCAGGCACCATTGTTGTATGGCTTGTCATTATTGTTTGTATTTTTATGTTTAGCAGCACTTTATGAAAGTTGGTCGGTACCATTTGCAGTAATGATGATTGTGCCTTTAGGTATATTTGGTGCAATTATGGCAGCGCTTGGAGGCGGCTTATCAAACGATATTTACTTGCAGGTAGGGTTACTAACAACCATAGGGCTCGCCTCTAAAAATGCGATACTTATTGTTGAATTTGCGATTCATAAAATGGATGAAGGCTTGGGCTTAGTGGATGCTGCTATTGCGGCTGTGCGCTTGCGTTTACGTCCAATATTGATGACTTCTTTAGCGTTTATTTGTGGTGTTTTACCGCTAGCCATTGCATCAAGCGCAGGTTCGGGTGCACAAAACGCATTGGGTATTTCTATAATTGGTGGCACACTCGCTTCGTCAATTTTAGTGGTGGTATTTGTACCGTTATTCTTTGTGTTAGTGCGTAAAGTTTTCCCTGGCAAAAAGAATGATACAGTTAAGGAGAGCGCACAATGAGCATTAAATCCTTCAGCCTAAGTGCACTTACATTACTTATATTAAGTGGTTGCCAATTAGCACCAGAACAAAAAGATATTGCTTTACCAGTACCTGATGCATATGCATCAGGTACTGAGCAGGCTTCAGCTGTGCAGCTAAACTGGCAGCAGTTTTTTAATGACGAGAAACTGCAAACATTAATTACCCAAAGCCTTGAGCATAATAAAGACTTACAAATTGCGATGCTTAACGTGCAGCGAGTACGTGGGCTTTATCAAATTGAAGACTCAGCATTATATCCATCACTTGATTTAAATGCCTCTGGTACACGCCAGCGTTTACCTGGGGATTTATCAAGCACGGGTGAAGCAGCGATTAGTTCGCAGTATAGTGCAACTGTTGGTATTACCTCATATGAGCTTGATATTTGGGGAAAAGTACGTAACCAGTCAGCACAGGCACTGCAAAACTTATACTCTACAGAGCTTAGCCAGTACAGCACGCAGGTATCGTTAATTTCAGAACTTGCTAATGCATGGCTTAACTATGCAACAGATTTACAGTTGCTAGAGCTTGCAAAAGAAACATTAACCTCGCAGCAAGAATCACTTTCGCTTACGCAAAAAAGCTTTGATTTAGGTGCAACGTCTTCTATTACACTTGAGCAACTTAAAAGCACCGTTGCTACAGCAAAAGTAGATATTGCGACCTACAAACGTTTACTTAAGCGTGATAAAAGCGCGCTTGATTTGTTAGTTGGCAAGCCTGTTTCGGCCGATTTACTGCCAACTAAAGATTTAACCAATCTGATTAGTATGCCAGAAGTACCGGTAGGTTTACCGTCTGACTTACTCTCGCAGCGCCCAGATATAAAAGCGGCTGAGCATTTACTACTAGCAGCTAACGCGAATATTGGCATTGCACGTGCTGCGTTTTACCCAAGTATTAGCTTAACGGCTAATGCAGGGACCGCTTCAAGCGACTTAAGTGGTTTGTTTGATTCGGGTTCGGGTACGTGGAGCTTTGTACCTTCAATTAGCTTGCCTATTTTTAATATGGGGCGTAACCAAGCAAATCTTGATGTGGCAAAAGCCGATCAAGCAATTGCGGTGGCAACGTACCAGCAAAAAATTCAAAATGCGTTTCGCGAAGTTGCCGATGCACTTGCTGATAGAGAAGGTTACCAAGAGCAACTAAGTGCGCTTGATATGCTTATAAGTAGCCGACAAATCACGTTTGATTTATCAAAAATGCGTTACGAAAAAGGCGCAGATAGCTACTTGCAAGTACTTGATGCTCAGCGTACGTGGTACGGCGCGCAGCAACAGTTAATTTCGGGTCAGCAAGCGTATCTTGCAAGCCAAATTAATTTGTACAAAGCGCTTGGTGGCGGATGGAACGTAACCAGTGAAACAGCTCAGGAAGAGAAATAATATTTGCGGCTTTTAAAGCCGCATTACATATTTATATAGCGAGACTATTTATAGCTCTTGCTTTACTGAGTTTATGACTTGGTAGTGGAGTTGAACATGAAGCCTAAAGCAAAAAGGCAAACAGATCCCGCTATAGCGCAAGCTAGGCGCGAACAAATACTAACAGCTGCTGCAGAGTGTTTTCGCCGAAAAGGTTACCACGGTGCAGGCATGGCTGAAATATCTAAAACGGCAGGGATGAGTGCAGGCCATATTTATAATTACTTTGAAAGTAAAGAAGCAATTATAGAAAGCATTATTGAAAAAGACATGGAAGAAATGTTTTCTATCTTCCAACAGTTTGAAGATCACCCTGGTGATGTTTTAGCAGCTCTTTTAGATGGCTTAAACATTGGTGTTCAAAGGCATATGGACACAGGGGCATGTGTAGTTGATTTAGATATGATGGCTGAAGCAGGTCGTAACGCTAAAGTAGCTTCACTGCTGCGCGATATGGATATTCAAGCACGCACACGTATGAGGCAGCTTTTAACAAGTGAGCGAAGTACACTAAAAAATATTGAAGAGCAGGAGCTTGAAAGCCGCATTAACGTTATTTTTTCGATGATGGCAGGGTTATTACTGCGAAAGGTACTTTATCCTGAATTAACAGAAGAGACCGTTTTAATCGCTTTACGCCCAGCAATGAAAACATTATTAATGCCTTTTGATGAAGCGTAGTCGCACTTTTTTACCCCTAAACAATAAGCTAGCCAAATTTGGCTAGCTTATTTGCTCAATACCTTAAAAACGCTCTATTGACCATTGCAACGCAATGATTGCAATAGCGACAGACCCCATAGGCATAACCCATTTTTTATACCATGTGTAGTTTCTCGCATAGATTAATACTGGCAAAGCAATGAGTAATATACTCAACTGGCCTATTTCAACGCCTAAATTAAATGCCAAAATACTGAGTAATTGGTAATCGCTAGAAAGGCCAAGCTCGCCTAATACACTGGCAAACCCCATACCGTGTAATAACCCAAAAGCAAATGTTAGCCAACCTAAGCGAAGTACAAGTGGCCAGACATTATTTAAAGCTGCAAAAAGCACTGATAAAGCAATTCCAAGCTCTACCCAGCGACTATTTGGCGAGACTAAGTTCATAGCTGTGGCGGTAAGTGTAATAGAATGTGCAAGGGTAAAGGCAGTGACGATCCAGGCGGTATGCTTAATTATTTGCTTTTTAAAGCTGATCCCTTGCCATGCTTTATTGCTGCGAGTTAATACACAGGTAAGTAATAAAGCGATTAAAAATAAAATATGATCAATACCAATCCAAATATGTAAAACACCTTGATACACGTACTGATTAAACGTACTGAGGTAACTTGATTGCTCAAAGCTAAATGTTTGTTTAGCATCGTCGGTGCTAAATACGCGTGATACGTCGTTAATATTTACAATAGATTTATGGTTTGCATCAGTGTTAAAAAAGGCTGAATAAGTAAGTGTGATGGGCGATGCGTTTTTGCAATTAAATAAAAGCGGAATGACTAAATAAGGCTGATTGAAATGATTGTCGAGCTGGTATGTCCCTTCACTTTTTAAAAGGCACAACTGATCATTCTGTGTAACCTTTAGATTATCGTTAACGAAGCGCGTAATTGAGCCGCGTTTGGCTTTTATTTCAGTCCACGTAATTTGCCCATTTTTATCTAAATCAAGGGCAACTTCATGCTCTAAATCGGTAATGTTAATTTGCCAATTACCCGCGTATTGGTTGGAGGGGGCGTTGTTATTTAAGGTAATATAACTAGTGCTTAACTGATGAGCAAAGCTGTTCATTGAAAAAATGCATAGCATTAAAGTCATTATAAATAGATAAGGCGTTTTCATAGTGTGTCTCTTTACATCGCTTGGGCTTGAATGAGTAATTGCTCATCGGCGCTCATTTTGGCCTGCTGCCAATTAATATGAGCCCAGTAAAGTGCTTTGTCGCGATTAGGTTGTACGTCTAGATAATATTTAGCTAAATCACTCGCATGAAACGTATCTTTGCGAAGCTCACGTAGTGTAACTCTTTGCGCCATTAGATTTTGCCATTTTTTACCTGTTTTATTTAATTTTTTTTCTGCAATGGCGAGTCTTAGCAAAATAGCATCTTCTAAATTATTTTTGTCAGGGAGTAATGCACTCAATGTATTTAAAACATCGGTATGCTGAGCAAGAGCAAGGTGAATATCAGCCCACAAAACAATTAGGCTTACTGGGGCGTTTACTAAATTAACACTTTGTAAGTGTGAGAGTGCTTGTTTGTAATTACCAAGGCGATAGCTCATTTCGCTCAAAACATGTTTTGTAGTAAAGCTAGTGGGCTTATTATTAATTATTTTGACTAATGCTTGATAACTTTTTAATAAATCTTGATGCTGGCTTTGTACGTCTAACACACAGGTGCTAGCAGTAATTGTGCTTACGTGAGAAATTAAAGCAATGCAATGTTGCTTTGCTTTTAAAAACTGCCCCTGAACCATGTGTATATTAGCTAATAATAAATGACTGTTACTGTGCATTGGCTCGGTAATTAAAACCGCATTAGCTACAGCGATTGCTTGCTCAAAAAGATGCTCTTTTTGCAGTACTCTTGCATATAAATAACCAATTTTAGGTGATGGAGTTTGCTCATATAATTGTGCTAAACGCGTTTTTAATAAACCTTGTAAGCGCTCTGTTTGACCTACATATTGACTGTTAGTAACTAAGGCATTTATTTCTTCAAGGGTAAGAGAAGCGCTCAGAGTAGAGTTACTTGTTGCAATTACTGCATCTTCTTTTGGCGTGTAAGGTGCAGCATTTAGCCCTAAAGAGGTTATGCTTATAGCTATAAATACTACGGGTTTAAATACTGAAAAATGCATTTTTATATCCTTTGAAAAAAGCCATCCATGGCCATCAGCTTAATTACTAATTACCGTTTGTTGAAATAAGTCCATCAACGTCGGTATCTGTGTTGGTAAACACTCTGCCATTTACAGATAGCGGCTCTGCATTTGGGCTTTGGTTAAAAGCGTCAGTTGCAAATTGCGCAAAATCAACCTCTAGAGCATCTATTGAAATACTAACCGTAGCGGTTACTTGTGCATTAACACCATCACTTACCCCAAACACAAAGCTATCTGAGCCAGTCGCTTCTTTATTAGGGGTGTAAGTAAAATTACCGTCGCTATTTACTGTCGCTACACCCAGTGATGGCTCACTCGTTAATGAGTACGTTAATGAGTCGCCATCGTTATCGCTGGCACTGAGCATATCGGTAATCGTTACTTCCGTTTGTGTACTAAGCATTACATCACTTGCTGTAGGCGCTGTATTTACAACCGGTGTAGGTTGTTTATTATCATCATCGCTACTGCACGCCCCAAGTGTTAATACGCTAAGTAATACACATACATGGGTAGTTTTAAAATTACGCATTAGTTAACTCCTTATTTAGAGCCTGCAAGGGGAGTTGCAAGGTATGGGAATGTTGAGTCCATCATAGTTGCATCAACAGGTGCGCCATCAGTAAATGGAACTGTCCCTGTGTTAGCATCTTCTGGTGTACAAAGACCAAGGTTAGTTTCTTCACCATTTACAGGAATAGGATGACATAAGCGACCCATAACAACGCGAAGTGCAATATCTACAACATCATCACCTGGGCGACGGCCATTTGGAAAGCCTGCTAAATCATCGCCTGCTACACCAAATGCTGATTGATCAGCTTGTGGTGTTGCTGCAATACCTGTATTTAAACGTAACATTTCTGAAGGGGTTACTGTGGCTTGTTGGTTAACACCTGCAAAACCTGTTAAAAATGCAGTGATTAAATCAGTACGCGGAAAGTTAGTAGGGGCTAGGGTTTCTAGATTTGCACCAAGCGTTGTATTTACTGCATCTTTAAATAAAATATTTAATAGTTCAGGTAAAGAAGGGTGAGATACATAATCTAAAAATTGAGCATCATCTTGTGGCTGAGCACTTGAAAATGTGTCTTTATCTTTAATACCAATTACAAGCTCGTTGACTAATGGGTTACCTAAGCGTGAAACTTGCGTTAAAGCGCCGCCATTAACCGCGTTGTTTGCAAATTTAGCGTTAGGGTTCAATATGCGCGCTTGCGGTAAACTTGCCGTTGTCCAAGAGCCTATAACACCATTACCTTCGCCGGTAACACAACTTTTAGGTACTTCAATTGCAATTGATGTTACGTTTTTATCAGCTAGGTCGTCGTTATCTGCCGATTGTGTAATACCACCAGGGAAACCACCGCCATCGCCAGCACCCGGCGCACTATCACCTTCAACTGGTACATAGTTTACCAAATCGAATGTTTTACCTAAGTTAACTACAAACGGGTCTTTACGCTGCCCTACAAAAACCTGTGCCATTGAATCACAATTGGGAATAGATACCTGATAAACAAACTGATCTGCGTAAGCTTGGTAATCGCTCATTGAGCCAAACGTCTTATCACCCACATAATCTAAAGGCTTAGAGAAGGTGCTAGAGTTTGAAGTGGTGTTATTTAATACAGTTGTCTCACCTGTGCGCTGTGCTCCGCTTATCATACTCATAGTGTAGGATTCACTAAAGTTGGCTGCACTATCATTACCTGCTGCTACACCGCCAACATTTTTAAGGGGTACAGATACAGTACGCTGGTTACCTTCTGGGCCAACGGTTAATTGCACACCTTGGTTATCGTTAGGGAGCATGCTTTTAAAGTTAAACGCAAATGTAATATCTTCAACAGCATCACCATCGTTATCAATATGAATGCTGTAAGTTGCGTCAGGGTCCATAGCAAAATAGTTTGGGCCGCCATAAGCATCTTGAAGTGGAATATAATTAGCAATAAATGTGACGTAATCGCCACGGCCTTGCTCGTAACTGTTAAAAACATAGAAATCGGTTGAATCTAAAGTCGGGAAACGGCTTATATTTGGCGCTTCTCTGTGGCTAGATGCCTCACTTGGTGCACTTACAAATGTACTGCATACTACTACTGCGAGTATTGATGGAGTTAAAGCTTTCATGACTTTGTCCTTTAGTTTTGATTGAAGTCATAACTAATAACGAAGCAGAATTGAAGTTGGATGCAAAAAAGTTAAATTTATTTTATTTTGTGTTAAAAATAGTTAAAACAGAAAGTTGGCTGCTTATAAAAAAGCAGCCAATGATAGGTTAAAAATTTAAAGCAGTACTAACTCAGTAGTGTATAACACCTCGGTTGGTAAACCATTAGGCGAGCCACCGATAGACTCCAAACTTACTGCTAGTAACGCGATGTCGGAAGCTTTAAAGCGTTTATCTTTCAACAAGAGTTTATCACCTTGTTTAGGTAGCAAGCCTAAAGATATTGGTGTGTCCTGGCCTTTTAAAATCATCCACAGCTCGTAATCTTTGTTTGTTTGTGCAACTAATTGGCTGCTGGCTTTAATAGCAAGCCCTTGTGCATTAACATCAATAAACCAAAGCGATTGTTTATCTTGGTTCTGTACCAAGGCAATTTGCTCAGTTTGCTTAACACTTGTCGTAGGTTGAATAACCAAAAAGGCTAAAATAATACATGCGGCTGTTGCTACAAAAGACCACGTACGCCAAATTGAAGGCTTAGTATGTACTACCGTTTTGCTAGACTGAGGTTTATTTTCAATCCGCTGCATTATTTGCACCCATACTTCGTCGTTAGGTATCTTTGGTGTAATGGCACTGGCTAAATTATTTAAATTTTGCTCCCACATGCTGGTGGCTTCACGTGCTTTATTAGAGGTAAGCAGTAAACGTTGAAAACGTTTACGTGCTAATCCTCTTAATGTACCTAGTACATACTGCCCTGCAAGTGAGTCAAGTAACTCTGGTTTGTCATAGTTCATAATGTTAAACACCTTTGTAGCTGTAACAGCCCACGCCTTATCCAACTTTTAACTGTGCCTAGCGGTGTTTCTATATGATCCACTAATTCACTATGGCTCAGCCCTTTGTAATAGGCTAAATGAATAGCCTGCTTTTGTTGCGGCTCAAGTTGCTCTATACAATTAACGAGTTTTGTTTCTTCATCGTAATTTATATCAATACTTTGCGTATCATATTCATCGTCGCTTAACGATTGCTCTTTGCGAACTTTGTGATAGCGCAGCGAATCGAGGCTGCGATACCTTACAATGCTTATCATCCAACTTATAACCGTCCCCTTTGAGGCATTATAATCTGATGCGTTGTGCCAAATTTTAATAAAAGCATCTTGTAATGCCTCTTCTGCATGAGCTCTATTGGTTAACATATTTAAACTAATCGCAAACAGTTTGCCGCTAGTTAGCTGGTATAAACTCGAAAAAGCATTTTTGTCTCCTTGTGCTGTTGCGCACAAAAGAGGGAGTAATTCGTCATTGTCCATAGGGTTCCTATTTTTCTTATTATCAGTGAGTAAACGATTAAAGGTGGGAATTGGATGCAAAAATTATTATTGCTTTATAGATTAGCTCCTTTATACGTGAGTACAAGGATTAAACGATCATAGTTAAATTATTAACATTTGAGAATAATTTATCTATAACTGTGTAAAAAATGCATAAGCTCGTTGTTCAGGAGAACTGTATTTTATTTATATTCTTATTAATCAGCTTGTTACGATTTTAAAGATGTATATTTTAAAGGGTTTTGATGGCGCGATATTTGCAAATGTACAAGTAGTAACGTTTAAAAAAACGAATAATATTATAAAAAGGAGAAGTTATGTGGGCTGCAATTAGTTATTCACTATTAGCGCTACTACTTATTTTTGTCGGATGGGAAGTGAGCTCTGTTTATTTTGCTATTGTTTTTTATTGGACCGCGCTTTCACTTTTGCTTGTAAGCGCTGCCTATATTTTTAATGCCGCTAAAATTTTCAGAAAAAGAGAAAATGGAGTCATCCCATTTTATATACGCTGGGCATTTGTACCATTTTTATTTGGAGTACAAATTTATAATGCCTGGTCGCGTAAGCACGATAAAGTACCGCCTATTCAGCAAATTAACGATAACTTATTTTTAGCCTGTCGCTTATTCCCCTCAGATATAGACACGTTAAAAGACAACGGTATTACAGCTATTTTGGATGTAACGTGTGAGTTTGATGGACTTGAATGGAGTTCAACGCAAGAGAACATTAATTACTTAAACATTCCGGTGCTCGATCATAGTATTCCTACTCATTCACAGTTAAATCAGGCCATTAACTGGATACATAACCATATCAAAGAAGACCGTCGGGTAGTTGTGCATTGTGCACTGGGTCGTGGAAGGTCTGTATTTGTTATGGCTGCTTATTTACTTAGCCAAAACAAAAATGCTGATGTGCATGAAGTACTTGCGCAAATTAAAGAAACGCGTGAAACCGCTAACTTAAATAAACATCAACTACGTCATTTAGCCAAACGTCATAAAAAAGGTGAATTGGTTATCAAAAATAAAGCAGTGTTAATTGCTAATCCTGTATCGGGTACGCGCTTATGGCAGGAAAAAGAGCATTTAATAGTTGCTCGTTTGTCAGCCTATTACGATTTAAAAGTACTTACTACATCAAAAGAAGTAAACGGCGTTGAGCTTGCTAAACAAGCAATAAAACATAACCCAGATATTGTGATTGCCTGTGGTGGTGATGGTACCGTTACAGAAGTTGCCAGTGTACTTATTAATACAAAATTTAAACTTGGGATAATACCATTAGGTACCGCTAACGCCTTAGCTCATGTATTAATGGGAATAAGCTCTAAATTAATTCCTGTTGAACAGGCCTGTGATTTAATTATTGATGGTCAAACAAGTTTAATTGATACCGCATACTGTAACAATGAATTAGTACTTTTACTCGCAGGCATTGGTTTTGAGCAGTCAATGATAGAAAAAGCGGATAGAGAGTCTAAAAATAGATCAGGGCAATTTGCATATCTAAGTGGCTTTTTTGAGGCTTTTGGCGAAGAAAGATCCCAGTTATTGAATGTTAAGATTGATGATAATGAACCTCAAGAAATATGTACCAACAGCTTTATAGTTGCTAATGCAGCGCCTTTTACAACGTTATTAGCTCAAGGTGGCGGGCAACCCGATCACAGTGATGGCTTACTTGACGTAAATTGGTTAACGCCAAACAAAGAGGATTCAACAACGGTCCTTAGTATTGCAGAATTAATGTTCAGCAGCTTGACGCAAACTCAGCTTGCTATTAACTCACATCATACTAACGCAAAAAAAGTAGAAATTACTGGGGAGGGAGATCTCAAGTATGTACTTGATGGTGAAGTTAAAACCGCTAAAAAGCTGGTTATAACTATTGAGCCTGCTTCATTAAATGTAATTTGCAAAGAGCAGTAAGTATCACTCAACATCATTAAAAAGGAGCTATTTTAGCTCCTTTTTTTGTGTCATTTTTTAATTGATGGCCAAACAAAGCCAGTAGTATCAGGCGCTTTAGAAGAGGTGCCTTTTGGTGCACTTTTTGGTTTGCGAATAGGCTTATTATTTATAGTGTGTATGTAAAGGGCTTCCACTTTATCTCGCGCCCATGGCGTTTTACGTAAAAATTTTAGACTCGATTTTATACTCGGTGAATCAGTAAAACATTTAATTTTTACTTGTTCGCCTAGCGTTCTCCAGCCAAGTCGTTGCTCTAACTCAACAAGAATTTGTTCTAACGTTACCCCGTGTAAAGGGTTTTTAGGTTGATTATTCATAGTAATACTACTTATTTAAACTGCGTGCATTGTAGCTTAAATCAGCTTTTAGCGCTAATTCACTGTAATGGTTTTAGGCTTTTTAGGATAAATAGCATTACCTTGCTTATCAATTTTAAGCCAAATGAGCTGACTGTTATTATGCTCAGGTTTTTTAAGAGCACACAATAAAGTAAAAGAATGAATTTGAATTAGTGCGCCTTCGCTATATCTCTTATTATCGTACCAACAACTTTGGCCTTGGTTTGAAAGCTCATTTGCATCAATTATGGCGTGTGTTTTAATTGTACTTGCATGGCTATTAGTTACAATATTTAAGCAAGCAAGGCTGATGATAAGCGCTATTTTATTATACATTTTTGGCCTCAATAGAATGATAGTTTAAAAATAGTACACGGTACTAAAAAACATGCTAGGGTAAGTAATAGCTTTATACAACACTGACTTAAACACAGAACAATAAAAAGGTGCACACACATGCAATTTAACCAAACTATGATTGACGAATTTACACTATTAGCTAAATTTCCTCGCGACAGCAAAATGCAGGGGATAAAACTACACTCAGACGCAGAGGCTAACTTACTTAGTGCGGCGCAGCGTTTATTCGATAAAGGTATTATAGATAGCCCAGATGGCGGTTACTTAACTGATCTCGGCTTAGATTTGATTGAACATGTCACTGTTATTCACAGCGCACTGCAAAATTAAATAGCATCAGGCTGGTTTTGTGGTGCAGCGTCATCAAATGCCGCTAACTTGTTACAGCGTTCATAAATGGCTGCTATTTTAGGATATGCAGCCATATCTACTTTAAAACGTATAGCATTAAATACCTGAGGCACTAAACAAATATCAGCAAGAGTAGGCTGATCACCTACACAGTAATCACTACTATCACTGAGCATTAATTCAATTTTTTCAAAGCCGACTTCAATCCAGTGTCTATACCATTTGTTTTTAGCCTCATCATCAACGTTTAGTTCGTTCGATAAGTACTTTAAAACACGTAGATTATTTACTGGATGAATATCGCAGGCAATGGCATAACTAATATTTCGTATTTTCGCTTTTTGCCACGCTGAGCCTGCAATGATTGGCGACTGCGGGTAGGTTTCATCAAGCCACTCAAGTATTGCAAGAGACTGTGCTAAATAGCCCTCTTCGGTTTCAAGAGCCGGGAGTAAGCCTTGAGAGTTAACGGCTAAATAGCCCTCATCTAATTGCTGCGACTTTAATAGGTTAACTATTGCAAGGTCATAATCTATTGCCTTTAAGTTAAGCGCTATACGTACTCTATAAGCCGCTGATGACCGAAAATAGCTATATAGTTTCATAATGAGTCCTCTGCACCGTTAAATTGTTTTTTAATAGTACGCCAACAGTCTGTGTAGTTTGTTTGGCGCTCTTGTCCTTCAAGTGCATATTTAGTTGGTGAAATGATGTAGCGCGATTCGAACATGAAGGCGAGCGTATTTTCATATTTTTGTGGAATAAGCTCTGCGTTTGACGCTTTTTCGAATACGTCAGCTTCTGGACCGTGTGGCGACATACAATTATGTAAACTAGCGCCTCCTGGTACAAATCCGTGCTCTTTTGCATCATATATGCCTTCAATCAAGCCCATAAACTCACTCATAATATTACGATGATAGTAAGGTGGGCGAAAGGTATTCTCAGCAACCATCCAGCGTGGTGGAAATATCACAAAATCAACATTTGCCATTCCCTCTGTCGCTGATGGTGATGTAAGTACAGTAAATATAGAAGGATCTGGGTGGTCAAAGCTCACTGTATTTATAACATTAAAGCGAGATAAGTCGTATTTATAAGGCGCACTATTACCTGTCCATGCAACCACATCAAAAGGGGAGTGCTTTATTTCACAGCTAAATAAATTACCATTAAATTTAGAAACTAACTCAAAGTCGCCTTCCTTATCTTCAAATGCAGCTACAGGATATTGAAAATCTCTGTCATTGGCATAACCATTTGCGCCAACCGGTCCGCGCTCAGCAAGCTCTAACGCATGGCCGTAGTTTTCACAAATGTATCCTCGGGCGCTATCGTTTATTAAATCAACTGAAAACTTTATCCCGCGTGGGATTACTGCTATTTCACCTGGCTTAATTGTCAGTTTTCCACACTCAGTGTGTAATAGTAATTCGCCTTGCTGGGGTACAAACAACATTTCACCATCGGCATTATAAAAATAGCGACCTTGCATTGAGCTGTTAGCTACATAAACATGAATACCGATACCCGATTGCCCATTAGCGTTGCCATTTGCAGCCATTGTTATTAAGCCATCAATAAAATCTGTGGGCTTTGTTGGAATATTAATAGGATTCCACCGTAGCATAGTGGGTGGTGTAACGGCCTCAGTAATAGGGGCTGTTCTTATTAGGCCGTTATCCATTGCTTGGTAATCACCTTGCACTACCGAAGGGCGTAGTCGATACATCCACGTTCTACGATTTGCGGCTCGTGGAGCTGTAAATGCGGTAGAACTAAATTGTTCAGTATAAAGATCATACTTAACTTTCTGTGGAGTAAATTGGCCTATAGGCAGTGCACCGGGTAGCGCTTGTGTTTCAAATTCATTACCAAAACCGGTCATATAAGTTAGCTGTGTGTTCATAACAGGCTCCTGTGAGAGTGGGGTAGTGTTGTTATGTTTTGAGTTATTATTTGTATTTAGCTAAGATACTCTCAAGTGAGAGCAATATCAAACAACCACTTAACCAACGCTGTAAATAAAAGTGCACAGCATATTTATCAAATGTTCTTAGGAGTGTTTAAAAGTGAAGTTAAATTTAGAGACATTTTTACCCTACCAACTAACTAATATAGCAATGCGTGTTAGTAATGATTTTGCACAGGTATATCAAGATAAATACGACTTAAATATACCGCAGTGGCGCGTGCTTGCTAACTTAGCGCAGTACGGGCAAAGTAATGCAAAGGATTTATGTATTCAAGCAAGTATGGATAAATCCACGGTATCTAGAGCTGTGAAAGCACTTGTTAATAAAGATTTAGTCTGTAGCAAGCTTAATGAAAACGATAAACGCGCAGCATTGCTTATGTTAAGTGAGCAAGGTGAGTCTTTCCATTCTAAAATTGCGATTGAAGCAATTAACTGGGAAAAGCAATTATTGAGTGGGCTGTCTGATGATGAATACCAAGTATTAAATACTGTAATTGAAAAGCTAAATAATAAATTAAATGCATAAAAAAGCCCACGAAGTGGGCTTTTAAAGTATTAACTAATTTAAGTGATTAAATTAGAAAGTGTAACGAACACCTACACGCATTTGCCAAACCGAGGCACTATTTTCAGTAGTAGTACCTACGTTATTTGAGTTAAAACCAGAGTAAACGTAGCGCCCTTCATCATCAATAGACGTTGATACAACACGGTTTCCTACGAAAGTACCTTTTTTAAGTACACCCCAGTCGTCATTAAGTAGATTTGTTAGGTTATCAATTACGAAGAATGCTTCACCTTTGTGACCTTCCATAAAGCCAGGAAGCTCTTGTGTTAACTTGAAGTTGAATTTAACAAACCAGTCAGAATTTTGAGAATTACGACCAGTAATTTTACCGCGCTCTAATCCTTCTGAAGAAATAAATTCATTGAATTCATTTATTTCATCTGCGGTCATGTCATAAACAACGTTAGGATCATTTTCAAGTGGTACATAAAGCAGTTGACGAGAGCCAAAACCATAGTTATTGGTATCACCAAATGTATTATCGCTGTTATTGAATACATAGCTATATGGTAAACCTTTATATGCTTCACCGAATAAATTAAAGCGGGTAGCAAAACCATCTACGAATTCATGTGAGTAGCCAAGTGTAAGAGTAAAGCGATGTGGGATTTCATAATCTGATGTAGCTACACCAGGATTACTCGGGTCAGTTAGTGCTAAATTACTGTAATTAGAGTCAGCAACAGAACTAGTCATCGGATTAACATCGTTTGAATCTGTGTACGCGTAGCCAAAGCTAGCGTTAATGCCATTGTCGTACTGTTTACTAATACCCAATGAAATAACAGACGAGTCACCGCTATTGCCACTTACATTTGTAAGTAGGTAATCACGTGAACGAGTTTCACCTGGATTTAGAGTATCTTCTTTACCTGTATATAATGGACGTCCATCAAATGTAGTTTGACCAGAATTAACTAAACCAAGATCTATTAGAGTAGCAGCATCTTTCTTCTTAGAGAATAAGTAATCAAGTGATATTACGTAGTCATTCTCGGTAGTATAAGTAGCGCCCAAAGAGTACTTCCACTCTGATGGTAATTCAAAATCAGGGTCTACAGCATTTACATTTGAATCACCTGAACCAATTTCTGTTCCAGCTATGGTATCAAATTGTGATTGTGGTACTTCGTAGCCTGGTGTTCCGCCGTTTACATTTGGTGTATTGAATAAATCTACACCGCGAATTTGAGAGGTGATTTGCGTAATACCATCATTCGAATAAGAATTAGATAACCAAACGTTAGGGTTACCACCAGAGAACAGACCAACACCAGCACGAACTTCAAGTGCATCTGTTGCATACCACTGGAAGCCAACGCGTGGTTGAATTAAATCGATACCGTCAAAGGTACTTTGATTACTGAAGCCGTATCGGCTAGTATAGTTTTTATTGAGATTTGGTTTGTCATCACTAGTATATTTATCATAACGAAGACCAAATGTTATGCTTGCATCAATGTCAGTGAAGCTGTATTCATCTTGAACATACATTGTATGTTGTGCGTATTCAAAGCTTGCTGCTACATCATTCGGATCATTTGTAGTTGCAGCATTGTTATAGTAGATACGTGCAGCTTGACCGTTTTCAAAGTCCTCAACAGAATCAAAACGCCACTCACCTTCGGTATGCTGTACGAATAAGTTAAATACTTCGAGATTTTCATACTCATAACCTGCTGTTATTGTATGTTGGTCAAGATAGTATGTAGCTGCAAATTTAGCTGTAGTTGTGTCATAGTTTAAATCGTTAGATTGACGAGAGTCATCTGGACCAATATAGATTGTACCGCCGTTTTCAGTGCTAATCTGCATTTCACCAAAGCTGCTCGCTGCGTCTAAAGATTCAACTCGAGCATCTAGTTCCGATTTACCTATACGAACTTCAGTAGAGAAATCATCTGACCAATCTGAGTAAACAGAGGCGATGATTGAGGTGAATTCAGCACCTTGCTCATAGAAGTGGTTAGATAATGAAAGCTCATCATTGTCAGCATCTGATTGAGAAATAGTGAATGCATCATTGTAGTTATAAATGATGTTAGCACGGTGGTTTTCGTTGATGTTCCAATCTAATTTAACTAAGATTTTTTCATCTTCAATAGGTGAGCTAGATGGCATTCCACCTGCATCGTAGTTATATAGAGATTGTGATGCCGCTTGAACTCGAGAAAGGTCATCAGCAGTAACACTACCACTTGTCAGGCCACCGTAGTTAAATTGTTGTACACCTTCAAGCTTTTCATATGAAGTGAATAAAAATAGTTTATCTTCGATTAATGGTAGGCCAACGTTAAAGCCGTAGCGCTTCTCAGTGTAATTGCCTGCGTCGTAATCTTCACCTTCAATTGAGTCTCCTTGCATAGAGTCATTTGTATAATCAAAGAATACACCACCGTGAACTTCATTTCCGCCTGATTTAGTTACAGCATTAATGTTACATGATGTAAAACCACCGTATTGCACATCAAATGGTGCTAGTTCAGCAGATACTTGCTCAATTGAATCGAAAGAGAAAGGAGCGTTAATAGTTGGGTAACCGTTTGAGCTTAAACCGAAGTTATCGTTCATACGAACGCCATCTAGCGTTAAGCTGTTGTAGCGAGGGTTACCACCACCACAGTTGATTGTTCCGCGGCTGTCATCAATTGTAATACGTGGGTCAATACGAATAATGTCTTTTAAATCACGGTTAATTGCAGGCGTGTTTTCAAGATCTGTAAGTGTAAATGTAGACGCTGGGCCAGTACCACCAGACATAGAGCTGATTGGCGCACCTGTTACTACAATTTGTTCCATGCTTGATTGTGGCTCAAGAGACACGTTTACAGGGTAATCGTTACCGATGTTTAATATAATGTTATTGAATTCTTGATCTGCATACACATCAGAATCTACAACTACTTTGTAAGGACCACCAACACGAAGGCCTTTAGCTGTGAAGTAACCAGCGTCATTTACTTCAGTTGTTTTTACTGAGCCAGAAGGTACGTGTAAAATTGTTACCTTAGTACCTGCAGCAGGGTTGCCGTTAGGACCAGTAACTTGACCTTTAATTGCAGAGGTCGTTTCGTTAGCCATTGCTGCGCCACTTACACCAACACATGCTGCAATAGCAAGTGAAAGAGCTGTTTTGCGTAATTGAGTTTTCATTTAATTTTCCCGTGTAGTTATTAATTAAATTTTTATATATTTTTATTTTAAAATTTTAATCTAAATAAGTTTAAAACCTACTTAGTTCAAAATTCTTACATAGTGTACCTTATTTATTCGTTACAAATAAAATACAACTGTAATATTTTTTTAATAAATTGCTATGTTTATGACTATTTAGACTTTTTTTGAGTAATAACTCTATATCGGGAGATATATTACGGGGCTTTTATGACAAACATGTGAAATTGATGTGCCTTATACAAAAAAACCCACTACAAAGTTGCAATGGGTTTAATTAAGTTTATTTAGCTACGAATGCGCTTAAATTATTAGTTAACTAATATTAAAACTTATAGCTAATGCCTACTTTAGCTTGCCAAGCAGATGAACTCGTTTGATATTGGCTGTAATTACGAACATCAGCACCATTAAATTTGCCATCAATTATATAACGACCTTCGTCATCTAAACCGCCAAAGTCGTAAACAGCTTGGTCAGAAAAACCTAAGCGTTTTTCTACGCCCCAATCACTGTTTAATAAGTTTGCGAAGTTATCAACCATGAAGTAAACCTCACCACTGTGACCTTCAGCAAAACCTGGGATTTCTTGCTTAATGCTTACATCCATAGTAGTTACCCAAGGTTGAGTTCCTGAGTTGCGACCTAAGATTTCACCACGTTCTGAGATACCAGCACGATTTAGAAGTGTTTCTAACTCATTCCAAGATAAACCAGATTCATCCCAATTCACATTTGGATCATCAGCACCCGTTGGTATGTAAGCTAGGTAAGCTGAGCTTGAGTAAAAGTCGCGTGTGTCACCTAGGTCACTATCTTGATACATACCCATAGTGTAGCTAAATGGACGACCAGAGCGGCGCTCAAAATACACGTTAAACTTAGTTGCATAGCCACTGAAAAATTCAGTGTTATACGCTAGGTTTACTTTAAAACTGTGCTCTACTTCGTATGAACCACGATCTGCAAAGTCTTCATTACGGTTACGTGTAATATTGTATTGGTAGTTACTCTGAGCACGAGAAGATGAACCAGATGATGCCTCAGTTACGTCTTGATGTGCATAACTTGCAGAAACATACAGGCCATTTTCAAACTCTTTTGCAATGCCGGTAGAGATAATGATTGAACGTCCATCGTCAGATGAATTAGTCATTGCAATATCAAAGTTATCAGCAAGGTCGCCAGTATAAATACTTTCGTTGATTACACGCTCGCCATCAGCAGCAACACCAATTGGGTTTATAGCCGTGTTATGCCATACAGCTTCGTTTTCTTTTTTATGGTAAGCAATTTCAGCCTGCCATTTGAAGCCTTCGCCAAGTAATTCTGAGTCAAACTCGTACTCGAAACCAACTTGAGCTCGAATGCTTGATGGAAGCTCAAAATCAGGGTCTACATAGTTTGTGCTACCCGCACCTTGGACTAACGTGTTTTTAATAGTGTCAGGTACTTGCGTAATATCGGCTTGGTTGTTGGCGTAATAATCATTAATAGCACTTTGAGGTGCTTCAACAAATGTAATACCGTCATTTTGGAAAGAGTTATTGTACCAAACGTTTGGAATACCACCTTGGAATCGACCTATACCACCATTAATGGTTAATGCTTCAGTTGCATAATATTTAAAGCCAATACGCGGTAAAACTATATCTAAGCCATCAAGATTCTCTTGATTGCTAAAGCCGTAAGTACTTAAAAAGTTTTCGTTTAAAGTTGGTTTATCGTCTGATGATAAACGCTCATAACGAACGCCCGCTGTTACTTCTAAATCATCACCAACATAAAAAGTATCTTCAATATAAAGTGCTAACTGGTTACGTGTTGCATCGTATGCAGTGTCATTTGGGTTATTTGTGTACGCGTTACTGTAAGAAAAGTCGTATGTACCTCTAAAGTTACCCACTTCACGGTTTTGAAAACCTTCGAAGTCATCAAATTCCCAAGAACCCAATGAGTTAGATGCAAATAAATTATATAAATTTAGCGATTCATACTGCATACCAAAGTTAATTTCGTGCTCATCCATTAAGTAAGTAGCATCGAAAGTAAGTGTTAAGTTTTCAGTCGATGAGCTATTTGCATGGCGGAATTCGTCTGTACCAAACTCATAAGCTGGGCCGCGGAAGTATTCTTCAACTTTCACAAAACCAATATCAGAGTTAGTTAAGCTTCTTGATGATACATCTTTGTAAGCAATGCCAATTTCTGTTGAGAAGTTTTCATTCCAGTCTGAATATAATTTTGTCGCAAAATTATTGAATTTAGTAGCGTAAGTATAACGGCTTGACGCTAAGCTAACTGTACTGCCGCCAGTGCCGACATTTGTTTCGTCTTTATCGTCTTGCCATTGGTAAGTGAAATCTAAACGATGATCATCATTAATATTCCAACTTAATTTAACAAGCAATGACTCGTTTGTGTCTTCAGGGTCGCCACCTAGAGAGTCGGTTAAACCGTATTCATTATTTAAAATATTAATAAATTGGTTGTAGCTTTCTTCTGTTACATCATATTCATTCGTTGCACCAGAGCCTTCAAAACCGTAATCTAAATCAAGCTCACTTGTCCACTTGTTGTAGTTTACAAAGTAAAACAAAGTATCATCAATTAATGGTCCACCAACATTAAAACCATAACGCTTTTCAGTTTGAATAGGCTCAACTTGTTCAACAACGTAAGTACGGTGTCCATCTTCATCTAAAACAGGGCTACCATCAGCATATACTTGAGAAATGCTATCTACATCACCAGCTATATCTGGTGTAGAGATTTCATAAAAGCCTGAAAATTTAAACTCATTTGTACCAGACTTTGTTACCGCATTAATAGTACCGCCACCAAAGTTACCCTTAGAAGCAGAAAACGGAGACACATCAACAGAAATTTGCTCAATTGCATCAAGTGCTACTGGTGGTTGAGAAGTAGGGTAGCCGCCATAACTTAAACCAAAGTCATCATTTTGGCCAATGCCATCAACAGTTAAACCGTTTGAACGAGGGTTACTTCCTGCAAACGTTAGCTCGCCATTACCATTAATACTTGCAAGTGGGTTTAAACGTGCAATATCTTTAATATCACGATTAAAGCTTGGCATGTTTTCTATAGTATCAGAACCAAAAGTGCTGCTTGAGCCACCAGATTGCTGAACAATTTTATAACCAGAAACTTCAATTTTTTCGATATTTAGTGGCGATAGCTGTGAGCTTAAACGATATGTTTCACCAAGGTTTAGAAAAATATTTTCAACAGTTGTGTCGTTAAACGTATCTGAGTCGATGATCACCATGTATGGACCACCTACACGCAAACCGTTAGCGATAAAAGTACCGCTTTCGTTTGTAGTTAACTCACTAATAGTGCCCGTTGGTTGGTGAACAACCTTTATTTTAACGTTTGCAGCATTGCCACCTGAAGGCGTTGTAATTTTACCTCGCATTGCAGATGAGGTATCAGCAGCCATTGCACTTGTAGAAACACCTAGCGCTAAAATTACAGCACCAGTTAATTTCGAAAGTCGAAGCTTAGTCATATTGTTGATTTCCCGTGTGTAGTGTTTAAGTTAAATTTGCAGTTTACTTATTTGATAGGCATCTTAAGTGCCGTTTCTAGTTCTTTAGCTGAAGGATCAAACAGGGCATTTAATACACCAGCTAAGCGAATACCCGCTTGTTGGAGGCGTGTTTTCACAATAGGTGTGTTGTTGTATATGTAGCTATAGCCAACTTCGTCATTAGTATATTTATAAATTTTCATTGCTAGGTTATGAGATTCTTCAACCCATGTTTTAGGTGAGCTTTGTAAGTACTGTGCAATGAGTTCACTATTATTTGTATCAATAAATTGTGCGTATTCAGTAAACGATAAGTTCTCGTTTTCAACTAATTTTGTATCCCAAAGGCTGTGAAGATTTGTTTCTTCATTAAAAAACGAAACTTTAATTCGGTTTCCGCCTCTGTCTTCACCTCTGCCAGCATGAAATGGTTGATGGCTATCACCTACTAAATGCACTAAAAAACGCAAACTAAACTGCTTAGCGTCTAATGTGCTGTTTGCATCAGTGAGGGTTTGCATTGAGTAATGAATACCTTCGAGAATATTGCTCACAGATTCTTTGTTTTTTGTGTGCTCATGCTTAAAACTAAATGATTTTCCAGGAGCTGCATTTATGTAATGCCAGCGAGAAGATTTTTTTTGCCAAAAATCGCCCGGTGCTGAGCGCATTTCGTCAGGCCATGTTGATATTTGTGCTAGTGATTCGCCATCTAAAAAAGGTGTGATAGCTCTTTTAGTTGCTTGTGTTAAGTGCGACTCGGCAATTTTACCTACCACACGGTGACCATTTTGCCCCCATGCATACGAATCACTGCTTGTGAAAATTGCACTAATCAAAAGCGCAGAAGAAATTGAATATTTTATTTTGCTGTGCATTAGAGCTTCCTAAATGTATTTTTCGTATTGTTACAATAAGGTAATGCGGTCAATTGTCCTTATTTATTATGCTAATAGGAAGGACTCAATAACATTCATAATTTCTTATCTAATATCATTTAAAATCAAAGGTTTATTTTTAATGGGTAAAATTACTTGTTGTAATAAGTAAATATAATTGTTCAAATACATCACTGGTATATTTTTGAGTGGATTTACTTTGAATTTTAAAAACATCATGTTGCATAAAACTACAGTTGTTACATTTTTGTTTCTGTTGTTGCTTGTTACATGGATTTGCGGTCAACTAACGGTAAATAACGATGATTTACAGTTTCCTGTCATGATAAAAACTTCAACTACATGTCAAACAACAGCAACAAGTAATACAAGTGAACTCATTGTTTTTACACCATCAAAAAAAATAGCCAAGTTATTAACAGAAAGTTTGTGTGGCGATAACGTTGTCGCTAAGCAATATGGCTCTGTAATAGGGTATTGGGGATATAGAACAGCTGACAGTTTAGAGTTTGTGGGCAAAGGTATTGCAGATTTAATATTGGCTAAGAATAATATAATGGCTGCATTTAGAGCAGAATCAACTTACAACTATCAACCGGTAGTGGGGTTTTCTAACTACACTGCTTTTTTTATATCATCTAAAGAAAAACCTCGGCTTACAAAACAGTACTTTTTAGATAAACGCATAGGTTTGCTTGATTACCCAACCAGTCGTTCTGGACATATTTTACCTAAGCAAACGTTTAAAGAGCTTGATATTAACTTGGCTAATTTAAAAATTACTTATGCAAGCTCACATAACGAACTACGGGACTTATTGGCCGATGGCAAAGTAGATATTATTGCGTCATTTTGGAAAGAAAGTGATGCAACACGTTTTTCAAAAAATTACATCACACCTTTAAGCAGTAATATTGCAGGAACGCGCTGGTACTTTAAAATGCAACAAAATAATACTGATTTACTGTGTGCAATACAGTCTCATTTACTTAACATGTCAAAAGATCAAACTCTGCATTACTACCAAAACGTTAAACCTTACTGGAGTTGTAACACAAAATCAGTGAGTTTTATTAAAGGTCTAGGCGATGAATAAATTTGTGTTTTCAGGCTTAGTAGCTGGCTTATTTTTGGCTTTATCATTGGTGTTTTACGTATCAGTTAGCCAAAAAACGCAGCAAGTAAATACACACAAAATTACGCAGATTGAAAAGCAAATAGCGTTGGATCTGCCATTGCTAGACTTATCTAATGAGTTACTAAAGCACTCAGGAAATAAAGATGCAGTTTTAACTTACATAAAAACATTAAATACATATATTAATAGTAACGCCTTAAGGGTAGTAGCAATTGAGCCTAAAGGTGAGCTTGAGTTGCCTTTGAAATCAAGGCAGTTTAGCCGTACTTTAAATGGTAGCAACGGCGCCGTATCAATTGTTTTTAAAATAAACAATACATACTTAACAGCAACAAACGCTTCGTTTCATCTTGTATTTTTAATTATAAGTGTACTTGTAAGCTTTTGGTTAAAGCATATTTTTACACAACAGCTTAGGACTAATTTACTTGAGAGTAACGACGATACTACTACAGTGCCATTACCTCTTGTCCTTATAATTGATTTAAACAATAAAACAGTTTCAAATAGTTATAGAGCAGAGCTGAAAGTGTGTTTGGCAAATAAACCACTGTGTTTTTATTTAGCGCTAGTTGATTACTGTCGTAATAACTCAGATGTTTCGCTCAATCATAGTAAAAATGTACCTGATGAGCTGATAGAGCTAGCAAATAAATATTTTTATAGGTTAGTTGAGCTTGGCCATACAGTAAGAAAAAGACCTAACTTCAACAATAGTCTTGAAAAAACACTGAGCGAAGTTCGTGCAGCCCTGGATGAAGTACTCATTGAGTACCCTGATCAAAAAGAGCTTTATTATCCGCCTAAGGCATATGGGGAAGGGTCGCGTTCACGATTACATAGTTATGCACTAACACATATCGCAAACGGAAATATTGAAGTAATAGGAAAGTGATTTTACTTTCCTATTACTGTAACTTATTTATTTAGGCGCAAATTCAGACGCTTTAATCGGGCTATTTTCAGATATAAAAGTTTTAAGTGCTTGAGCATCGGTAACATCAGTGCTTACAAAACCTTTTAACTTATTAATAGCTGGGTAACCGTCTCCGCCTGATGCGTTGTAGCTATTTAAGCTCATACGGTATGTTTTATTTTTATCCAGAGCTTTACCATTAATATATACATTCATTAACTCACCATTTTTGCGATCGAATGATATTTTATGATATTGCAAATAAGCGCCTGCATCTGCAGGAAAGCTTGTGACAGTCGATAGGTAACTGAATAAATCGCTGCCTTGCCAATCTATGTAAGTAATGCGGTTTTTAAAAGGATGTACTTTTAAAACATCTTTATAACTGATTTCCCCAGCTTCAATGCCGCTTCTTATCCCGCCACCACTAATTAACCCAAAATCAGCGCCTACTGCGTTCATTTGTGCTTGAATAATTACTCTCGCAAGGTTTGTTTGTTGGTAACGTACTTTGCTCCTATCGCCTTCTAAACGAGCATCAACACTGCCAATTTTACCTGCTATTTGCTTTGCGCCTTTAGCTTGATAAGTCGCTAAAAAAGCTTCAAGTGTTGGGTCTGGCTTAATGTATTCGTTTGCTAATACTTCTTTAGTTGAGCCATCGGCTTGTACTTTATCTACGTATAAGTTTACTGGCATTAATGTGTAGTCAATAAGTGTTAATTTTTCGCCTTCAAGTTTAAATTCAGCCTTACCCACATATTTACCCCATTCGTGGGCTTGCATAATCCACGTGCCATTTTGCTGATCTGGTTTGCACGCAAGGCCAGGTTTGAAGTTTGCATCGTTAACGTTTGTATCGCTCATACACACAGGCTCTTGAGAGTGCCCGCCTATGATCATATCAAGAGTATTGGCAGGCAGTGAGCGGGCAAGTGTTACATCACCAGGGGCATTAATACCAAAGTGTGCATCTACATAATGGCCCATGTGTGTAAGTGCAATAGTAACGTCAGGGTTATATTTAGCTTTTATTTCTTTTGCTAGTTTGGCTGTAACCTCTGTAGGGTCTTTAAATTCTAAATGACCAATATATTGAGGGTTACCTATTTTTGCTGTATCGGTAGTCGTTAAGCCAATAACAGCTATTTTCAATCCATTCTTTTCTAGTATTTTATAGCTTTCAAAGGCGTGTTCGCCTGTGCTTTTATCAAAAATATTAGCGGATAAAAGTGGAAAAGTAGCCCATTGCTGTTGCTTGTTTAAAACCTTAATCGGGTTGTCAAATTCATGATTACCAAGCGCCATTGCATCGTAACCTAATAAAGACATGCCCTTAAAGTCTGGCTCTGCTTGTTGCAAATCAGACTCAGGAATACCTGTATTTATGTCACCACCAGAGAGCAATATTACTGCATGGCCTTTACTTTTTGCTTCTGCGCGTAAAGAGTCTATAAGCGTTTTGCGAGCGGCCATGCCGTATTCGCCTTTTTCGTTGTGCCAAAAACGACCGTGATTATCATTTGTATGAAGAACCGTTAAATATTGAGTAGGCGAACTGCTAGAAATAGAGTCTGGGGTAGAGGAGGTACACCCAATGAGACTAAGAAAAACCGAAAATAAAATGATTATGCGCATAAAATACCTTTTGATTAAGCTCTACTTAATTTATCAAGCCGGTAGTTTAAACTAGTTTTGCGCTAAAAAAACGGACTTATTTATATTTCTACTTAGGCTTTAACATCATAGTGCCCTTTACGGCTTGCTCACGTCGTTTTAATTCTGCTTTAGCGAAATTAGATTGTCGGTGTTTAGTACTTATCATCCAAATTAAAAAGCTGGCGGGCAACTTCGTGTAAGCTTCACCTTTATGTAAACCAAAATCGCAAATTGTGTGTGTGTTATTAAGCATTGTCAGCTCCTTGGTATTTATTTTTTTAAGGTAATAAATGTAAGCTCTCTATTTAAGATGATTTAGTTGTACTAACTTTGCTTTATATAACTTAAAAGAATATAACTAGCCTTATATGTAATTAAAGCGTTACCAATACGGTCTAATTTGTATCTTGATAGATTTAACAATCGATTTTAATACCATGTCGCTTTAATCTGCAAGTAGGTTAATTAATCGTTAAAATTATAACAACAGGAATGAAACATGAAAAAGCTTTTACTTGGCTCTGGGCTTGCGTTGGCAAGCTTTGCAAGCACTGCAACTATTGTCGAAATGAACACAAGCCAAGGTACAATAGAAATAAATTTATTTGATCAACAGACCCCCAAAACCGTAGAAAACTTTTTAAGCTATGTTCAAGATGAATCATACAACGAAACGGTGATTCATCGCTCTGTGGCAGATTTTGTAATTCAAGGCGGTGGCTTTACGTATTCTGATTCGTTTGATGCAATTGATACTAAGCCTACTGTAGAAAATGAGCCTGTTTTTTCAAATGTTAAAGGCACCATTGCTATGGCAAAGCTTTCTGGCGATGAAGACAGCGCAACAAGCCAGTGGTTTTTTAATATTTCAGATAATAGTGCTGCACTTGATACGCAAAATGGTGGCTTTACGGTGTTTGGAAAAATTACTGCGGCGAGTCAATCTACACTCGATAAAATTGCAGCATTGGTTCATTGCGGTGAAGTACCCGTGGTAGATATTACTGAGCAGCAATGCTCAAGCAGTGATGTAAGTATAAGTAGTGCAAATTTAGTGACTATTCAAAGCGTAGTGGTTATGGATGACGATCCAAATTCAGCTGCAGGCCTTAGCGTAACAACAAACACATCACTTGATAGTGGCGATACCTCTACCGATTCAGGTAGCAGTTCAGGTGGTTCATTGGCGTGGTTACTGGGTGGTGCTCTATTGGTGTTCACACGTTTGAAGCGATTTAAATAAAAATGTAAAAGTATCCATTATCAGCGGCTTAATTTTAAACCGCTGATAATATTTAAACTAAAAAGCTATTATTCGCCAAATCATGGCAAGCCATATCGCAAATACACACCCGCAACCAAATAAAAAGACGTTAAAGCGAGCTCTTACATTATTTTGCCCTAAGTGGATTACAGTATGCGCAACACGCGACACTACAAATAAGCATGCTAAAGCAGCCACTAAATAACTTGCATTATGAAGCTGTAAAGCAAGTAAGCAGCCGGCATAAAATAAAACGGGGATCTCAAACTGATTAGAAAAGTTCCTATCGGCTACACGCACTGTGTCGCCTGCTTTATCTAATTGCATTGTTTTAAAATCATTCAAATTTAGCTGTTTATTTTTAGCGGCTTGTATACGCCTTTTACCCATAACTATCATCACAAACAGTGAGAGTGTTACTTGAGCAAACATGGCTAGAATAATAATTTTTTCCATAATGTTCCTTTATTATTGTTTTATAAAGCTTAAGTATGAAGGGCTTTTTCACAATGTGTTACATATTTTAGCGTTAAATTGTGGCAAATCCTTAATTGTTAATGTTAATTTAGCTCTATTACGATGTTTGAGCGCGTAACTAGCGCAATACTTTACTGGAAAATCAAAATGAAAAAAATTATTGGCTTTAGCGCCATAGCACTGGCAGTTTTAAGTGGTTGTTCAAATACATCACCTGTTTCAACGTCTCCTCAAGCGTCTTTATTAGCTGATTCATTAGTTGTAAGTCCAAACGATAACCGAGAATATAAAACGTTAAAGCTAGCAAACGAAATTGAAGTTATTTTGGTATCAGACCCAAGCGCCGAAAAATCTGCGGCTTCGCTAAGTGTAGGGGTTGGTTTACTGCATGATCCAATGTCACAACAAGGTATGGCGCATTATTTAGAGCATATGTTGTTTTTAGGCACTGAGCGTTACCCAGACACAAAAGGGTATTCTGATTTCATGACCAAAAATGGTGGCGCCCACAATGCCTACACGTGGCTCGATATTACCAACTACATGTTTAAAATTAATAACGATGCGTTTGATGAAGGACTAGACCGTTTTTCTGACTTTTTTAAAGCGCCTAAGTTATATCCTGAATATACCGATAAAGAAAAAAACGCGGTAAACGCAGAGTGGTCAATGCGTCGCGAGATGGACTTTTTTGGTCAATTTAAGCTAGCCCGTAAAATGATGGGCGATCATCCCGCTAATCGCTTTTTAATAGGAAATTTAGAAACGCTAGGCGATAAAGAAGGCAGCTCGCTGCACAAAGAAACAGTCGATTTTTATAATAAGTACTACTCTTCCAATATCATGAAAGTGGCGCTTATTTCTAACTTGCCAATTGCTGAAATGGAGCAAAAAGCGCAAAAGTACTTCGCTGATATAAAAAATAAAAATATCGAAAAGCCAGCTGTTACCGCAAAAGTAGATTTTGATAAAGCAGGCGGTAAGCGTGTATTTTACTCTCCGAATGAAGATGTTAAACAGCTACAATTAGATTTCACTATTGCCAATAATGCTGATGAGTTTGCAGTTAAACCAAATCGTTTTGTTGCTTATTTATTAAGTAATGAAATGCCGGGCAGCCCTGCACAAATATTACGTGATAAAGGTTGGGTGTCGCAGTTATCAGCTTCACCATCGCCAACTCAATACGGTAATTACGGCACACTGAATGTAAATATTGAATTGACCGACGAGGGTATGAAAAATCGCGAAACAATTGTCGCGACAATTATGCAATATATCGATTTAATTAAAAAAGAAGGTGTAGATAGTAAGTACTTTAACGAAATTAAAACGTCGCTTAGCAACCAGTTTAAATTTTTAGAGAAGGGCGATGAGTTTAACTATGTAAGCTCGCTTACCGGCAGCATGCAGGTTTATCCACTCAATCATACTATTAATGCCCCTTATTATTATGCAAAATTTGATGCTGATGCAGTTAATAATGTGCTGGATCAATTAAATGCTAAAACGCTACGAGTTTGGTATATATCTCAACAAGAAGAAACAGATTCGCAACTACATTTTTATGAAGGCAAATATCGCATTAACGACATTAGCGATGATGAAATTGCCAGCTGGAAAAAGCCGAGTGAATTTAAATTAGCACTGCCTAGTGTAAACAACTTACTGCCTGAGAGCTTTGCAATTAAAACTAAAGCGTTTAAAGAGCAAAAGCACCCAGTACTAGCTTATGATAAAAACGGCGTGAAAGTATGGCGTCAAGCAAGCCAAAAGTTTGCAGAGCAACCAAAAGGGCTTGTTGAAGTATATATAAACACTCAACCTGGCTTAACCGATATAAATGCTGAAGTGCTTTATTCGGTATGGGCCGACTTATACAATATTCAACAAAGTCAGCTAAGCACTGAAGCTGCCATAGCGGGTATGAGTGTGAGTCTTGCGCCAAGTAATGGCCTTGTATTATCAATGAGCGGCTTTACAGATAAACAAGACGTATTACTTAAACAAGCGCTTAGCGGTTTAAAAGCTGAGGTTACAGCACAAGCATTTAGCCAAGCAATTGATCGTTATAAACGTGATTTATTAAACCAGCAGAAGCAGTTTCCGTATGCGCAAGCATTTGGTGAGTATTCAAAACTCATTCGCACAGGCAGTTTTGATACAGATGCACTAATAAAAGCGACTGAATCATTATCTGTTACTGATTTAAATAATTTAAAAACAGCAACCTTTGCTAAAAACGATTTACGCGTGTTTAGTTATGGTAACTATAACCAGCAAGATATTGATGCAATAGCTGGCGAATTAAGCGCTACGCTTGAAAGCAACCATACGCACAGTGAATTTGCACGCAGCAAAGCATGGTTACCGCAAGTAGGCGAAACACTGGTACTTCAAAAAGATATTGATGTTGCTGATGTAGCTGTTGTTGATATGACCGTACACCCAATAGCTGGTTATAAACAAAAAGCACAAGCAGCAGTACTACAAAGCCACTTTAGAACCGTTGCGTTTGATAAAATGCGTACCGAGGAGCAACTAGCTTACGCTGTAGGTGCATTGGCTCGCCCAATAGAAGAATACTCAGCCATTGGCTTGTTTATTCAGACACCAGTTAAAGGCCCTAAAGAGATACAAGCACGCTTTGATCAATTTAAAAAAGAGTATGCGGTAGAGCTTGATAACATGAGTAATGATACATTCGAACAGCTTAAAAATGCGACGCTTGTATCACTTAAAGAGCAACCTAAAAATTTAAGCGACGAAATGAGCCCGCTTATAAATGACTGGTACCGCGAAAACTTTAAATTTGACTCAAAGCAAAAGCTGATTAATGAAGTAGAAAAAGTAACACTTGCAGATATAAAACAGTACTACAAGCAAACCATGTTGAACCCTCAAGCAGCGCGTTTAAATGTGCAGCTGCGTGGTACTAAGTTTATTGAAAGTGACTTTGCTGATTTACCTAATCAAACAAAAATCACTACGCTTGATGCTTATTACAATGGCATTAAGTTACAAAAATAAACGTTATACATAAAGTTAAAATAAACCCCAGTGTAGCAATACATTGGGGTTTATTTATTTCTATAGCTATATAATATTTATGCCATAACTATAAAGCCTATAACCGCCATTGATGCCGCTATTAATGTATACGGCAACTGTGTTACTGCATGGCTCATTAAGTTACAACCAGAGCCTTGGGCTGCAAGTACTGTAGAGTCTGAATAAAAGCACGCTTGGCTACCAAAAGATGATGCCGATAATAACGCGCCAATCACCAGTGGAATATTAGCGTCAACCGCAGTTGCAAGTGGCATAACTATAGGTATAGACACTGCAAAAATACCCCAACTAGAGCCTGTAGCAAACGCTAACACCGCCATCGCAATAAACACGACTGCAGGTAAGTATTGCGCCGTCATATAAGGGCTTAAACTGCCTATAACAAATTGCGGTAAGCCTATTAAATCGCACACATCTTTAAAAATAAACGCGGCGATCACAGTACCAATAGCCGGTATCATACTTTTAAAGCCATCAAGCATGCGCTCAATCATTTCGCTAAAGCTCATTAATTTTTGTAGTGCATAAAAAGGAAGTGTTACCGCCATACTCGCTAGTAAGCCTTTATATACATCTATTTCAAAGTAAACGGTAAAGGCTACAAGTAAAATTATTGGCAGTAAAAAGTTATGTAATTTCCCTTTAGGATCGGCATCTTCAAAGTTTTCTTCTACAGCTTTTACCGCATATTCGTCGGCTGTTTGAATATCACTAAACTGAGCAGGATCTACGCTGGCTTGTTCTATTTTCGCCATTTTTTCTGCTTTTTTCATGGGTCCAATAGCAGGTATAACACCTAATACCACTAACAAAACCACCAATACTGCAAACCACGCATAAAGCATATAAGGAATTGCTTGAATATATACCGCAATGCCTTTCCCTTCCTCGGCAATGCCGTTATCTACTAATAGTCCGCCAAAAAATACTGCCCAAGTAGATAAAGGTACAAGTACACAAATCGGTGCCGCTGTTGAGTCAACAACGTAGGCAAGCATTTCTCGGCTAACTTTAAATTTATCAGTAATGCGCTTCATCGTTTCACCTACGGTAAGCGCATTTAAGTAGTCATCAATAAAAATAACCACGCCTAAACAAAAGGTCATAAATAGAGAAGAACGTTTACCTTTAGTGTATTTTAACGCTAATTTTCCAAACGCCGACGCACCGCCAGTCCGCACTAATAAGGCGATTAAAGCGCCAAAACCACCACATACGAGTATTAACCAACCTATGGTTTCGTCGGTCATTACTTTGAGCGATGTGCTGGCAAAGTTAGCAAGCACCTGAGCCGGGTCGGCTATTACTAACCCAGCTAAAGCACCAATAAGTAAAGATAAAATAGGGCGGCGTAAAACAACAGCCAAAACAACAACCACCGCTGGTGGCAGTAAACTTAACGCAGAGGGTTCAAGCATTTAAGTGTTCACAAAATTAAAAGCATATTTAAGAATTTAAATTGCTTATACAAAAACAAAGAAGATGATAGTTTGTTGTTAAATCATTTTCCAAGTCACTGCTTTTGTACGCGAGAGGAGTATTTAAACTGTTATGTTAAATTAAGGGTTTAAATAAAACGCGTTGGCTTTGGCGCCAGACGGAGCAAGGAATGCATACCGCTATTGTTGTGCCTGTAAAAACATCGGCGCAAAAATAATCTGGTTTTGCATTTCAGTCAATAAAAATTTATGTGCATAAATAACTTTTTTATGGAGACTTTTAATGAACGCCGTATTTAAAACAAAACGTTTATTGCTTCGCTACGCAAATGAGCACGATTCAGCCATGCTACTTACTTTGGTTAATCAGTCGTTTACAGCATCTCATAAACACCAGGGTTCTGGCCCTTATGATATTACTTATTTTTAAAAGCTGTTCAGCTTATTCACCTCACCAAACTTAATGCACATTACTTATTATTTTTATATTACATTTCACAAATTAGGCAGGAATAATAAATAGCTCAAGTGAGTAAAATTACTATTCATAATAACCAAATAACGCCTCGAATAAATTATTAAGAGAGCGGGCCAATATATGATTTGTAAAATCACACATTAAAGTATCAATTATCTTACTAGCGTTTTTCTACCCGTTACATTTCACCTTTTAAAAACCTTGAATTTAAGTTACCGCAATATTGTTACATGATATTTGCATATTAAAAACCATAAAATTTAACATACCCAAGTGATTATTTAGTTTTTTTAATTAAAGGTTGCTTGCTTTTAGTTCCTTAAGCAGGTAAATTCTCGCTGCCATCAGGTTAAATGCTTGCCTTTTATTATTTTTGGAGTAATAAAGTATTGCTTTTTTCATGGTGGGAACCATTTATTAAATAAATTGATGAGAAAAATAATGTTTTTAAAATATAAAATGCTACCGCTTGCTGCCATAATGTTAACAGGTTCGGTGAATGCTGATGCAGTTGTTATCAAAAACCCGGGCTTTGAAAGTGGCCTAACTTATTGGACTATAATTGATGACGCACGTGCATCAATTATAAGTAATTCTGGTACGCAATCTCTACAACTAATGGGTTCACCAGCGCGCGTACACCAGTGGGTTGACGTTGAAAAAAATACAGATTACATCCTTACCGGCTATGTAAATGGTTCTGGTAAGTTTGGTGTTAATAATGGCTATGATGTAGTAAAAAAAGTTGTGTTTGATGTGAGCAAATGGAGAAAAGCTGTTGTTCCATTTAACTCTAAATCTCGCTCAAGAATTCAGGTTTACACTAAATTCAATGACGAATTCCAACATGGCTATTTTGATGATATACAATTAGTTAGAGCGGATTCTATACCAACAGACCCAACAGACCCAACAGACCCAACAGAACCGACTCCTGTGCCAGAACAGTGTGGCGTGACTAAGTTAGAAGTTATCGAAGCTAGCGATGATGGTTCGTATAACAACAACTACTCACCAGAAAAAGCGATCGATGGATTTTTAACTAATTCATCTCGTTGGTCTTCTAAAGGTGACGGAAAATGGATCCAATTTGACCTTGGCGGTGAAACGACGATTGATAGTATAAAAACAGCATGGTTATCAGGCGATAAGCGTACTGCTTACTTTGATATTGAAACATCACTAGACGGTGAAAACTGGGTTCCTGTAGTTACAGATGCTGAATCTCAAGGTGATGACTCGCTTAATAAAGATGATTTAGGCGATGTTTATGCACGTTTCATCCGTATTGTTGGTTACGGAAACAGCTCATCTGAAGATTCTGAGTGGAATAGTTTACTAGATGTAGAAGTGTATGGTTGTGGTGAACTTAAAGAAAGCCCAATAGAAACTCCGACTGAACCGACTGAACCGACTGAACCACCTGCTTCGTGTCCAATTACTCGCTTAAGCGCTTCAGCGAGTGATGATGGTTCATCAAGCGGCAACTACGGACCAAGCCTTGCGGTAGATGGTTCTTTGAAAGAGGCTTCTCGTTGGTCTTCTAAAGGTGACGGCAAATGGCTACAGTTAGACTTAGGTGGCGAGACAACTGTTGATTCAATTCAAACAGCTTGGTATTCAGCAGATAAGCGTACTGCTTATTATGATATTGCTGCGTCATTAGATGGTGTTAACTGGGATTCAATTCTTACGGGAGCAGAATCACAAGGTGACGAGGATCTAAATGCGAATAATTTAGGCGATGTGTATGCGCGTTTTATCCGCGTAATTGGCCAAGGTAATAGCTCTTCTGAAGATTATGAATGGAACAGCTTACTAGAAGCACAGCTTTACGGTTGTGGTGAGTTAGTCGATAGCCCAATTGAAGTGCCAACTGACCCTACGGATCCGACAGAGCCTACAGACCCAACTGATCCAGGTGAATCAATTCCAGACTTGAAGATTCCTGAAAATATCACCAATGGTTCAATTTTTGAACTGGAAGGTAGTGATCCAAGAATTAACGACTCTACTTTAGTGTTCCTTGCACTTGAAGAACAAGTTACTACGCCTAACGGTAACGGCTGGCGTCATGAGTACAAAATTAAAGAAAGTAAACGTATCGCGATGACTGATACGTACGAAGAGTTCCAAGCAACTATCAAAGTTGATCTTTCAACTGGCGGTAAAACTATCGTTGCACAGCATCACGCAGGTGATACTGGTACAATCATGAAACTTTATGTGTCTGATACTGATGAATCAGGTTTTTATGATAGTAAAGCTGCAAATGGTATTTTTGATGTGTACGTTCGTATTCTTAACAAGAGCGGTAAAGAAGAGAAAAAAGCCCTAGGTACTATTAAGACCGGCGATTCATTTACTTTCCACGTGTTAAATGATTACGGTGTAGTTAAAGTATCTGCTTTTGGTAAGGACTTAGAGACTGAAGTTGAAGATGATTCAGAGTCATACTTTAAATTTGGTAACTACTTACAATCACAATACCCTGAAGGTAATGATAACTGTGGTGAACATGGTGATTCTTCTAGCTTCAAGAAATGTTTTGAGAAAATAGGTATTACAACGTCTAAAATTACAATGACAGACGTAACATATGTTCGTAAAACAAAATAGCCTTTGCGAATAACATATCTAAACCCGTATAGCGCTTGCTATACGGGTTTTTTATTTTTTAATATTAGGTAGTTTTATGTAGGTATTACTTATGTTTGATAAACTATTAGAAGTCCAGTTGTTGTGGTCAACTAATTTTAGCCACAGTCTTTGTATCTAACCTCAGATTCATTTGGTTATAAACCAGCATTATAATTGTGTGATTCAAGATTGTTGTAATATTCGTTGATATAATCGCTTACATTATATGTATCATCTTTAAAGTTATCATATCCAACCTTTTACCAGCTTCGTTTTATAGCTTCTAACTTCACTAGGTGCCGGTGATGTATCTCTTATAGTTTAATATCTATGGCAGTTGCGATGCACATAGAATACGCTGCACAACATGCTAATTGGGTAACGCTCTGTTGGTTTAACTTCTCAATTAACAAGATCGGACATTAGAAGGGTGGTAGCCTTTTTAATATCCCCTCTTTAATTCAATGCGTTGGATTGTTTTTTAAGCACATGAATTTTATGCTGTTCAAGCGATATTGGCGATATTGGCGATATTGGCGATATTGGCGACGTTGTGGTTGTCTGTCCATTTAGTTCTTATTTAATTGAATAACTCATTTATTTACTGTTGTTTTATTAACCACCACCTTAGCAGGATCTTTTTTATGTGTAACCTTGGCTGACGACAATGTGAGTAGTTTCTAATTTGATTACCGAGGAGTAGGTGTCGCGTTTTGACTTCGTTATTTTTACCCAAATTAACTACGCTAGTACAGTGTGATTTTGCTCATAAAGCACCTCGTATTAGAATTTACAATGTAACTCACTGTGTTTAGTAAGCTATGGGTAGTCCATAAAAGCATGATGCGATAGGGTAGTGTGGGGTTTTATGTAGTAAAAATTATTACACGTGGTTATTTGTTCTAGCAGTTAGTTAAATCGTAAAATATTCACATTAGTCAATTACACTAATGTGAATATTACGCTTATTATCTTGTTTTATAAAGAATTTAAAAATGTTAATAAAGCTGAACGTTTTGTGTTGCTTAGAGATTCATAGGCAATACGAGATTGCTCTGCTTCTCCACCATGCCACATAATCGCTTCATTAATAGTACGTGCACGGCCATCATGAAGATAGTTTGCATCAGGTGCACACACATCATCGCCTTGGTAACCCGTTGGATTAGTTACTCCACCCGTAACACATGATGATAAACCAAGGCCCCAAAGCGGTGCTGTGCGCCATTCTGCTCCAGTTGCATTTCCGCCACCTAAGTTGTCAGCAAGACCTTCCCCCATATCATGAAGCAATAAGTCAGTGAATGGGCGAACAGTTTGGTTTCGAAGCTCTGCGTGCACAGCAAACTCGCTAGTTTTCATTGTGCTTCTATGACAGCTCTCACAACCCGTTTCGTTGAAGACTGTTTCACCTAAAATCACGTCTGGATCGTCAAGGTCACGCTGTGCACGAACACCTAGTAAAGAAACATATTTAACGAGATCATTTAGGTGTTCATCGGCAAGTTCTGAGCCTGTATTATTGCCACATGTAGTTTGTTCAGGTCCGCAGTCTGGTGTCGGTACTACTGATGTCATTACACCCATATCTGTATTCAACGCACCAGCAACTTGATGCATAATGCTTGTTGCATTGCCTTTATAGCCAAATCGTCCTAATCGTGTTTCTCCAGTGATAGGGTCTGTCGATAAACGCGCTTTACCAGAAATGCCATCTCCATTAAAGTCTGCCTCATCCTCACGTTCTAATATTGTCTCTTCACTTATAGCTTCAAGTAAGCCAAGACCAACAAGTTGTGGGGCTAAGCGAGCAGAAAAACGGGCTGGGCGACCTTTTGAAAACTCATAGTTTGGTGAACGTAATCCGTTATTTTCAGTCCATGAGGCAATTTTTACTGTGCCTTCACCTAAATCTGTATTAATACCTATATTATTTGGTTGTAGGATGTAGCCGCGTAGCGGGTCTGGGTTCCCATTTTCATCTGCAATCGCAAAGACCCATTTATCAAGTGGCTGACCAACATCTGCTACAGATGCGCGTCCGTTTCTTTCATGGCAGCCTGCGCAAGTTGCGTTGACATAGTTAGGGCCTGCTTTACCAACAAGTTCTGAAAATATACCATTTTCAACACTTTCATCATGTCCACCAGTGTTAAAGTTCGTATGATGGACACGACGCCCTTTTACAAATGTTTGCGCATTGATATTAGACAAATTAGTCGCCATCTGCATGAAGTGGTTATCAGACTCTGCAGTGTAATTGTAAGGTAAAGTAGTGCCGCCACCAAGACGACCATTTTCTGCTATTGGGTAAGAATCCTCACGTTCGGATTCCTTATCTTCAAAGTCACCCACTGTTTTCCATGGTACAAGACCTTCACCTACAATATATAAGTAGGTCGTGCCGTAATAGTTTTCGCGTCCTTCAGGTACACCGTCTAGAAACTGGCTAACTTCAAATTCCATACGTTGACCTACGGCCAGTGGGATATTATCAGATGCAGACCAATTTAAAGGACGGTAGCGATCAATGACTAATTGATAGCGGTATTGGTCGCCATCATCGCTAATTTTGTTGAAGTTATTATCGTAACTACCATGATCTAGCTCAACAACGTTACCGCCTAAATTACCATGATATTCAGCAACTGTGTTCAAGCCGAAATACCAAGCTCTGAGCTCTTTTGCGCCTAACTTCCACTCAGTTATGAATGTTATTTCTATAGTTGAGCCACCTTTGGCAACGTAATCAACAAATTCAAATTGTGCTGTACGGTGGATCCAATAGTGAGATAAATAATGGTCATAGGCTTGGAATTGGTCTTCTTTTGCATGGCGGTCGCGGCCGCGATCAGCGAAACGAGTAACTAATGCGTCACCTCTGTCAAATGAGATAGCTTGTTCAAGCTGGGTATTGGCGTCAAATAAAGGAACAATACTCGTTAAATCTGTATCATATGGATTGTCACCGTTATCAATGTTGTCACCGCTATCGTTGTTGTCACCGTTATCGTTGTTGTCACCGTTATCGTTGTTGTCACCGTTATTGTCATTATCGACGAATGCAGTGCTGCTAAAGGTTAGATTAAACCAAGGCGACGTTTTTACTCTATAATCACTGTCTAAATATGTAAAAGCGTAAATAATCTGATCGCCGTCATTTAGCCCAGTAAGGCTTTTTGTATTATTGTTACCATTATTGGTCATTCTGAAATTACGCTGTGTACCTTCATTGACAACATAATGTACATCAGCCCAATCAGGTAAATTAACAACAAAATCAAGTGAAGTTTGTGAGGTGATTTCAATATCTAAGGTTTTGGTTTGTATGATTTTACAACCAGCTTCATCGACAACTGAACCAGGAAGAGTGTCGGTGCATTGATCCTGCTCATCAAGTACTCCATCATTATCACTATCAATAACCGTATCGATTACCTCAGGTTTTATAAGAACTAAGTCTAGCCAATTAAAGTTAAAGCTTCCAGCTTTAGCTGTAATAGTTAACGTGTGTTGTGATGCTTCTAGTTCTACTGTATTTAAAAGCAATGTTTCATATTCATGCCAACCTTCTGTAGCCGTAACACCGCTTGCTATAACTTCACCATCAATAGATAGCGTAAAACTACCCGTTATTGCAGATGCTACGCGGGCATTAATATCGTATGTACCTGCACCTAAATTTAGTGTGTAATCAAGAAATTCTTCAGGTTCTATCCATCCAACGTTGTAGCCGCCGCCTTGATCTGTTGTTGTTCGTATGTCAACAGCATCATCACGGTATTTACCACCAATATTTATCGGTGTTTTATCATAGTAGTTAGTGTAATCCTCAGCTTCAACGCGCACACTCTGTGCAATTAGTATTTGGCAGCCGTTACTATCGACATTTTTACCAGGCTGGGTATTAGGGCAAGTATCATTAGTATCTGATACACCGTCATTATCAGTATCATCTGGGTTTAAAGTGCTACTGCCACCTAGCCATGCTATGTCGTCGATTGCCATTTCAAACGGGGCTGTTGGTAAATCATTATCAAGGCTTGCTATATAAAAAAGGCCTTTTAATGATTGCAGTGCTATTAATCCACCACGTAACTCGTTAACAGGAATAGTTACAGTAGACCATTGACCATCACGAACTAATCCGTAATATTCTTCACCAGCCGGAAATTCAATCCAATTTATGTTCGTGTATGTATCTTCAATGCCTATTTTAAACGACACGTCTGCTGGTATTTTAATTTTAAAACTTAATACACCATCTTCTGAAAAGTTACTTAGGTCTCTAATTTCGCGTGCTTGAATACCAGCACCAAACCATTCATTTTTAGAGGTATAATCCCACGAAATAACGTTACTACCTTCAAATGGCGGTTCATTACCTTCAATGATAGACTGAGCATTCCACACAAAAATATCAGCACTTGCGCCTATTTCAAGCTGGTTGTTAGTGGCTGTTGTGTCTGTGTATATGCCAAAGCTGCCATCTTCTGGAACTGTTTGATCACCAATAAGTACTTCTCCTTGGCCATCTAATTCATATACTCGTACGTAATCTACGTACATTTTAGCCGGTTTTACGGCTGTAACTTGGCTGTTCGTAATTGCATCTGTGAAATTGCCACCGACAGCTAAATTTAGTAATAAATAAAAGGGGGCTTGAAATTCGCTTGATTCCTCTGTGATAGAAAATGGTGCATCGAATAGGTCAACCTCAACACCTTCATCTTCCACTGTGAAACGAATTTGTGAATCAGTCCAATAGGTGCGGTAAGTGACAAAGCGGTTTGTTAAAGGCGTATTTGATACGTGAGCATTATCATTTTGCCATGCGATACTTGCGGCACATGTTGGGTTTCCATCACTACACGCATCTTCAGTGTAAAATATTAAGTTAGAGCCAACATAATGATTGATATCGGCACCTGGGAAGCCTGCATTTTCACGAGCTTGTGCCTTGTGGCCCATTTCCATCATATCAATTTCGCCTTTAGCAGGCCAAGATTGATTTGTAGTACCCAGTAACCACGCCGCAGGCCATAATCCGATATCCACATCGGGTACCATAATACGTACTTCTATCATGCCATATTTAACAGCTATTTTATTTTTTGTTTGTACTTTACCAGAAGTAAATGCATAACCATTACTTGCCTCGTCGTTAGCTTCTAAAACAAGTGCTCTATTGCCAATTTCATACGGAATATCATCTATATATGCATTTTTTTTCGCATACCATTGCAGCTCTTGATTACCCCAACCACATAACCCCTGGTCGCACCCATCGCCAGTATCTACTGTCCATGTTTGATCATTTAATGTGTTAAAGTTTTCTTCCCAAAGAATGGGCCCTATTGCTGCATTGGCATGCATTGTCGTTGACAGCAGGGATAACGTTAGCCCTGTGAGTAATATACTTTTTTTCATCTATTAGTTCCTAATAACTATCACTAATTAAAACTATACAAGAGATAAAATCCATCAAATTGAAAAAGAGACATATGAGACTTGCTAATACATAGACCAACATATCGTTGTGGATATGCCAGATTCTATTTAAAGCAAGACACTTTGTTTTTGAACAATTAATGATTGTTTAGGAAAATAATTCTAGTAATTTAGTATGTTAAATAATGAAATGTTACATTCTTAATGGTTGTTTTAATCGGAAGTGGGGATGATATAAAATGGGTACAGCTTTGTCATTATAAAATTTAACGAAATTGTAACAAGAGTCAGCGCTTGGTGTTTTAATGTGGTTTATTCAAAAATTAGATAGATATATTGAAGCTATGATTTATCAGGCAAGAAATGTATTTCTTGCCTGATAAATACAGAAGTAGAAGGGATTAAAGTCGTGCTTGCTCTATTTCATTAGCAACATTTAGGTTGATATTAAGCCAGATTTTTTCAAGTGTAGAAACCAAACCATCATAACCGTCGTCTTCTATAGGTACTACGTTTGAAAAGTTATGGATACTAATTAAACGTCGTCCGGTTTCTGGGTGAGTGTAATATAAGCGCCACAGCCCCGAGATATCCGCATTGCCCTCTAAATCACCATTAAAATGATGAATTTCGTATTCAAGTTCATAAAATGTTTGTTGATCAAGCTCTGTAATTACAGGCAACCCTTTTATCACCATCCAATTAGGCATGGCATTAAACAAGGTTTGCTGTGCACTTGCTGTTAGCATTGAATCAGGCGATTCGCCCCATAAGTTGTAATTAGCAGCATGAATTTGGTTACTGTCTATTTTCATCGCAATGCCCAAATTATTTAGCGCCCCTCTAAGTACAACGGTTTGGACTCTAAGCTGTGCATCTGTGGCCACTACATTTCGAGATGATGCACCTATAGGCTGCTCAAATTGATAATACTGCGTTGCAGTTTGTATTGATGCGCTACATCCCGCCAAGACTAATAAAAAACTTGCAGTTAAAAGTATAGATTTCATTATTGCTTCCTTGGTTTTGGATCAGCGGGTAGCGATTTGTCAAAAATAAGCATATTAGGTTGCTCGTTTAAACCACGGGTGAGTGGCTGCAGCCCCTCACTTAAACGTTTAAACTCTTTGAGTGTTTGTTGAATCTGATGATGAAGTTCTGAGCCTGCTTGGTAACTGGCCATCGTTTTATCAAACTGGCGCATGGTTACCTCAAATTGCTCCATACTTTTAGTCATTTTTTCAAAGTTACGATTAAAGTCACCCGGTAAGTTTTGGGTATCTTTTTGACTTAGCAGTTCGCGCATTTCATTGGCAAGTGATTGATAGTCGCTAAATGTATCCTGCATTTGCGCTAAGCTGTCTTCAATTTTTAAGCTGTTTACTTTGTTTAATACATCAGAGACTTGGTCTGCTAGTACCGTAATTCCGCTAGATATACTTGGAAACACATCATATTGTGCAAGTTTATCGAGGTTAGCTTTAGGGGCATCTGGGTAAATATCAAAATCAACATACACTGCACCAGTAAGTAAATTGCCAGGTTTTAAAGAGGCGCGCATACCATTTTTAATCCATCCTGTTAGGCTGCTTTGCCAAAACTCTTTGGCTGCTGCGCTATCGTAATATAAACGACCATATTCTACCTTTATAAGAACAGGTACCGCCGTATTGTGGTTTTTAAAGTGTGCTGGCTTACCATTAACAATGACGTTAGCTGGCGCCTCTACTACAGTGCCAATACGTGTACCACGGTACTCAACTGGTGCACCTGGACGAAGGCCGCGAATCGATTGCTCAAAATCAATTATGTAGTAATCAAAATCATAAAAACGCTCTTCAAGGGCTTCTTTATAGCTTTGGCTAAGTGAATAACTGTGACCATCTTGCGCTATTTCACCCGGGGTTTGTTGCTCTGGTAAACCTACAGAGATACCGCCTTTTAACAACTTACTTAAAGAGCCTGTATTTATATTTATACCATCAGCAGAGAGATCAATCTCTATTCCGGCGTTAACCCAAAAAATAGAATTCATGGTGATTAAGTTTTGATACGGTTCTTTAATAAAAATACCGTATTTCATTGCTTGGTTTTTCCAATCAAAGGTGGCGGTTTCTACTTGACCAATTTTATAGTTTTTGAAAAATATACCCGTGCTAACTTCAAGTACTTCGGCGTTGTAGCTCATTAATTTGAAGCGGCCACCTTTTACATCTTTACCGATTAAAGCGGGTTCGTCTTGCAGTTCAAATCGCTCTTTTAATTCTTCACTTTCACCAGGCGAAAACTCTAAATACACACCCGAGAGTAGTGTACTCATACCGCTTATTCCTGTCTCATCAATACGCGGTTTTACAACCCAAATCTTGGCATCTTCTGTTAATAATGAATCGTAGTTTTTGTCTATTTGTGCACGCGCTATAACGCTGTCTTGTGAGTCAGAAAGGCGAATATGGTCTATTTGTCCTATTTTTACACTGCGTACTTTTATTTCTGTTTTACCAGCAATTATGCCCTCTGCTTGAGGCATTTTTATGTATATAGTCGAGCCTTTATTTGCTTGGTATTGATAAAGCATCCACATACCAACAAGTAGCGCAATAACCGGAATGATCCAGATGGCGGAAATTTTCGGTTCTTTTGTTACGTTTGCCGTTTCTGTCATGCTTTTTTCTCTGAAGTTTTGTTTTTAGGTGAATCCCACAATAAACGAGGATCAAATGCGTGAGCTGCCATCATTTGGCATATTACCATAACTGTAAAAAATACAATGCCGAGCCCTGGGGTTACCGACATTAAGTTACCTAATTGCACTAATGCAACCAGTATAGCAACAACAAATACATCTATCATTGACCATTTACCAATAAATTCAGTTAGTTGGTAAATTTTTGTATAGCGTTTTGTATGGCAGTTTGCAGGCCTTGCAACCATAAAGCACAAAAAGCTAAGTACAAATGCTTTAGCCAGTGGTACTACTACGCTTGCCAGAAATATAATGGCAGCAATAGGGTATGAGCCACTTTTCCAAAGCGTAATAACACCACCAATTAAAGTAGAAGGTGATTCATCGCCAAGGCTAGTGGTATGCATAATTGGCAAAATATTGGCTGGAATATAACAAACTATTGATGTAATAAGCCAAGCCGCCGCTTTTTGTACACTGTATGGGTTTCTTACATGTGTTTTTGTGTGGCAACGCTCACACACATCACCAGTACATAGCTGATGACACACATGACACGCTTTAATGTTTTCATCTATTGCACGTTTAGCATGTTCAGCACCCTCGAGCACTTTCGCGGGTTTTATTTGCGCCCAAAGCCTAGGCCTATTTAAATGGGCAAGTGCAGCAATATACAAAATTACAAACCCTACATAAGCCCAAAAGCTTGCTCCAAAGCTTATATCGGCCAGCGACATAATTTTAACCATGCTGACAAGCACACCAATTAAGAATATTTCACTCATTATCCACGGCTCAAGTGACAGGGTTACTTTTAGTAAACGCCTAGCAACGCCATCAGGAAGGGTTTTTAGTACACCTAAATGCAAAGGAATTAAAACAACGAGCAGGCTCATTGGTAGCGCAATAATGCTTAAATCGATAAATAAGCCCAGCAGCTCGCTATCGTAATTAAATAAAATACGTGCTGCGTCGGGCAAAGTAATAGTTTGGGTAATGCCGCTACTACTAAATGAGATAAAAGGATAAAACATGCTACTAAGCAGCATGAGCAATGCACTAAAGCTTAGTGCAACAATGCGGCTGTCGTGGTTAACGTCAGCTTCGCAAAGTTTATGATGGCAATGAGGGCAAATAGCCATTTGCTTTGCAACTATGCGAGGTATATCAATAATGAGGTCGCAACAGGGGCATACAGTTTGCAATTTAATACCAAGCTAGAAGAATATTTCTTCAATTTTGCTATATTTAGTACATTAATACAACGCGTTCTGATAATAAGCGCTTTAGCGGCCAAACAGTTTAATATTGTTTGGCCGTGTTTTTAATCAAATAAAGCGACCGTTTGGCGTGTAAGGGCTATTAAATCACCCGATTGCGACCAAATACAGCCATCTTCTAACCCGTAGCCATCTTTAGAGTGATGGGTAATAGCCTCAAAACCTAGCCAATCACCGGGTTCTAAATTAGGTGATTGAACAAATTCTAAATACCACGACATACTGCTTGCCGGCGCAGGTTGTTTAAACATTTGTAATAAAGTAGGTGGCCATGCATCGGTAAGAGCAATTACATGAGCTTCTGAAATATGTTTTGGCGTATGCTTAAAGCGCATCCAACCACCCAAATGCGATGTGTGTGCACTACTAAAAGGCATGTCACCTTGCTGCGGACATAAATCAACATGCTGAAAAAATTCAGGCATCTGACCTTTTATAAAAGGTAATGTATGTGTCTCGTCAACAGGCTTTAAACTCAAAGACTTTGATACAGGCACATTAATCTCCGAGTCTCTGTTTTTTGCAAAACATGCTTGTACTATTACACATACTTGTTCGTTTTGAATGGCTTTTGCAAGTACTTGTGTACTGTTTTTTCCTTCTCTGAGTATTTCAACAGATAAAGAGAATGGTGTATCGGCTAGTAATGGGCCAACAAAATTAGTGCTTAATGAAAGTAATCGACGCTCGTCATTTACTTGTCCTCTGATAGCTTGATACAAAAGTGCGGCTGAAAGTCCGCCAAAAGCTGTACGACCTTGGCACCAATTTGCAGGGAACTGCATTGTTTGGTTATTTTCATCTGATTGTGATTTGCCAAGGTGTGTTGCTTGGGTAAGTAATTGCTCAAAATGCATGAAGAAGTCCTTAAAAGTGCGATTTAATAAATTTATAACACACTCAAACTTGTCAGACCAGTATTTAAAAGCCACCTCTGGTGGTGCAAAAATCACCATTCCTTATAAAAAATAGGGTTATTTGTTAAATAAATCACAAAAAATGAAATTAATTTCATTTTTACAGTTGAATTAAGTTTGGCGCATCCCTATTTACTATGTCATCGAACGTATTAATGAATAAAGAAGTTGGAGAAATTTCATGGGTAAAATTATTGGAATCGATTTAGGTACTACAAACTCTTGTGTTGCAGTACTTGATGGTGACAAAGCACGCGTAATTGAAAATGCGGAAGGCGATCGCACAACCCCGTCTATTATTGCTTATACGCAAGACGGTGAAACTTTAGTAGGTCAACCTGCTAAACGTCAAGCGGTTACTAACCCAACAAATACATTGTTTGCTATTAAGCGCTTAATTGGTCGTCGTTTTGAAGACGAAGAAGTTCAGCGCGATATCGGTATCATGCCGTTTAAAATCATCAAAGCTGATAACGGCGATGCATGGGTAGAAGCGGGCGGCGAAAAACGCGCTGCACCACAAATTTCTGCTGAAGTACTGAAAAAAATGAAAAAAACTGCAGAAGACTTCTTAGGTGAAGAAGTAACTGAAGCGGTAATCACAGTACCTGCATACTTTAACGATTCACAACGTCAAGCAACGAAAGATGCTGGTCGTATTGCGGGCCTTGAAGTTAAACGTATCATCAATGAGCCAACTGCTGCTGCCCTTGCTTACGGCATGGACAAAAACAAAGGCGAAAACATTGTTGCAGTATATGACTTAGGTGGCGGTACTTTCGATTTATCAATCATTGAAATTGATGAAGTTGAAGGCGAGCACACATTTGAAGTACTTGCTACAAACGGCGACACTCACTTAGGTGGTGAAGATTTCGATAACCGTGTAATCAACTACTTAGTAGCTGAGTTCAAGAAAGATCAAGGTTTAGACTTAAAAACTGATCCTCTTGCAATGCAACGTGTTAAAGAAGCTGCTGAAAAAGCAAAAATTGAACTTTCATCTGCACAATCTACAGAAGTTAACCTTCCGTATGTAACTGCTGATGCAACAGGTCCTAAGCACATGAACGTGAAATTGACACGTGCTAAGCTTGAGTCACTTGTAGAAGATTTAGTTCTTAAGTCAATTGAGCCACTTAAACGTGCGCTAGCTGATGCTGATTTGTCAGTAAACGATATCAACGATATCATTCTAGTGGGTGGTCAAACACGTATGCCACTAGTACAAAAAACAGTATCTGAATTCTTTGGTAAAGAGCCACGTAAAGATGTTAACCCTGATGAAGCAGTTGCAGTAGGTGCGGCAATTCAAGGTGGTGTTTTAGCGGGTGACGTTAAAGACGTACTATTATTAGACGTTTCTCCATTATCTCTAGGTATCGAGACAATGGGCTCAGTAATGACTGCGCTAATTGAGAAAAACACAACGATTCCTACTAAGAAATCGCAAACTTTCTCAACAGCAGAAGATAACCAGTCTGCGGTAACAATTCATGTATTACAAGGTGAGCGTAAACGTTCAAGCGATAACAAATCTCTGGGTCAATTTAACCTAGAAGGTATTCGTCCTGCACAACGTGGTACACCACAAATCGAAGTAACATTTGATGTTGATGCTGATGGTATCTTACATGTATCTGCTAAAGATAAAGATACAGGTAAAGAGCAAAAAATCACGATTCAAGCGTCTTCAGGTTTAAGCGATGAAGAAGTTGAAAAAATGGTTCGTGACGCAGAAGCTCATGCTGAAGACGATAAGAAATTTGAAGAGTTAGTAGCTGCTCGTAACCAAGCTGATGCAATGGTTCACGGCACACGTAAGCAAATTGAAGAAGCGGGTGATGCACTTCCAAGTGAAGACAAAGAAGCAATTGAAGCGGCTGTTGTTGACCTTGAAGCTGCAATTAAGAGCGATGACAAAGCTGAAATTGAAGCTAAAACTCAAGCACTTGCTGAAAAGTCTCAAAAGCTTATGGAAATTGCACAAGCTAAAGCTCAACAAGGCGGCGCAGACGCTGGCGAGCAACAGCAACAATCTACGAAGCAAGATGACGACGTAGTTGATGCAGAGTTCGAAGAAGTAAAAGACGACAAGTAATTGTTTGCTGAGCTTCTAGCTAACTTAAATACCATGACTCAGTTAAGTGTTTAAGTTAGGATGAACAATTGAGGCGCGCAGGCTAAAGCTTGACGCGCCTTTTGCATGTAAATTAGATGGTAAATCGATACGATTTATCGGTTTATCAAGCAGCCTAGCTGCAAACAGAAAAGAGTAGTGTGATAGATATGTCAAAACGCGATTATTACGAAGTCCTCGGCGTAAGCAAAGATGCGAGTGAGCGAGACATAAAAAAAGCGTATAAACGCTTAGCGATGAAATATCATCCAGATCGTACCGCAGGCGATAAAGAACTTGAGACCAAGTTTAAAGAAGTTAAAGAAGCGTACGAAATATTAACTGACGATCAGAAACGTCAAATGTATGACCAATACGGCCATGCTGCCTTTGAACAAGGCGGTGGCGGCGGTCACGGTGGCTTTGGCGGTGGTGGTCAAGGTGATTTTGGTGATATTTTTGGTGATGTGTTTGGTGATATTTTTGGTGGCGGCGGTGGCCGACGTCAATCTCGTCAACAACGTGGATCTGATTTACGTTACAACATGGACTTAAGCCTAGAAGAGGCCGTTCGTGGTAAAGAAGTAGAAATTAAAGTACCTACATGGGTTAGTTGTGAACCATGTGATGGCAGCGGTGCAAAGGCAGGTTCTAAACCAAAAACATGTACTACGTGTCATGGTGCTGGACAAGTACAAATGCGCCAAGGCTTTTTTGCTGTTCAGCAAACCTGTCCTACGTGTCAGGGACAAGGTCAAATTATTTCAGACCCTTGTAACAAATGTCATGGACAAGGGCGTGTTGAGAAAACTAAAACGCTTTCAGTTAAAATTCCAGCTGGCGTAGATACAGGCGATCGCATTCGATTAACTGGCGAGGGCGAAGCAGGCATGCACGGCGCGCCGGCAGGTGATTTGTATGTTCAAGTGTCAGTACGTGAACACAAAATATTTGTTCGCGAAGCTAACAACTTATACTGCGAAGTACCCATTAGCTTTACCACGGCTGGTCTTGGCGGCGAAATTGAAGTACCAACGCTTGATGGCCGAGCTAAGCTTAAAATACCTTCAGAAACACAAACGGGCAAAATGTTCCGTATGCGTGGTAAAGGTGTAAAGTCTGTACGCAGCGGTGCTCAAGGCGATTTAATTTGTAAAGTTGTGATTGAAACGCCAGTTAATTTAAACGAGCGTCAACGTGAACTTCTTAAAGAATTAGAAGAAAGTATGGGCAAAGATAGCTCAAAGAACCGTCCTAAAGAGCAAGGCTTTTTTGATGGCGTTAAAAAGTTCTTTGACGATTTAACTAAGTAATTAGTTATCGTCTAAAATAATAAAAAACGGTGCTTATTAGCACCGTTTTTTTTGCTTGAAATTATTTAACACTGAATTGGTTAACGCGATGACACCTGCAATAGAGCTACTTAAAAAACGACAAATTACATTTAATGTGCTTAGTTATGAGCATGACGCGAATAATAGTAACTATGGGCAAGAGGCGGTCGAAAAGTTGAATCTCAATAGTGCTCAGGTTTTTAAAACCTTAGTGCTCGAAACAAGCGAAGGGCAGCTTGTAGTAGCAATAACGCCTGTTACGCAGCAGGTGCAATTAAAGCAACTCGCAAAGGTGTGTGGTACTAAAAAGGTTACAATGGCAGAGGCTTCAAAAGTACAAGCTGCTACTGGGTATATTTTAGGTGGTGTTAGTCCGCTGGCTCAAAAAAAGCGCCTTGCTACATTTATACACCTAAGCGCGCAGAATTTTAATCCCATTTATGTTAGTGCGGGTAAACGAGGGCTAGAAATTTCACTCTCGCCAAACGATTTAGCGTCAACTACTAATGCTAAATTTGCTGATTTTTAACACTCCCTTCTTTTTCTTCTGTAACTAACAAGCATAAATTTCATGCTCGGAATTTGCTGCTTTAGCTATTTTTAACTACATTCAAATTACCCTAAGCACTATGTATTATGGCTGTGTGTATGAATTTTACGGAAGTGAATTATTTTGCAATACTTGTGGCTTCGTTGTCTTCTTTTATGCTTGGTGGAGTGTGGTATTCAAAGGTGCTTTTTAAAAATGCATGGCTTGAGAGTATTGGGTTAACTGACCTCGATTTACAATCTGCAGATCCTAAACTTATTTTTGTTGGTAGTTTTTTATTAGCATTTATAGCTGCATTAGTACTGGCGTTATTTTTAGGAAAAGAGGCAGGTATAGGGGAGAGCTTAGGGACTGGTTTTGCTATTGGTTTGTTTTGGGTGTGTAGCTCCTTAGGGCTAAGTTATATTTTTGAGCAGCGTCCTTTAAAGTTGTTTTTAATTAATGGCAGTTACCACGTATTACAATTTTCATTAATGGGGCTTATTCTAGGGCTTTGGCCTTAAATTTTAATTTTTGCTGTGCGTTGTATTTGCTCCTTTTTTATAAGTAGGGTAACTTTAAATTAGTCTAATAAGGGAATTGGTAAACATATTGATGAAAATATTAGTTGTTGATGATATGCCACTCATGCGTCATGTATTAATTAATATGTTGAGAAAGCTCGAGTACAACAATATTGTTGAAGCAACTGATGGCCTTCAAGCATTAGCTTTTTTACATGATCAACACTTTGATTTAGTTATTACTGACCTACATATGCCAAAAATGAATGGCGTAAATTTACTAGACAACATTCGAAAAGATGAACAGCTAGCAGATATTCCTGTATTAATGGTTACCTGCGAAGACAGTGCAGATACAGTAAAACAGGTAATAAAAGCCAAGGTTTCTGGATTTATTGTTAAACCATTTAATATGAACGTGCTTTCATCGCAACTAGGACGATTTTTTTTTAGAGATTAACGTATATTTGTTATCCTACCCTCATTAGTTCAACCATCCTCTTTAAAGGAAATAATGGCAAAACCCAACAAAAAAGGCCCCACCAAAACAGTCGATATATTTTGCTCTGGCTGTAAAGCCCCTCTATTTAAGTATCGCAAAGGCGGAAAAGGCGCACTGGTTAAATGTTTCAAAGAGCGTATCAGCCAAGACTTTACATCGCAGGCGTGTATTTGCCCTAATTGTAGCCGCCCTTTTGCTCGCGAAGCGATTATACGTGGAGCGCCGGCATATAAAATTATTGGTGGAAAAGTTACTTTTAAATAAACAGTTTAATTAAGCATTAATCATGCGGACATATGCCCTTGTGAGATTACGCAATATTGATAAAATCGCCCGGTTTTGCTGTTTCAATGAATGAAAAAACACCCACCCCATGGATTGGGCCAGTTTTTTGGGTTTTTTAACGGATAAAGGATCGTTGTGTGATAGCACTCTTATTTGACATCATAGGTATGACAGGTACTTTTTTAGTAGTTGGGTCATTCTTTTTACTTCAGCTTGGTAAAACATCTCCAACCAGCTTAGTTTACAATATGATGAATTTAACAGGGGCAATATTGTTGTTAATTAGCCTATGTTACAACTTTAATTTAGCGAGTTTTGTAATTGAAATATTTTGGATAGCCGCATCATTAATTGGCTTATACAAATACATCAAAAATAAACCAGCATTAGCTGTAAATTAAGAACGTATTAATTTTTTAAAGCTAAATAAGCGCTGCAAACATCATTGTTTGCGGCGTTTTTTGTTTTCGAATTTAAACCAAAGTCATAAATAAAGTTAAACACACTTGTTAACAAAAAGTTTATATCCCTGCATCATATAAGTAGGTACACTAGCGCCCTAAAATTTTTCAGGCTATTTTTACGGGCAGGCCATGTTTTCGTTTTCAAAAAACATAATAACCATATGTTTATTATTAGTTTTAATTTTAGTTGTTACATTTTGGGTTGGACGCGCTCACGATGTAGAAAAAGCAACAGTTCAAGCGCAGCGTCAGGTTACTCAATTAAACGATTATATTGATACTGAACTCGCTCGTTTTTCAGCTATTCCTCAGCTACTTACTTACAATCAGTTAATGATTGAATTTGCAAACGGCAATCAAGCCCATTACAACGCCATAAATAACTATTTAGCTGATATACAACAAGCCAGTGGTGCATCAGATATATTTGTACTTAATGCGCAAGGTGCAGTGACAGCAAGTAGTAACTGGCAAGCCGATTACACCTTTTTAGGCAGTAACTTTGCCTTTAGGCCTTACTTTAAACGTGCATTTGCAGGTGAAAAAGTTGCCTACTTTGCACTAGGTATGCGTTCAAAAGAGCGCGGAATTTATTTTTCGCAGGCTGTTTATCACGACAACAAAGCAGTGGGTGTTGTTGTATTAAAAGTAAATGTAAGCAAATTTGAAAACGACAGAGAGCTTTTAAATACATCTAAAGGTAGCCATTTTTATTTAGAGCTAAGTGATAAAGTAATTGCTATGTCTGATATGCAAACATGGCGTTTAAATAGCTTTAGCGAGTTTGATATAGCAAAGCGACGTAATATAAAATTACGCCGCGCTTATTTAGATCATCAACCTGTATATATCGAGCAATTTCAGTATACAAGCCAAGGTATTTCGCATTTTAAAATTAATAAAAAGCTTTATGTGAGTGCAACAAAACCACTGCGTTATTTTAGCGCACGTATGCACGTACTTGTTGATATTACAAAAGTAAATGCAGATCAATTAATACGCTTGTTTTGGGCATTTAGTATTTATGTTCTAGTTATTATTGTTGGTTATAGTTTACTTGCTCGTTTTACGGGTTATAAAAAGCTAGTTTACTCAAGACATAGTCTTGAGCAAAAAGTGATAGAGCGCACTCAAGAGCTTGAAAAAACGCAAGTTGCATTAGTTCAATCAGCAAAGCTTGCAACAATAGGGCAATTAAGTGCAGGTATTAATCACGAAATAAACCAGCCTCTTAGTGCTATTAATACTTACCTAGCAAGCGCTAAACGTTTACTTGCTAAACAAAATTACACTGCACTTGGCGAAAGCATTACGGTGGTTGAGGGGCTTGTAGGTCGCGTTCACAAAATAGTGGGACAGTTAAAGCATTTTAGCAAACCATCACAAACCCAGTTAAGGCCTTATCCGCTAGCGGGCTTATTAAATAACGCTTTAATGATTGCCAGCTCACAACTAAAGCAAGATAACGTACACGTAGAGCAGCCTAATTTAGATGGCGGGTTAATAGTGTGGGTTGATTCACTTAAATTTGAGCAAGTGTTAGTTAATTTAATAACCAACGCAAGCCAAGCTATGAATGGCGCAATAATACGTAAATTAAGTTTTAATGTTGAGTGCTTTGATAGCCGAGTAAAACTCTCAATTTTAGATACTGGGCCTGGGATAGAGCAACATGCTTTTGGGAATATTTTCGAACCTTTTTATAGTACTAAAGAGAGTAACGGCTTAGGCCTTGGGCTATCTATTTCAAAACAAATTATTGATTCGTTTAATGGCTCTTTAAGTGCGCATAATCGACTACAAGGCGGGGCTGAGTTTATAATCAGTTTATCAAGCACGCAGGATAAAACAGATGATTGAAAACTCACAGTGTAAGCACATTATTGTAGTTGATGATGAAGCGATGATCAGAGATTCATTAAAGCAATTACTTACCCTCGAGGGTTATACAGTTGAATGCTTTAATGATGCAAGTACGGCTCTAACAAAGCTTAATCGTCGTTTCATGGGCGTTGTACTGAGTGACATAAACATGCCTGCAATGGATGGCCTTACACTGCTTGAGCAAGTAACGGCGTTCGACAGCGAACTGCCTATCATATTTTTAACAGGGTACGCAGATGTAACTATTGCTGTTAAAGCTATGCAATTAGGCGCGTATGACTTATTTGAAAAGCCAGTAAATGAAACATTACTTGATTGCATCGCAAGAGCCTGCGACAAGCGAAGTCTAGTAATACAAAACCGTGCACTTAAGCTCGCTGTTAAAAAAACGTCAGCGCCCGGAGTAAGAATATTAGGCGATACGCCTAAAATGCAAGACATGATGCACTTACTTAACACGGTAATTGATACGCCAGCAGATGTAATGATTGAAGGGGAAACAGGCACAGGCAAAGAGCTTGTCGCTCGTTATTTACATGATCAAAGTATCCGATGTGAAAGTAACTTTGTTGCTATAAATTGCGGCGCAGTACCAGAGCAATTAATTGAGAGCGAATTATTTGGAGCCGCTAGTGGCGCTTTCACTGGGGCTACGCATGCGCGAAAAGGCAAGTTTGAATATGCCCAAGGTGGAACCGTATTTTTAGATGAAATAGAAAGTACACCGTTGTCTTTACAGGTAAAATTATTGCGCGTTTTAGAAGAGCGTAAAGTAACCCCGGTAGGTGAAAACACCCCAATTAATTTAGATATACGCATTGTAGCTGCCACTAAAGTAAATTTACTTTCACTTGTTGAAAAAGGTGAATTTAGAGCCGATTTATATTATCGACTAAGTTTAGTAAAAGTAGACATTCCGCCACTTAGAGCTCGAAAAGCTGACATAGTATTACTGTTTAAGCATTTTAGCTCTATTGCCGCAACACGCTATCATAAGCCGCCAGCGCCACTCAATAGTGAAATACAGCAGCGATTATTAGCATACGATTGGCCGGGCAATGTAAGAGAGCTTAGAAACCAAGCTGAGCGCGCGGTTTTATTAGGAGTAGAGCTTGCTTTTAGTGTTAGTAAAACGCAGGCTAAAGGTGAGCTTTCACCCGACTTAAGCTTATCTGAAAAAGTAACTTTTTATGAGCAGTCATTAATTGAAGAAGCCCTAGAGCGTAATCATGGCAGTATTAAAAATACGATGGATACACTGCAAATAGCTCGTAAAACCCTTTACGATAAAATGAGTAAATACAACTTAAACCGCGATATGTTTATTGACTGAATGTGTGGTTTACGTGACAGCTTCGTTTTTATGATGTGTGGGAAACCGCACATTAGTTGTCTTTTTTATATCTAAAAATAGCTAACTACCTAAAATTTAATAACATTTTATCATTGGCAGTAAAGTTGCCTTATTAGACCTGACAACAAGTAGATTCTAATAATTAGGACACATAATGATAAAGTTTACACACTCTACTATTTTACTCACCTCAATAAGTAGCTTGGCTTTTTATTCGCACACGGCTTGCGCTACTGAATATGACGTTTATGGTAAAGCCGAAGTGCAAATTGCTAATACAGATACAGGTATTATGCGCTACGCAGATAAAGGGACACAGATTGAAGCGCCATTTTCGAGAATTGGTATTCAAGGGCAGCATAAATTAAATGAATATTTAAACGTTGTTTTTAAATACGAAGTGCAAGTTAAAGGCTTTGAGCAAGATGACACCGAAGAGCCCTTTAGTGCAAGAAACACCTATCTTGGTTTAAAAGGTCAATTTGGTGAGCTGGTAGTGGGAAGAAACGATACCCGCTTTAAATACTCTGAGGGAAAAGTCGATAACTTTAACGAAACCCAAGGCGATATAGCCCAAGTTATTGCAGGGCAGGATAGACTTGGCGATACGCTAACATACACTTCTAAGTATTGGCATAATACGCAATTTTCGTTTACTTACGCCCCAAAAGACGACAATAAAGATAATGAAGCTGGATTTGCAGCGACCGTTATTTATGGTGATCGTAGCTTAAAAAACACTTCATATTACTTTTCAGTAAGCCATGTTGACTCTCTTAATAATATTAATGCAAGCCGAATAGCAGCTGCCTATAAATTTGAACAATTAAAGCTCGGGGCACTGTACCAGCATTCTGAATCAACAGATGGTATAAAGTCGGGTAACGGTTATGTGTTAAGTGCAAGTTATACGCTTGATAAATGGGTACCTAAATTACAGTTCGCTAAAGATGACTCTTTGCTTCGTCAAGCATCAGATGCAACGCAGTGGACAACAGGAGTAGATTACGTATTTGATAAACAAACCACCGCTTACTTACTCTATACTGATTTAGACCTACAAGAGAACGCCGATAATAGCGTTGCACTTGGCTTAAAATACAAATTTTAGGAATTAACAATGACTCAATTAACACACAAAAAATCAGATCCTAAAAAGCCTAAAATGCAATGGTTATGGCTATTACTTGGGCCAAGTATTATGTTGCTTACATGTTTAATAGCACCGCCAATAGGGATGTCTGAAGCCGCTTTTAAAACAGCAGGTCTGGCGTTTTGGATGGCTTCGTGGTGGGTAAGTGAAGTAGTGCCTATCCCTGCAACGGCTTTATTGCCGATTGTTATTTCCCCCTTAGTTGGTATTGCTGCCATTAAAAGTGTAACTGCACCGTACGCTCACCCACTCATATTTTTATTTTTAGGGGGATTTTTAATTTCTATAGCTATGGAGCGATGGGGATTACACAAGCGTATTGCCCTTAGTACGATGCTTTATGCGGGTAAAAAACCAAGTTTACAAATATTAGCAATGATGTTGGTAACAGCCTTTTTATCTATGTGGATGTCAAACACAGCCACTGCGGTAATGATGTTGCCTATAGCATTATCTATTACACATTTAGTAAAACAATCAGACCCAAGTAATGAAGGGTTTGGCAAAGCGTTGCTACTTAGTATTGCTTATGGTGCAAGCATTGGCGGGATTGCCACTTTGATAGGTACCCCTCCTAATGCACTCATGGCAGCGTACTTATCAGATAGTTACAAAATTGAAATTGGCTTCGCACAGTGGATGCTTGTTGGCGTGCCGTTAAGTATTAGCATGTTGATAATAAGCTGGCTGTGGTTAACTAAATTTGCTTACAAAGTAGATGAAAACGTTAAGAATAATCAAAGTATTGATACAAAAGCGGTATTCACAAAACAGTTAAGTGAATTAGGCACAATGCAGCACGCAGAAAAAGGCGTTTTATTTGTATTTATATTAGCAGCGTTATGCTGGATTTTTAGACCAATCCTGGCAGATTTAAGCGGTTTATCAATATCAGACACTGCTATCGCCATAGCGGCAGCACTATTATTATTTGTATTACCGGCCAATAAGGGCAGTAATGAGCGAATACTTGACTGGAAAAGTGCATCAAGTGTTCCTTGGGGTGTATTACTTTTATTTGGTGGTGGTTTAACACTTGCTTCGCAAATAAAGGCATCTGGGTTAGCCGATTACATCGCCCATATGATTGAAGGCGCAAGTGCAATTCCACTTGTGATGAGTGTGCTGGTGGTGGTTGCATTAATTACATTTTTAACTGAGATAACGAGCAATACAGCCACGGCCGCTGGGTTTTTACCATTACTCGGGCCTGTTGCAGAGTCAATTACAGGTTCACCTTTAGTATGGGTAATACCTGCTGCTATTGCATGTAGCTGCGCGTTTATGATGCCTGTAGCCACGCCGCCTAATGCTATTGTGTTTGGCTCTGGACAGATACAAATGCGCGATATGATCCGCGCAGGTTTTGTACTCAATATTGTCGCTATTGTATTAATTACGCTAGTAACGATGACTATTGCAGCGCAAGTATTTGGCTTTTAATTATCCTCTAAATTAGTTCCAACCAACCCTATGAGCAGCCTAAAATTTAATTTAGGCTGCTATTTAATTACATTAGTTAGTGTTATTGCTCGAAAAACAGAACAAGGTTATAGTCCTTTGTAACTTTAAAAATTGAGTAATCTATTTTGAGCACCGACACATCTGACACACAGCCACTCATTTCCCAATTTGATGAATTACAAAAGAGCTTTAAAAACACGCCCTATTTAGCAATTGATAAACGTATTGTTTTATTAAAAAAACTGCGTGTGCGTATTGTTAGCCTAGAGCAAGAGCTGGTAGATGCAGCCTCAAAAGATTTTGGCTACAGAACCGCGTTCGACACTTTACTTGGCGATATATTACCTACAGTGCAAACACTTGCGCACATTATAAAAAAGTTGCCTAAATGGGCTAAGCCCAGTAATCGTTCAGTGGGTTTAAGTTTATGGCCTTCAAAAGTAAGTGTTAATTATCAGCCAAAAGGTGTGGTTGGTATTATTGCCCCGTGGAATTACCCAATTCAGTTAGCTTTAGTGCCCGTGCTTACAGCTATAGCGGCAGGTAATAAAGTGATGCTAAAACTTAGTGAGTTTACACCGCACACCAATGCTGTAATCGAACAAATATTTAAAGACGACATGCAAGCGCACTGTAAAATAATACAAGGCGGTAGTGATGTGGCGGCGCAATTTTCGGCGCTCCCTTTTGCCCATATTTTGTTTACGGGCTCAACAAGTGTCGGCAAGTTAGTTATGGCCTCTGCCAGTCGTAATTTAACGCCAGTAACACTTGAACTTGGTGGAAAATCGCCAGTCATCATTACGCAAAATGCAGATATTAAAAAAGCTGCTCAAGCTTTATTATTTGGAAAAATGGCTAACGCAGGGCAAATATGTGTAGCCCCTGATTACGTATTTGTACCAAAAGCGCTTGAGCATCAACTTATTCAGCAGCTGTGCGAACTCTACAAGAAGCATTTTAAAGATGGTGTTGAAGGTAAAAACTTAACCTCAATTATTAGTGATGCACACTATAAACGGTTATCAAGTTATTTAGAGCAAGCACAAGAGCTTGGTGCAAACATTGTTAAGCCACTTGAGCAAAATCAGCAAGATGAGCAAAAACATCGAATGGGTCTGCATTTAGTGACTCAAGTGACTGACGAAATGCAGCTTATGCAAGAGGAGTTATTTGGTCCAATACTACCAATAATGAGCTACGAGACGCTTGATAGCGCTATTGATTATATTAAGGCAAATCATCACCCATTAGCACTTTATATTTTAGGCCAAGATAAAAACGCTCAAGAGTATATTATGAAACAAACAATTAGCGGCACCGTTGCCGTTAACGATACTTTAGTACAAGTAACCGCAGACGATGTACCTTTTGGTGGAGTAGGGCATTCAGGAATGGGGCATTATCATGGTATTGAAGGGTTTTTAACGTTTAGCCACGCAAAAAATACATTAGTATCGGGCTCATTTAACCCGCGCATTGGTTTATTACTCAAACAAAGCAAGCTCATTATTAAATTATTAAAGTGGCTTTACATAAAATAGTTTTAAATTAAAAGGCTGAATTACATGAGTAACCCAGCCTTTATAATTTTAATTGTTAGATAGTAAACTAAAACAAACGACCTTCACCAGCATAAGTGCCGGCCTGAATTTTTGCATAAATTGCGTCGGCTTTTTCTTTAGCTTCTTCTATTTCTTTAGGTAGCATTTTACGTTCATCGAGTTTACGGCTATGGCTTGCTTCCATGTTACCGTTGTACTCTGCAATGGTGTTCCAAATATAAGATTTTTCTAAATCTTTTGGCATACCTAAGCCTTCAAAATACATTAGTGCCAAGTTAAATTGTGCTAATGAGTAATTATTAGCGGCGGCTTTTTCGTACCACGTGCGAGCTTGCTTATAATCACGTGTAACGCCTACGCCGTTTGAGTACATTACACCTAAATTAAACTGAGCAGCAGGCAAGTTCTTTTTAGCGGCCTTTTCAAATAGGCTTACAGCCATTTGATGATCAAGCTTTACGCCTTTACCCTCGTCGTATAAAACAGCAAGAGCAAACATAGAGTCAGGATGGTTCTTTTTAACACCTTGTTGATAAAGCGACGCTGCTTTGTAGTAATCGCGTGTTACACCGTATCCACCTTCGTACAGTTTGCCTAGCTCGTAAATCCCTGGAGCAAAGCCTTTATCCGCAAGGTATTCAAATTCTTTTAGGGCGACTGCAAATTCACCTTCGTTAGCGGCTCTAATGCCATCCTCTAACGTTGCATTAGCAAAAGGGCTGGCAAGTAAAACGCCTGCAAGAACGAGTGCTTTTAAATTAAACTGTGACATAACAATGTCTCCAATTATTAATAGTTACGATAGGTATTAAATTTTTGCGCTATTTACGCATTATAAACGTTTAATACTCAGTACATACAATGATGATTAAATCGTTTACTGTTTATAAATGCAAAAATGAGTGCCTAGAATTATGTTTTACGCCTGCTTTGATAAAAACGCAAGGTGAGCGCTTTTAAGGTAACGTGGATAAAACACAGCTCTGTAAACACTTATATATTAAGTTAAGCATATTGGCTTTAGGTGTGTAAGATACAGATTTTACAGAAAATTTAAAGGAATAAAAAAAGCCCGTTAGGGCTTTTTGGAGTCATATTAACCGTCACTAATATGAGCAATGTAGCAAGTAGATGTGATTTTTTATGCTATTACTTCAATTGAGTAAGTAATAACACTAAGCGGCACGTTCTTGTTTAATGTGTCAGCATCCTTGCTGAATACTCTTCCATGGGCACTGAGGTCGGTACATTTCGTTTCTGGTAATGATTATTAGTTAGATTACCAAGCAAGTCAATATTTAAATGATAATTATTATCAAGTAAGGTTTTCGGAATTATAAAATTTAAAATAAGGAAAGTGATGCTTAATAATCTTAAAACTAAAAAAGTAATAAATGCATGCTTTGCTATCAGCATGGTATTTTTGTGTAGTTGTTCAGCTTCATTTACTTACAACAACTTGAGCTGGCTTTCGTCATTTTGGGTGGATGATTATATTGATTTAAATAAAACTCAAAATAAGCAGCTTAAACAGATCATTAATACGACCCAAGCCTGGCACAGAAGTACGCAGCTGCCTGCCTACAAACAAGATATTCAAAACATTAGGTCACTTTTTAACAGCACGCTAAGCACCGAGCAGTTAAAAAAACAGGTGGTTTTTGCCAAAAAGCATTGGCAAAATCTACTCGAATACGCGCACATGCCTTTAGCTGAACTCGGGGCATCCTTATCAAGTGAGCAACGCGGTGAGCTACTAAGTAATATTCAAAAACAAATAGATGAAGAGCGCGAGGAGTTTAACGAACAGACACCGCTTGAGCGTAAAAACGATCGTTTAGAAGAGCAAATCGAATATTATGAAAAATGGGTAGATGAACTAACTAATGATCAAAAAGCACTAATAATTACAGCTAACGAGCAGCATAAAGACTCCAAATCACTGTGGTTAGAGTATAAACAAAACCGTTTAAATGTGGCTATTGAGATATTTAAAAACAAAAACTTAACGCAAAACGAATTAATAGCTCAGTTAAGTACAGTAATAAAAGAACGCGAGCGCTACATGAGCGAAACGCTACTTAAAACAAATGAAGAAAACCTCAATTTATATATTAATTTATTGTACCAATTAAATACCACACTCAGCGATAAGCAACGCCAAAGCGTAAATGATCAATTTGATGAGTTAATTGGTACGTTAAACGATATAATACAAAGCTAAGTTACTGAATCGGTTATTTATTGACTGTTTTGTTAGTTTGTTAGCCGCAGAAGACGTTTTAGTAAAGGCAATATATGGTTACTGATTTAAAAAGCATTCTAAATACTTGGCATGCTCAAAAAGATACTCAGGAATGGGTGTTAGCTACTTTATACAAAATAGAAGGCTCTAGTTACAGAAAACTAGGCGCTATGATGCTTATATCGAGTTTAGGGCAGCGATTAGGAATGCTCTCAGGTGGTTGCTTAGAGGCAGATATTCAGCGCCATGCCAAACAAGTAATGGGCACTTTAACCAGTAAAACAATTAGTTATGATGCAACCGATGAGGACGATTTAACATTTCAACTTGGTATAGGTTGCGGTGGTATTGTACACATATTATTGCAGCCTATTCATAAGAATAATGAATATTTACAATTAGATCATGTATTTAAAGCATTAAGTGACAACAAGCCCGGTCAATACTCCCAACAAGTTACCCCAGTTTTACCCCAAGGTAGTGGTGTGTTTACACAAAATGATGAGCAACACGACTTATCGATGAACCGAAAAGCTAAATTAGTTGAGATCAATCATGCCACTTGGCTTCAAACCTCAATCTATCCGCCACCTCATTTGTTAATAGTAGGAGGCGGTGCAGACGCAATCCCTGTTTATACGTTAGCAAAGCAGCTTGGCTGGAGTGTGAGCGTTTGGGATACGCGCGCTGCTAATGCCAAAAGGGAATACTTTAAAAATGCTGATGCTATTTTACGCTGCTCACCAAGTGAATTAAAAACGTATTGTGAAAAACACAAAGTAGATGCCGTCATTTTAATGGCCCATAGTGTTGAATTAGATGCCAGCGTACTTGCACAGTTTGTAAGTTTACCGTTTAAATATATTGGTTTACTAGGCCCAGCACACAGGCGAGAGCAAGTGCTACAACATGCAAATACCACTATTAAAAATGTACACGCACCAGTATTTGGCCCTGTGGGGTTAAATTTAGGCGGAGATTCGCCCGAGAGCATTGCGCTTTCGTTAATAAGTGAAATACATGCGGTGCTTAGTAATAAAAATGCGCAATCGTTAAGTAATTGGGGGCATTAGGTTTGCTAATTGCAAAAGTGATTTTGGCTGCTGGGCAATCATCGCGTTTTAACGGCTGTAAATTAATTGCCAATGTGGGGTTTGGGCAAACCATGATTGAGCGAGCGGTTAAAACGCTTCAAGCACTTGATGATTCGGTTGTTTACGTAGTAACAGGCGCTTGGCATCAGGAAATTGAACAGGCACTTTATGGTTATACAAATGTTCAGCTTATTGAAAACAAACAATGGGGTAAAGGGCTAGGGGGGAGCATTGCAACGGCAACTGAGGCTGTCTCTAAGCTAAACACCTACGATGGTTTTTTGTTTATGCTGGGCGATCAGGTGGAATTACAAACGCAGCAAGTACATGAGTTAGTTAAAGGGTTTACTCATACACCTTCGCGCTGGTGCGCAGATTACGGCGAACGCTTAGGGGTACCTGCTATATTCCCAGCTGTTGATTTATCCAAGCTTGCAAGCTTAACTTCAGATAAGGGGGCGCAACACTTATTGCGCAGTAAAAACGAAATCGTAAATACAATTAATATAAGTCATGCAAAATTAGACATTGATACGCAAGAGCAGCTAAGTGATTTTTTAGCTAAGCATGAATTATAAGTACACGATAAGTAATTAAATTATATAAGTTTTAATCAAGGTTTTTAAAATCTTGGGTATTAATCAAGGGGCAAGCTATGGTGACGTTTACAATTAATGGCAAGGTGGTTGAATCACACGCAAGTGAAGATACACCATTGTTATGGGTTATTCGTGATGAAATTGGGTTAAAAGGTACAAAGTTTGGTTGTGGTATTGCAATGTGTGGTGCGTGTACTGTGCACTTAGATGGGCAAGCAACACGGTCATGTGTACTACCAATTGGCGCAATTGCGGGTAAAAACATTACCACAATTGAAGGGCTTAATAACGAACACCCTCTTCAAAAAACATGGGTTGAAGAGCAAGTACCACAGTGTGGATATTGTCAGTCTGGGCAAATAATGCAAGCTGCTACATTACTTGCTGCTAACCCAAACCCATCTGAAGAAGAAATAGTTAATCATATGAATGGCAACTACTGTCGCTGCATGGCATACAAACGCATTAAAACGGCTATTAAACGCGCTGCCGATGAGTCACAAAATGTTGTTAACATTTTTGATCCAAATGCCCAAGACGCTTAACTGGAGCCTGTAATGAAAAAATTATTTCAAAAAAATAGCGAAACCGTTAATTTAAATCGTCGCTCGTTTATGATTGGTACTGCCAGCGCAGGTTTGGTGATGGCATTTGCACCCGCTCTATTTTCAGGCTCGTTAAGTGCAAAAGAGTCAATTACACAGCAAGCTTTTTCACCAACAATTTGGTGGACTATGAGCAGCGATGGCGCAGTAGAAGTCAGTATTGCTAAAGCTGAAATGGGTCAACATATTGGTACTGCATTGGCGCGTATTGTAGCTGATGAGCTAGAGTGCGATTGGGATAAAGTATCAATTACTTATGTAGACACTCACGAAAAATGGGGTTACATGGTAACGGGTGGTTCATGGTCGGTATTTCAAAGCTTTAAGCCGTTATCGCAAGCGGGCGCTGCGGGCAGAATTGCATTAATAGATGCAGGGGCTGCTATGCTGGGTGTACCGTCGAGTAAATGCCATGCTGAAAAAGGTCACATTATTTGTGGTGATAAATCTCTAAATTACGCTGACATTGTTAAAAAAGGCGAGTTTAACCGTACTTTTAGTAGTGAAGAAGTGGCAAAGCTACCATTAAAACCGGCTAATAAACGTCATTTAACTGGGCTAAAGCAAGACTTTAGAGCGCTTGATATACCTGCTAAAACAAATGGTACAGCTGTTTACGGCATTGACGTAGAAGTAGAGGGCATGCTGTACGCTCGACCTGTTATTCCACCAACGCGTTATGGCAGCACAGTAACTAATGTTGATGATACGACGGCTAAAACGATTAAAGGCTATAAAGGCTTTGAAATTTTAAACGATCCTAGCGAAACCGTTCAAGGCTGGGTTGTTGTATTAGCTGATAACTACCCAAGTGCAATAAAAGCGGTAGATGCACTAAAAGTGACCTATAAAAAGGGTAAAACCGCGAATGTAACCGAAGCCGATATTCAAAATGAAGGCAAACGATTATGTGAGCAAAGTGACTCAGGCACATTATTTGTTGATGAAGGCGATATTAAAAACACGCAAGCCAATGCCAATGAATCATTAGAGTCGATGTACACCACGGCTACGGCAAGTCATTATCAGCTAGAGCCACTCAATGCGCTGGCTGAATTTAAAGACGGTCAGTGGATAATTCATACGGGTAACCAGTGGCAATCACTTACATTACCAGCCATTGCAAAAGCGCTTGAAGTAGCCCAAGAGAAAGTCATAATTCGCCCTTATTATTTAGGCGGAGGCTTTGGACGTCGTTTATTTGGTGATTGGACCGTACCTGCAGCCCTCACTGCAAAAGCTGTTGGTAAGCCCGTTAAACTTGTATTTACACGAGCGGACGATAGCTTATTCGATCAGTCTCGCTCTGCATCAGCTGCAAAAATGACGGCGTCTTTTGATAAAAGTGGCGCTTTTACTGGTTTAGAACATGCATTTGCTGCAGGCTGGCCTACTAAAGCAATGGCACCTGGATTTTTATCTCCAGGGGTTGATGGTAATGGTAAATTTGATGCATTTTCAGCATCGGGTGCAGATCATTGGTATAGCATGAGTAGTCACCGAGCACGTGCCATTAATAACGAAATAGCACAAAGTACATTTACCCCTGGTTGGCTGCGCTCAGTTGGTCCTGGTTGGATTGCATGGAGCCTTGAATCGTTTATTGACGAAATTTCCCATAAGCAAGGCAAAGATCCGGTTCAATTTAGAATCGAAATGCTAGACGGGAAAGGTAAGCAAGCGGGTAAAGCGCCCGAAAGTGTGGGCGGTGCACTGCGTTTACGTAATGTGCTTAAAAAGGTGTCAGATAAAGTGGCCTCTGTTAAGCTTGGCCAAGATGAGGGTATCGGTTTTTCAGTGAGTTCTGGGCAAGAGCGTACAATGCCAGCATGGCTTGCAACCGCAGCACATGTCCATGTTAATCGAGATAGCGGTAAAATAACGCTTAAAAAATTATATGTAGTTGTAGATGCAGGGCTAATTGTTCACCCAGATGGTGCATTAGCACAAATTGAAGGCTCTTTACTGTGGGGCAGTAGCCTTGCATTACATGAGTCAAATACGTATAAAGATGGGCAGGTATCGGCAACTAACTTTAATACTTATTTACCACTAAGAATGCAAGATGTTCCAGATATGGACATTGAATTTTTACAAAGTGATGAGTTTCCAGTTGGTTTAGGTGAGCCTGGAGTTATAGGTGTTGCGCCAGCCATAGGTAATGCAATATTTAACGCAGTAGGCGTGCGTTTACGTGATTTACCTATGAAGCCAAGTGAAGTTAAAAAAGGGCTAAAAGCCTAAAACAAATATAATTTAAGGGACTACTTATGTAGCACCTTAGTTATTATTACCAATGCGCGTAATTATGTATTACTGCGCATTGGTACTACATCATATTGTTTTGCAATTATTATGTATTAATAGGTACGGCAACTGTTTTACCTGTTGGTATAAGTTAAGGTTTGTTTATGCTAATCGACCCTACAGGGCGAGAATTTAGTTATTTACGTTTATCTATTACAGACGTGTGTAATTTTAAATGTGTTTATTGTTTACCCGATGGTTATCAAGGCGGCCAAGAGCGCGGTTTTTTAAGTGTTAATGAAATTAGCAATACGCTTAAAGCCTTTGCCCATCACGGTATAGAAAAAGTACGGATCACAGGCGGTGAGCCAACTTTGCGCAAAGATTTTATAGATGTTATTCGCGTTGCAAAAGATACCAGCGGCATAAAAAAAATAGCTGCGACAACGAATGGTTTCTCTCTTCATAAAAATATTCATAACTGGGTCGATGCAGGCCTAAATGCAATTAATGTCAGTATTGATACCTTAGACCCGCGTATGTTTAATACGATTACCGGGCACGATAAATTTGCATCTGTAATGAGCGGTATAGATACCGCACTTGAAACCGGTATTGAGTCGGTAAAAATAAACAGCGTGCTGATGAAGCAATACAATGGACAAGAGTTTGAAACATTTTTAAATTGGATTAAACATCGTCCGGTAACCATTCGCTTTATAGAGCTTATGCAAACAAGCGATAATAAAACATTTTTTGATGCAAACCATGTCTCGGGTCAGTCTTTAAAAGTGAAGCTATTACAAAGCGGTTGGCAGCAAATTGCGCGAAGCGCTTCTGCTGGGCCTGCTCAAGAATTTGCTCACCCAGATTACCAAGGTAAAATTGGGTTGATCATGCCCTACAGTAATGATTTTTGTAGTACATGTAACAGATTAAGGGTAACCGCTAAAGGCAATTTGCATCTGTGTTTGTTCTCTGAAGAAGGTATTTCATTAAGAGAGTATATGGGCGATAACGCAAACACCGCGCTAATGGATTTACTTTCACGGTATATTAAAACTAAAAAGCCCACCCACCTGTTACACCAAGGCAACACAGGTATAACCACAAACTTGTCTATGTTAGGTGGTTAGTATTTAGCTAAAAAGCGGCAGTTGTGTACCTAAAGTAGTAAAGCTGTCCCGGTAATGTGAATAATGCCTGTATTAACAAGGTTTTATTTCTTCAAAGCTTGTTAATTTGTTTTTTCAGGTTACAATTATTTTTTGTTTTTTATTAAGTTAATTGAATGGATATCGCAGCTCTTAATAGTACTAAATCATTAAGAAAGAGCGTTCTTAGTTGGATGTGTCTTTGCTTTGGTTTTTTGTCGTTTGCATTTGCGGTCTTTAACTTAACAGTAAACAATTTTGCGCTACTGGGTTATATCGAAGTCTTCTTTTCAATTTATTGTTTTTTCACCTATATATCACTCTTACGTCGCCCATTAAGATTTTGGCAGTCTATAGTTATGTGCGCACTTATAACGCTCATTGTTATTTTAGCTACTGCGCTTGCTACACCACATAATGGGGTATTTGTATGGTCGTTCGCATTACCTATTTTGTTTTACTTATTGTTAGGTAAGCAATACGGGGTTGTCTTATCTGCTAACTTGCTCGTTATACAATCTTATATTTTAGGGACTAAATCGAGCCTTAGCCCGTTTACCACTTTCAATTTATCTTTGAATTTAATGTGTGCTTATTTAAGTATTTGGGCTATCTCGCATGTTTTTGAAGGCAGTAGAGCTCATTTTTCTAAACGGCTTAAAAATTTAGCGTTACTTGACCCATTAACTGGAGCTGGTAATCGGCTCTCTATGAATCACTATTTTGAAGTGGAACTACAAGATAAGTCGCAACTATATGTATTTTTACTCGACTTAGACTTTTTTAAACAAGTAAATGATAAACACGGACATGCTGTGGGTGATAAGGTATTGGTTGAGGTAGCTACTTTACTAAGAGTGACGCTGGGTAAGGGGTATGTATTTAGAGTTGGCGGTGAAGAGTTTGCTTTATTTTGCTCTTTCCCACATGAAGACGAAGCACTTAATGCGGCTGAAAAAATAAGAGCTGATATTGAAAATACTCATTTTAAAATTGATGGTTTAGTGATTAACATTACTACCAGTATTGGTGTGGCTAAATTTAGAAGCAGTAACACGCTTGAGGGGCTAATAAACCAAGCAGATAAACAGTTGTATAAAGCAAAACGTTTTGGCCGCAATAAAGTGTATTGTAAGTTTAAAAAAGAGCCTAAATTAGAAAAGGTAATTGCTTAGGGCGTGTTGATCTTTGATGGTTGAATTTGCAGCAGTGTGTTTGGTTTTTAGGCAAGGCGGAGCCTATGAAGTGTGGTTACTCCCCATAAAT
>NZ_LOFG01000017.1:105414-288789 GCF_001469205.1 Pseudoalteromonas sp. H103 | reverse complement strand
TAAACCTGAGCCGTTTAGTGTATGTAGTAACTCTGGTTTTTTAGCACCTTCACGGCGAAAACGTGCTTGCATACGGCGTGCTTGGAAATCGTGCATATTTGAACAAGACGAAATTTCGCGGTAGGTATCTTGCGCCGGTAACCATACTTCTAAGTCGTATGTTTTAGCTGCGCCAAAGCCCATGTCGCCCATACATAAAATGACTTTGCGGTACGGAAGTTCTAGTGCTTGTAGTATTTGCTCTGCGTGGCCTGTTAGCTCTTCAAGTGCTTGCATAGAATCTTCTGGTTTTACTAGTTGTACTAGTTCAACTTTATCAAACTGGTGCTGGCGAATTAAACCACGTGTATCGCGCCCGTAGCTGCCTGCTTCACTTCTAAAACATGGCGTGTGTGCAGTTAAGCGAATTGGTAAATCACTTTCTTCGTAAATTTCGTCGCGTGCGCTGTTTGTAAGCGGTACTTCTGCTGTAGGGATTAAGCTAAAGCCAGCTTGTTGTTCACCGTCGTCGTTTACTAGGCCTAATGTGTGGAATAAGTCGCCTGCAAACTTAGGCAATTGGCTTGTGCCGTAAAGGCTTGCGCTGTTTACTAAGTACGGTACATACATTTCTGTATAACCGTTTGTGTCTGTGTGGGTGTCTAGCATGTATTGCGTTAATGCACGGTGCATACGTGCTACTTGGCCGCGCATTACTGTAAAGCGTGCGCCACTAATTTTAACGCCCATTTCAAAATCTAGGCCGTTTAGGTCTTGCCCTACATCTACGTGATCTTTTACTTCAAAGTCGTACTTTTTAGGCGTGCCCCAGGTAAGTATTTCAACGTTGTCGTCTTCATCAGCGCCTTCTGGTACTGATTCGTCTGGCAAGTTTGGAATTGCTAATGCAATGTCGTTAATGGCGTTTAATACTTCGTCTTGCGCTTTTTTAGTTGCGTCTAATTCGCTGCCTAAATTTGCCACTGCGTCGAGTAATGGCTGTGCGTCTTCGCCTTTCGCTTTTGCTTGGCCAATAGCTTTAGCACTGGCGTTACGTTGACTTTGAAGCTCTTGCGTTTTTACTTGTAATGTTTTGCGTTGCTCTTCAAGTTCTGTCACTTTTGCAACATCAAGCTCGTAGCCACGAGCCGCTAAGCGTGCTGCAGTTTGCTCAACGTCTTGTCGTAAATATTTAGAATCTAACATGTTAGTTTTTTAACCTTTTTGCATTACCAGCTGAAGGCCCAGCCAAGCCATAAAAATACAGATCATCACATTTAAGATGATATTGAGGGCCATTTTAATAAAGTGACCTTGTTGTAACAACAACAACGAGTCCATTGAGAATGTTGAAAAGGTGGTTAACGCACCTAAAAAGCCAATACCAATAAGGGTTTTAGCGGGGCTTGCGGTGATAATTTCTTTATCTATCAAACCGTACAAAATGCCCATTAACAATGAACCCAGAATATTAACCGTCAACGTGCCAAAAGGGAATCCCCTACCGAGGAGTTTTAGCATGGTTTCGCTAATAAAAAACCGTAAACAGGCTCCTGAGGCGCCGCCAAGGGCAATCATCACATAAAGTTTAATCATTTTCGTACCGTTTAAGTGAGCTTTGCGCATCGCGCTCTTTTAGGTAATCGAGTTTTTGTTTAATTTTTTGCTCAAGGCCGCGATCGCTCGGTAAGTAATATTCCTTACCTTCCATTTCTGGCGGTAAGTACTTTTCACCTGCAGCAAAGGCACCTTCTTCGTTATGCGCATAGCGGTACTCGGCGCCATAACCTAGGTCTTTCATTAAGTTGGTTGGTGCATTGCGTAAATGCTCTGGCACGGGGTAACTTGGCTCGTTTTTGGCATCAGCCTTTGCTTGGTTAAATGCCATATAAACCGCATTACTTTTGGGTGCGCTGGCTAAATATAAAGTGGCCTGTGCAATGGCGCGTTCGCCCTCGCTTGGGCCTACACGCTGAAAAATATCCCATGCGTTTAAGGCCACTTCCATCGCACGCGGATCGGCATTACCTATGTCTTCTGTGGCAATGGCAAGTAAGCGCCTTGCTACATAAAGTGGGTCGCCACCGCCGGCTAAAATACGGCAATACCAATAAAGCGCACCATCGGGTGAGCTGCCTCGTACTGACTTATGAAAAGCCGATATTAAATCGTAAAATTCATCGCCGCCTTTATCGTATTTAGCTAAATGGGTGGGAAGTACTTGGCTTAATACGTGCTCGTCTACGTTGTATGTGCCATTTTGCTCGGTGGTTAAATCAACCGCTTGTTCAAGCAGGTTTAACACTTTTCGTGCATCACCACCGCTTGCTTGGCACAGTGCCTGTTTGGCGTTATTAGCAATAACTATGTTTTTTTGGTTTAGTTGCTCATCTTGCAAAAGTGCGCGCTCTATAACTGTGTATAAGTCGCTCTCTTGTAATGACTTTAAAACATAAACCCGTGCGCGCGATAAAATAGCATTATTAAGTGCAAACGAGGGGTTCTCGGTTGTGGCGCCTACAAATATAAAGGTGCCATCTTCTATGTGAGGTAAAAATGCATCTTGCTGCGATTTGTTAAAGCGGTGCACTTCGTCAACAAACATAAGGGTGCGTTGTCCGCGGCTTTGTAGGTTACCTTGGGCTTGCGTTACGCTGTCGCGAATATCTTTCACGCCTGCGGTAACAGCCGACATTTGTATAAGCTCGGCATCGGCATGGTTTGCAATAATTTGCGCAAGGGTGGTTTTACCCACCCCTGGCGGGCCCCACAAAATTAAGCTATGGCAACGCCCTGCAACAATGGCTTGGTGCAGGGGTTTATCGCCACTAAGTAAATGTTGCTGACCTATGTATTCGTCAAGCGTTGTTGGGCGCATTCGCGCCGCAAGCGGGCGTACATCGGGCCCAAAGTTAAAGCCTAAACTATTCACCGTTACTCTGATCGTCTATTTCAACACCCTCTGGCGGGGTAAATTCAAAGGTACTTGTATCAAGCTCGGTATTTACTTGTGCATCACTAAAACTAAATGATGAAAGCTGACCAGAGTTATCCGTCACGATTAATTTAGCAAGGCCTTGCTCGTTACCTGCAAAGGTAATATCAAGCTGCTCGACTTGGCTCTCTACGCCTTTATTTGGCGTAACACTAAAGCCAGAGTTAGTAGCTTGTACGCTGTATTTTTCCCATTGAGCGGGATCTTTTGAAGTAAGCAGGATAAACGGTGTTGAGTCTATCAGGCTGTGGGTATCCATTATGGTTACTTGCTCAGCAAAGCTGTCGAAGTAATAGGTTTTGTCGCCATTTGATACAAATAAAGTATCGTCTGGGTTTGTTTGCTGCCAGCGGATCATCATAGGTTGTTTAAGGGCAATTGTGCCCTCGCCTTGCATAACAGCTTGGCCTTGCGAATCGGTTACGTTTTGTGAAAACTGCGCTTTAAAGCTTCTAAGTGTGGCGAGTTTGTCTTGCAGTGCTTGGCTGTCATCAGCAAAGCTAGGCGTGGTAACTAAGCTGCCAAGCACTAATAATAAACTGTTTAATTTTTTCATCAATTTGCTCCATTAGGTACTAATACATCGCGAGCACCATTATGACCTGGTGAACTTACGATACCTGATGTTTCCATTTGTTCTACTAGTCGTGCTGCGCGGTTATAGCCAACACGCAATTTACGCTGTACTGATGATACCGATACTTTACCCGTTTCTATTACAAATGCGACTGCTTCGTCGTATAAAGGGTCTGACTCTTCGTCGGCGTTTTCGCTGGCTTCACCGGGTAATAAAATATCTTCTGTTGCATCACCATTTAAAATTTCATCTACGTAGTTTGGTTTACCACGTGCTTTCCAATCATTTACAACGGCGTGCACTTCATGGTCGTCTACAAACGCGCCATGCACACGCTCTGGTACACTTGTGCCTGGCGGTAAATAAAGCATGTCACCCATGCCTAATAGGTTTTCGGCGCCTTGCTGGTCAAGTATGGTACGCGAGTCTATTTTACTTGATACCTGAAACGCCATTCGTGTAGGTATATTGGCTTTAATTAAGCCAGTAATTACATCTACCGATGGGCGCTGTGTTGCAAGTACTAAGTGTATGCCTGCTGCACGTGCTTTTTGCGCAATACGGGCTATTAGCTCTTCAACTTTTTTACCTACAATCATCATCATGTCGGCAAATTCGTCAATAACTACCACTATACTTGGTAGTTTATCTAGCTCATCGGGACCTTCTTTCATGCCGTCGGTGTTTTTAAATAATGGGTCAAGAATTGGGTAACCCGCCTCTTTGGCCTCAAGTACTTTTTGGTTATAACCTTTTAGGTTACGCACACCTAGCGCCGACATTAACTTATAGCGGCGCTCCATTTCACCTACACACCAACGCAGCGCATTAGCCGCTTCTTTCATATCGGTAACTACTTCACACAATAAATGCGGTATACCTTCGTAAACTGAAAGCTCTAGCATTTTAGGATCAATCATGATCATACGTACATCGTCAGGGCCCGATTTATACAGCAAGCTTACTATCATGACATTAACGCCCACTGATTTACCTGAACCAGTTGTACCTGCAACGAGTAAGTGTGGCATTTTACCTAAATCAGCACACACAGGTTGCCCTGCAATATCTTTACCTAACACCATGGTCAATGGCGATGGGTTTTGCTCAAATTTAGGCGCGTTAATTACCTCAGATAAACGGACTATTTCGCGGTGTTTGTTAGGCAGCTCTATACCGATGTATGTTTTACCCGGTATAACTTCAACTACGCGTACGCTGATAGCTGAAAGCGAACGGGCTAAATCTTTAGATAAGCCAGTAATTTTAGACACTTTTATACCTGGTGCTAAATCAAGCTCAAAACGCGTTACTACGGGCCCTGGGTAAACCCCTACTACAGTGGCTTGCACGTTAAAGTCGAGTAGTTTTGTTTCAACAAGACGCGATACACTATCGAGCTCTTCTTGCGAAATTGGGTTTTTAGCTTTGTCTGGTCTATCGAGTAAATCGAGTGAAGGTAAAGGCCCCGGCGGTGGCTCTTTATCAAGTAACTCTTCAAATTTTTCTTTTGCTGTTGGCGGTGGCTGATACGCAGGTTTTGGCTTAGGCATCGGTCTAGCTGGCGATACAACCGTAGTAACTGGTTTTTCACTCTCAACGACTTGGCTTTGATCAAGCGCGTTAAGCGCAGCCTCTGTATCCATTGGCTCGTCATCTATGGCACTAAAGCCAATTTCTTGATCGAGTATATCGTCAAGCTCATCAAATGGACTGTAGTCATCACTAATTTGTGGCTCACTAAACGTTGGCTGCTCTTTAGTAATGGCTTTTTGTTTGTCTTGTTTTTTAATGTTAGTCGGTGCTTGTTCAAATTCGGGGGAATCGTTTAGCTCGTTGTTTGTATCAAACGCGATTTCATCAAAACTTTCATCGTTAAACTGAGCATCAGCTTGTACTGCACTACCCGCAATACGTTCTCGTTGCATCCAACCTTGTGCATAGTCTTTAGTATAACGATAAAACCTAACAACTAAATCGCCCAACCAGTCTACAAACTCAACCCATGACACACCTGTTAATAGGGTTAAGCCGGCAAAAAAGAAGCACAATAATAAAATAGTGGTACCGGTAAAATTAAACGCAGGCATCATTGCTGATGCAATAACATCGCCCACTACCCCACCAGATGAAAAGTTATAAATATCGTCAAAATTAATACTGCTAATTGCGGTAGCTGACGTTATAAATAACGAAAAGCCAATAACACGAAGTGCAAGCGTTGTGTAATCAAGCTGTAAAATTCGGTGAGGTTGCTTAAACAATAAATAGCCAAACAACTGAATTGCCGCAGGTACAAAGTACGCGAGCCAACCAAAGGTAAGTAATAATATATCAGCAATCCACGCACCAGCAGCGCCTGTAATATTACTTACTTCGCTAAAGCTTGTTTGTGACCAAGCAGCATCTGCTGGATCAAAGCTGATCAAGGCACATAAAATGAAAATTGCCGCAAAGGTACTGATTATCAGCCCTGTTTCTAATAGTCTTTGCACACCGTTTAGGCGCATAGCTTCCTATCCCTCTTTATTATTCTATTTGCACTTGCTTAGCAGTCAAATACCTTAGCAGGAAATGCAATTTGATGCACTTTATCTTAGTTTGTATGGCCTGATTATGAACAAGTTTTTATTATTTAAGCGTAAAAATAAATATACCAACGCGTAAGTAAAGCTCTTAATCAATATAAGGGCGAATAATTACACCTTGCTCACCTTTTACCTCTTCCATTACTACATAAGTTCGGCTTTCGCTTACGTTAGGAAGTTTCAAAAGTATATCGCCTAAAACACCTCGGTATTCCGACATATCGTTAACTCGCGTTTTTAATAAAAAATCGAAATTACCCGACACTAAATGGCATTCTATTATTTCTTCGTGCTTTTTAACGGCTGCACTAAATTCGTCAAATACATCAGGAGATGTTTTAGTAATTGTCACTTCTACATAAACAGATAACCCCTGCCCAAGCTTGGCAGGATCGACCACAGCTTTGTAACCTAATATATAGCCTTCTCGTTCTAGCTTTTTTACTCGTTCTAGACAGGGCGTAGCGCTCAGGCCAACTCGTCGGGCCAGTTCTACATTAGAAAGTCGCCCATCGTGTTGTAATTCCATTAAAATTTTACGGTCAATTCTATCTAATAACTGATGCATACACCCAACTAGTTTTTTATTCTGTTTATTCTTATTATTTAGATAATAACACTAGCCTATCATTTAAAAAAGGTGAGACACACTGCCTTATCATGAATATAATAGTGGAAAATATAAATCCGTTCTTAATAAGGCAAATTTTATGATTATTGGTGTACCTAAAGAAATTAAAAACCATGAATACCGTGTAGGTATGGTTCCTGCGAGTGTTCGTGAATTAGTAAATCACGGCCACCAAGTGATTGTTGAAACAGATGCAGGTATGGGCATTGGTTTTACAAACGAAGATTACACACTAGCTGGCGCTGAAATTTTAGCAACTGCTGCTGATGTTTTTGCTAAAGCAGATATGATCGTAAAAGTAAAAGAGCCACAAGCTGTTGAACGTGCAATGCTACGTGAAGACCAAATTTTATTTACTTATCTTCACCTTGCACCTGATCTTCCACAAACTGAAGACCTTGTTAAAAGCAAAGCGATTTGTATCGCATACGAAACAGTAACAGATGCGCGTGGCGGTTTACCGCTTCTTGCACCTATGAGTGAAGTTGCTGGTCGTATGTCTATTCAAGCTGGTGCACAAGCACTTGAAAAATCTAACCACGGTCGTGGCATGCTACTTGGTGGCGTACCAGGTGTTGAAGCTGCTAAGGTTGTTGTAATTGGCGGCGGCATGGTTGGTCGCAGCGCAGCGCAAATGGCTGTTGGCATGGGCGCAGACGTTGTTGTTCTTGATCGTAACATTGATGTACTTCGTGCATTAGACGCGCAATTTGGTAATAAAGTAAAAGCTATTTACTCTACTGCTGACGCTCTTGAAAAACATGTACTAGAAGCAGACCTAGTAATTGGTGGCGTACTAATTCCTGGTGCAGCGGCACCTAAGCTAGTAACAGCTGATCACATCAAAGCAATGAAGCCTGGCTCTGCAATTGTTGATGTTGCCATTGACCAAGGTGGCTGTATTGCTACTTCTAAAGCAACTACACATGCTGATCCTACTTTCATCGTTGATGAAGTTGTTCACTACTGTGTTGCTAACATGCCTGGCGCTGTTCCACGTACATCTACTTTTGCACTTAACAATGCAACATTGCCTTTCATTATTAACCTTGCAAACAAAGGTTACAAAAAGGCACTACTTGATGACGCTCACTTCTTAAAAGGCTTAAACGTAATTAAAGGCCAAGTTACATACAAAGAAGTAGCAGAAGCGTTCAACATGGAATATGTTGACCCACGCACTGCAGTAGAAAACGCATAAGTATGTGTTTTATAGTTAGGTAATTACCTAACTATAAGCAATAAAAAAGCAGCTAGTTAGCTGCTTTTTTTGTGTCTAAATTTTATGGATTGATTTATATAAAACGCTTAATTATAAAATCTACTTTTACACGTTTAGCCTGGCCGAGTAATTTTTTAACCGGTTGCGGGTAATCGTCCATTGTCTCTAAGTCATCGGGGCCAGTTAAACGGCGGCAGTGTTTTAGTATTTCCTGCTTTTCGGTTTCTATTGCTGGCATGATTGTTTGCTCAGCATCATCAATTAAAATACCGTTTTCTATATCCAGCCCCCACGCACGTGGGTTTAAGTTATGCCCGCTTAATAAATGCTTAGTGCGGTCAGAGCAAATGCCCTTTAAATGAAAAGAGTTGCTTTCATCTTTCCACAAGTACACATTTAAATTACCGTTATCAATATGACGTTTTTGCGATTTTACAAATTTGTGCAAAATAGTTTCGTATAAATACGGCAGTGCACCAATTTTACTAAATGGCTCACTTGGCGGTAAGTAAAAGTCATTTGCTGTTTTATCGCCTACAACAATAGTAACTTGCTTACCTTGTTTTAATAACCGGCGCAGAGAGCGCATTAGCGGTGCCGGAAAGTTAAAATACGGAGTATAAAGAACAAGCTCTTGTTCTGTAGTATCAAACAAAGCTTTTATAATACGGTTTAGCTCATTATTACGTCGCCCTAGCCCTAAAAACAAACGTACACCTAACGGCTGTGTATTTTTTTGCTCGGCCGATTTATAACTTGCTGATTTTAGATCGCGCATTAATTGCTTTTGTTCAAGCTTAAAGTCGATTAAACGTTTAAGTGGACGAGAATCAATTCTTGGAACAGCAATAGAGCTAAGCAGTTGAGACTCTATAAAGTCGACTACAGAATCACACAGCTCGTTTTGCGTCACTAAAAAGTAGCGGTCGAGCCTGTAGCGCTCGTTATATTGCAAATACACATTATTTAAGCTTGCACCGCTGTAAAGTAAGGTATCGTCAATTACAAAACCTTTTAAGTGTAATACGCCAAAGAGCTCTTTAGCTTTTACAGGTACACCGTAAACCTGAACGTTTGATTTAAATTTTTCTAAGAAGTCACAATATAAACTTGCGTTACCGTCTGATTTTTCGGCGCCAATAAGGCCGCGTTGCGCGCGATGAAAATCTACCAGCACTTTTATTTCAAGTGCAGGGTTTGCTAATGACACGCGATGAAGCGCTTCTAAAATTTCGCGCCCTGCTTCGTCGTCTTGTAAATACAACGCTGTAATGTAAATTCGCTTTTTTGCGTTAGCAATTAAACGTAGTAATTGCGTGCGGTAATCTTGCGCATTGGTTAAGACGTTAACGTCTTTTGAAGTCAACCCAAATGCGGGTTTTTCCTGCCAAAATAACATAGTTGCCTATTCGCTTAGGTCACATAATCTATCAGTGACAAATAAAATTAGGTAAAACATAACAAAAAAATTCAAGGTGGTCATGAATTAACGTTGTTTTGTTGCCTGTTAGTCTATTTATTGAGCTACTTTAACGTATTAACTGTAAAAGCACATAGTACTAGTACACAATACTGCACAGCTTTTCGATTTGCTGAAAAAAATAATCACGGAATTTGTTTACTTGTGCCTTGTTTTTCTTAGAATCGAAGCCATTAAGTTCAGAATTAAACGTTTAGGAAAAGATCATGACTGAAGCAAAACATTGTAAGTTACTTATTTTAGGCTCAGGCCCCGCTGGTTACACAGCCGCAGTATACGCAGCCCGTGCAAATTTAAACCCTGTTTTAATTACAGGTATTCAACAAGGTGGTCAATTAACAACGACTACCGAAGTTGAAAACTGGCCTGGCGATGCACACGGCTTAACAGGTCCTGCGTTAATGGACCGTATGAAAGAGCACGCTGAACGCTTTGAAACTGAAATTGTTTTTGATCACATTAATAAAGTTGATGTATCTAAACGCCCTTTCACATTAACTGGCGATCAAGGCACTTACACATGTGACGCATTAATTATTGCAACAGGCGCATCTGCTAAGTACTTAGGTTTAGAGTCTGAAACTAATTTCCAAGGTCGTGGTGTTTCAGCTTGTGCTACGTGTGATGGCTTCTTCTATAAAGGTCAAAAAGTTGCAGTAGTAGGCGGTGGTAATACAGCGGTTGAAGAAGCGCTTTATTTATCTAACATTGCTGATGAAGTTCATGTTATTCACCGTCGTGATAGTTTCCGCAGTGAAAAAATTCTTGCTGATCGTTTAGCTGAAAAAGCACAAAATGGTAATGTAGTACTACACTACAATCGTACTTTAGATGAAGTACTTGGCGATCAAATGGGCGTAACTGGTGTGCGTATTAAAGACGCACACTCAGATGCTACTGAAGAGCTTGATTTAGCGGGTGTATTTATTGCTATTGGCCATAAACCAAACACAGATATGTTTGAAGGCCAACTAGAAATGAAAGACGGCTATTTAGTTGTTGAGTCAGGCCTTAACGGTAACGCCACTCAAACAAGCGTAGCAGGCGTTTTTGCTGCAGGTGATGTATCTGACCATATTTATCGTCAAGCAATCACATCAGCGGGTACAGGCTGTATGGCAGCCCTTGATGCAGAACGTTTCCTAGATAATCTGTAATCACGCTAAATAATTTAGAAAGGGCTGATAATTCAGCCTTTTTTTATGCCTAAAATATAGTTACACTTTTAAGATAATTAATAAATTAAGCAATGTATGAGAAACCAGCTATACCAATTAAGTGAAAACGATATAGCATTTCCACATCCTGAATATGCACTCACCTCTCCTGATGGGTTACTGGCAATAGGCGGTGATTTATCAGTTGCTCGTTTAAGTAATGCTTACAAAAATGGTATTTTTCCGTGGTTTAGTGAAAACGAGCCCATTATGTGGTGGTCGCCAAGCGAGCGTGGCATTGTAGAGCTTAATGAGTTTCATATAAGTAAGAGTCTGCGAAAGCATTTAAAAAAGCACCCCGTAAAAGTCACGCTTAATAATGCATTTGCTGAAGTGATTGAAGCGTGCTGTGAGCAACGCATTGATACCGAGGGCACTTGGATCACTCAAGATATGATTGACGCTTACAAAGATGCACACGAGGCTGGTATTGCACACAGTGTTGAAGTTTGGCGTGATGGTGAACTAGCAGGTGGCCTTTATGGCATTATGCAAAATGGTGTATTTTGTGGCGAATCGATGTTTCATCATCAAACCAACTGCTCGAAGCTTGCGATGTGGGCGTTGGTTAATTGGCTAAAACGTAATAATGCACATTTTATAGATTGCCAACTAGAAAACCCTTATTTAACTTCTTTAGGTGCAAAAGTAATCCCCCGCTCAGAATTTTTGACTAAACTCAAAAAAGCACACAGTTATTGTGTTGACCAAACAATGTGGGAACCGCAGGAGCTAAACGCAATTTATGAATGAACATCTTCCGGCACGCGTTGGCTTAAGCCAAGAGTTTGCTTGTAGCTATCTACCCGATCGACAAGAACAGCTTTTGGTGATTTTAGATCCAAGTTGTTATACAACTGATAAATTTGAACAACTATTAGCGTTAGGCTTTCGCCGCAGCGGTAACCAGATTTATCGCCCGCACTGCCCTATTTGTAGCGAGTGCAACTCAGTACGAGTATTAGCGCAACAATTTATTCCATCAAAATCGCAAAAACGTAAACAAAACAAAGCAAATTCAGCATTTGAGGTTAGGTATTCAAGTGTTGAGCGTGAGCAATACTATCCGCTCTACAGTAAATATATAAGCTTACGCCATAGCGATGGCTCTATGTACCCTCCTGATAAAACGCAGTTCCAGAGCTTTTTATTATGCAGCTGGCTAGAGATCACATTTATAGAGTTATGGCATCAAGATACGTTAGTGGCCGTTGCGGTAACAGATTGTATGAACAACGCTATATCGGCTATTTATACGTTTTTTGACCCCGACTTTGAGCACTATAGTTTAGGCTCGGTAATGATTTTACAGCAGCTTAAATTTGCTAAAGAACAAAATAAAGAATTTGTGTATTTGGGCTACCAAATAGACGAATGCGACAAAATGAAGTACAAAACTCAGTTTTTGCCCGCACAAAAACAGGTTAATGATGAGTGGTTGGCTATTTAATTTGCAAAAATGCCCCCAGCGCCTTTACTTATTGGCGTATTTTGGGCAAAATCTGCAGCGTTTAACTATTAAAGAGGTGTTACGCTAAACATGGCGAAAGAAGACGTAATCGAAATGCAAGGGACAGTCCTTGATACTTTACCAAATACAATGTTCCGAGTTGAGCTAGAAAATGGTCACGTAGTTGTGGCTCATATTTCAGGTAAAATGCGCAAAAACTATATCCGTATTTTAACCGGCGATAAAGTAACGGTAGAAATGACTCCTTACGATTTATCGAAAGGTCGTATCGTATTCCGTGCTCGCTAAGTAAGTGCGTAAACGAGATTTAGTTTTTGGCTAGTGCATAACTAGCTTTAAGCGTTTATTAAATGTAATTGATGGTACTTACTAGCAATTACATTTAATAAACAAAAAACCCAGCTTTTGCTGGGTTTTTTGTTGCCTGTAAAAAGCAAAAAAATAGCTCGCTATAAGCGAGCTATTTTATTTTTACAAAGCTAGTTACGCTGGTGTTAAATTACTTTCATAATCAAAGCGTATTTTTTTATCTTTAACAGACACTTTAACTGTGCCGCCATCAATAAGTTGACCAAATAAAATTTCGTTGGCCAGTGGTTTTTTAAGCTCTTCTTGAAGAACACGCGCCATAGGTCGCGCTCCCATTGCTTTATCATAACCTTTGTCTGCAAGCCATTCGCGCGCTTTAGATGTAAGTTCTAAATTAACTGACTTCTTATCTAATTGCGTTTGCAGCTCAACAACAAATTTATCCACAACTTGTAAAATAACGTCTTTTTCAAGGTGGTTAAACCAAATAATGTTATCTAAGCGGTTTCTAAATTCTGGCGAGAATACTTTATTAATTTCGCCCATTGCATCGTGCGTATGGTCTTGCTCACTAAAGCCAATAGATTTGCGCGTTGTTTCTTGCACACCTGCATTGGTAGTCATTACTACAACCACATTTCTAAAGTCGGCTTTGCGGCCGTTGTTGTCGGTTAACGTACCGTGATCCATTACTTGCAGCAAAATATTGTAAATATCTGGATGTGCTTTTTCAATTTCATCCAAAAGTACAACCGCATGTGGATTTTTAATTACAGCTTCGGTTAATAATCCGCCTTGCTCAAACCCTACGTAGCCTGGTGGTGCACCAATTAAACGACTCACCGCATGGCGCTCAACGTACTCAGACATATCAAAACGAATAAACTCAACACCCATACATTTAGCTAGCTGTTTAGTGACTTCTGTTTTACCTACACCCGTTGGGCCTGCAAATAAGAAAGAACCCACTGGTTTATCTTCGTTCGCAAGTCCTGAACGAGATAATCTAATAGCTGATGTAAGAGCGTCAATAGATTGGTCTTGCCCAAATACCAACATTTTAAGATTACGATCAAGGTTTTTAAGCGTTTCTTTATCTGTTGATGACACATTTTGCGGTGGAATACGTGCCATTTTAGATATGATCAACTCAATATCTGATACACCAATGGTTTTTTTACGCTTAGAGCTAGGTTGCAAGCGCTGATTTGCACCGGCTTCGTCTATTACATCAATGGCTTTGTCAGGTAAGTGACGCTCATTAATGTACTTAGCGCTTAGCTCAGCGGCTGCTTTAAGGGCTTTTTGTGTATAACGAATACCATGATGCTCTTCGTAACGCTCTTTTAAGCCATTTAATATTTTAGTGGTATCGGCAACACTTGGTTCAAGTACATCAATTTTTTGAAAGCGGCGAACCAATGCGCGGTCTTTCTCAAAGATATTTTTATATTCATTGTATGTAGTTGAGCCCATACAACGTAATTGCCCACTAGAAAGTAGTGGTTTTAATAAGTTTGATGCATCCATTACGCCGCCCGAAGCTGCACCTGCACCAATAATTGTGTGTATTTCATCAATAAATAAAATCGAGCCTGGTTTTGCTTGCAGCTCTTTTAATAAACTTTTAAAGCGTTTTTCAAAATCCCCACGGTATTTAGTGCCCGCCAGCAATGCGCCCATATCAAGAGAGTAAACAACTGCATCAGCAATTACCTCAGGTACTTGCTCGTTAACAATTCGATACGCAAGGCCTTCTGCAATGGCTGTTTTACCAACCCCTGCTTCACCTACAAGTAACGGGTTATTCTTTTTACGGCGACACAATACTTGTACTGTGCGCTCTACTTCGCTATCCCGACCAATTAATGGGTCAATATGACCATCACGAGCTTGAACGTTTAAATTAGTAGTAAAGCTATCTAGTTTGCTTGCTTCTTCGTTTTGTACTTCTTGCACTTCTTCATGAATGTCGTCGGTGTCGTCACCTAACTCATCATCTGCCTTTGAAATGCCATGAGAAATAAAGTTAACAATATCTAAGCGAGAAATATCGCTCTTTTTAAGTAAATATACGGCTTGGCTTTCTTGCTCTGAAAAAATAGCAACCAAAACGTTTACGCCTGTTACTTCATTTTTTCCTGATGATTGAACATGAAAAACTGCACGCTGGAGGACTCGTTGAAAGCCAAGTGTAGGCTGAGTTTCGCGCTCTTCTTCTAAATCTGGAATTACCGGCGTGGTTTCGTCGATAAACTCTAATAGTTCAGTTTTTAGGCCTGAAATATCAACACCGCACGCGTTTAATGCTTCCCCCGCTGACGGGTTATCTAAAAGCGCAAGTAAAAGGTGCTCTACGGTCATAAACTCATGACGGCGAGTGCGCGCTTCACGAAACGCGGCATTTAAGGTTAGTTCTAAGTCTTTGTTTAGCATTGGCAACCCCTTACTGAGATAATAATTTATACCACATCAATTGGATGTTTGATCACCCTAATTGGTATTTATACCAATTGCATTAAATTAGTGGCTATTATAGCGATGAGTAAATAGCTTAGTTACAAGGAAAAAATTACAAATATAGTTGTTCTATATGAATAATTTTTAACGAAGTTAATAAGTTATTTAATCCGCTTAAATGATCACTTTTTAATAAAATTGGTATTTATTCCTGCTCACAACTACAAAGCAGTGGATGCTCGTTATCCCGCGAGTAGCGGTTAACTTGTTCAGCTTTGGTATGGGCTACGTCGAGGCTGTAAACCCCGCATATACCTTTACCTTTTTCATGAATTTGAAGCATCACGTCGGTTGCTCTATCGCTATCCATATTAAAAAACGTCATCAGAACTTCTATTACAAAGTCCATTGGCGTGTAGTCGTCGTTATTTAAAACAACTTTGTATTTTCGCGGTGGCTGAAGCTTTTGCTTTTCACTATCGCGAACTGTGTCTATAACACCTGAATCTTTCATACCACTCATAATTAAATATAGTCTTGTCTTTGGAACTCAAGCAAACTTGAATAAAAAATAAATAAAATGTTAAAAAATAACTTAAAACACTTGACTGATTGGCTAAATAAACTACAGTCAAATATAGATTGATTAAACCTTAGTCAGTCTAGCAAATTATACGGTTTAGAATAACTAAATTAGTCAACTTATAGAAGGATGTAGAAGTATGGCTTGTGGTAAAGTCAAATGGTTCAACAACGCCAAAGGTTTTGGTTTCATCGTAGAAGACGGCTGCGAGAATGATATTTTCGCTCATTACTCAACGATCGTAATGGACGGTTATAAGACACTTAAAGCTGGTCAAGATGTAACATTCGAATTAGAACAAGGTCCTAAAGGCCTTCATGCTAAAAACATTGCCCCTAACGGTGACATTTTAGAGTGATTGCAACTTTGTTCCACTAAAAGCGAGTGACCTAATTTAGATCCTCGCTTAATCCTTCAAAACACACTTCTTTGCTTCTACTGTCATTTATTGCCTCATTTTACGTAATTTCAACCCTTTTCCTTGAATTTATTTTATATACCCCAATGTTCTAACACAGAGCTATTTATATACTTGTTGGCAAGTTCAAAACCTAGCCCTTTTTAGCCAAGCTTGTTACACTCTTGGTGCTAAAAACAACGTATTAACATCGCAATTACCTAAGTGTTTTTGTATTAGGAACTTCCTATGCTAAAGGCTAATACCACTAAAACCAATTTAGTGGTTAAGTGTAGCGTTTTATTCGTTGAATTATAAACAGGAACCCAGTTCGTCAGGTGTGGTTATTCTGCTTTATTAAAAGGCAATAATGAGTACCAACACCTAACAAACTATTCATTATTTGAGAGTTGATACGGCTTCTCAAGCTTAATGAGTTCCTTTGCATTGTTGAATAAGGCCTTTGGCCTACTATCTAGGAATGATGATGACATCAAAAATTATCTATACAAAAACGGACGAAGCTCCGGCACTAGCAACTTACTCGTTGTTACCAATTATCCAAGCCTATACTAATGCGGCAGGTGTTGAAGTTGAAACTCGCGATATCTCATTAGCAGGTCGTGTAATTGCAAACTTCCCTGATTACTTAACACCAGAGCAACGCATTAATGATGCACTTGCAGAGCTTGGCGAATTAGCAAAAACACCAGAAGCTAACATCATCAAACTACCAAATATCAGTGCATCTGTTCCACAGCTTCGCGCAGTAATTAAAGAGCTACAAGCTAAAGGTTACGCGTTACCTGAATACCCTTCTGAGCCTAAAAACGATGAAGAAAAAGCAATCCAAGCGACTTACGATAAAATTAAAGGTAGTGCGGTAAACCCTGTATTACGTGAAGGTAACTCTGATCGTCGCGCGCCAGGTTCTGTTAAAGAATATGCACGTAACAATCCTCATTCAATGGGTGCATGGAGCAAAGATTCACAGTCATACGTTGCAAGCATGAACGAAGGCGATTTCTTTGGTTCTGAGCAATCAGTTACTGTAGATACTGCAACCGACGTTCGTATTGAACATGTAGCTACTAACGGCGACGTAACTGTACTTAAGCAAAGCACACCACTTTTAGCTGGTGAAGTTATTGATGCATCACGCATCAGCGCTTCTAAGCTTCAAACGTTTCTAGCAGCAGAAATTGATGCAGCTAAAGAAAAAGGCGTTTTATTCTCGCTTCATATGAAAGCGACAATGATGAAAGTGTCTGATCCAATTATTTTTGGTCACGCTGTTAAAGTATTCTACAAAGATGTATTTGCTAAACACGGTGAGCTTTTTGAAGAGCTAGGTGTTGATGTAAATAATGGTTTAGGCGACGTATACTCTAAAATTCAAACATTAGACGACGCTAAGCGCGAAGAAATTGAAGCAGATATTCAAGCTGTTTACGCAAACCGTCCTGCAATTGCTATGGTTGATTCTGACCGTGGCATTACAAACTTACACGTGCCAAGTGATGTGATCATTGATGCGTCTATGCCTGCTGCAATCCGTTCAAGCGGTCAAATGTGGAATAACGATGGTAAATTACAAGACACAAGCTTTGTAATTCCAGATCGTTGTTACTCAGGTGTTTACCAAGCAACTATTGATTTTTGTAAAGAAAACGGCGCCTTTGATCCAACAACTATGGGTAGCGTTCCAAACGTTGGCCTTATGGCTCAAAAAGCTGAAGAGTACGGTTCGCACGATAAAACGTTTGAAGCAAAAGCTGACGGTTCTATCCGTGTTGTTGATGCAAATGGCGCTACTTTACTTGAGCACACTGTTGAGCAAGGCGATATTTGGAGAATGTGTCAGGTTAAAGATGCACCAATCCAAGACTGGGTTAAACTTGCAGTAAACCGTGCACGTGCAACTGGCGTTCCTGCAATTTTTTGGTTAGACGAAAACCGTGCTCACGATGCACAACTAATCAAAAAAGTGAACAAATACCTACCAGATCACGACACTGCTGGCCTAGATATTCAAATTTTAGCACCGCTTGAAGCAACACTTTTCTCTTTAGCGCGTATTAAAGAAGGTAAAGACACTATTTCTGTAACAGGTAACGTACTACGTGATTACCTAACAGATTTATTCCCAATTTTAGAGTTGGGTACAAGTGCTAAAATGCTTTCAATTGTTCCACTTATGAATGGTGGTGGCTTATTTGAAACTGGCGCGGGTGGTTCTGCACCTAAGCACGTTCAGCAATTCGAAAAAGAAAATCACTTACGTTGGGATTCTCTAGGTGAATTTTTAGCACTTGCTGCATCACTTGAACACTTAAGTGTGACTGCTGGTAACAAAAAAGCACAAGTACTTGCTGATACACTAGATAAAGCAACAGGTACTTTCCTTGCACAAAACAAGTCGCCTTCACGTAAAGTAAAAGAAATTGATAACCGTGGTTCTCATTTCTTCTTATCTTTATTTTGGGCTCAAGAGCTTGCTAAGCAAGACGAAGACAGTGAGCTTAAAGCGCAGTTCACTCAAATTGCTAACGATTTAGAGACACAAAAAGATCAAATCGTAAGCGAGCTTAATGAAGCTCAAGGCCCTGCTGTAGACTTATCTGGTTACTTCCAACCAAATGATGATGCTGCATTTAAAGCAATGCGCCCAAGTGCTACATTTAACGAAATTTTATCTAAATTAGTATAATTTTAGATTAAATTAAAAAACCGCTTACTTTTAAAGTAAGCGGTTTTTTTGTGTCTTCATTTTATATAAAAAGGCCGCTACTTTAACTTTAAAGTAGCGGCCTTTAATAATTAACCTGAATTTTGGATAATTAAAGCTATATTAATTATTTTGTATAAGCACGCGGCATTGTTGAATCTGTAGTGTAACGCTCACGTAGTTTATCTTGGCGCGACTGTGTAGAAACCTCTTCACCGTTAATAATCATTTTACTTACATGGCTACTTAGCTCAAATGGGTCGTTACTCCATACAACCACATCGGCAGCTTTACCTACTTCAAGGCTACCTGCATTTATGCCAAATACGTCGGCTACATTGGATGTAACAGCATTAAGTGCACCTTGCTGGCTCATGCCGTACGAAACTGCATTACCGGCATCAAAACGAAGCTGGTAAATATTATGGCTGGCATCCCCGCCTACCGTTAAAATAACCTTTACTCCGGCTTTTTCAAGCACGGCTGCGTTATCTAAACTTGCATGAAGTGAGTCAAAGCTTGAAGGTAAGCTGTCCATTGCACTAATAATTACTGGCACTTGTGCTTGAGCTAGCTTTTCTTTTACTACTACAGCATCTTGCGCACCATTTAGCACTAGATTAATACCAAACTGCTTTTTAACCTTAAGAAGCTCAATAATATCTGCCGCTCGCGATACACCTACTACAAGTGGCATATCGCCGCTAAGTACTTTAGCCATTACTTTATCTTCAGTACTTGGCTTGCTGTCGTCATCTTTTTTAGGCTTTTTAGCCGCTTTAGTTTGGTGCTCTTCAAGCTTATTAATAAGCGTTTGCAATGTAAATGCACGGGAACCTTTGCTGCGTTCTCCTAAATAAACAATTAAAGCGGCTTGTTTTTGAATGTCGCTATCAAAACTACCACTTAAATCAACAACACTCGCAAGGCCCGAAAAAATACTGTCGCCACCGTGAGGAGTTATTACATCGCGTGTAACCCCGCCCTTACGCGCATAAGGTATTAAGCTAGAATGGGCGTTATAAGCAAGGCTTACATCAAAATCAATACCCGCTTTTTCTTCGCCTGCATCGCGAGAGCCTGCAACTGCACTCACTTCAACAAGGCCAAGCTGATTAATACTTGCAATAAAGCCAGGTGTTACAATTTGACCTTTTACATCAATAACTTTATCTGCTTGCACTTGTGTTGGGTTAATGGCGGTAATTTTTCCGTTATCCATTACTATACTAGCGTTTTCTATAACGCCTTGCTCTGATGAGGTATGAAGTGTTGCATTAACAATAGCAAGCGATTGGGCACTTGCCGCACCTGAGGCTAATAATCCAGCAGCAACCAGAGATAGCGAAAACGAACGTGATAAATTTTTCATTCTGGGCTCCTTATTGTTGGCCTAACATAAAATCACTTTGTGCTTGGAATGCGCTATCGTTTCTATCATAAACTTTTGCACCATCTACAAACACTTGCTCTGCTTTTGCGTAAACACTAAATGGGCTTTGATTCCAAATAACCACATCGCCTTGTTTACCTGCTTCAAGCGACCCTGTTTTATCTTCAATACCTAAAGATTTAGCTGCATTAGAGGTGATCCATTTAATGGCATGCTGCTCAGAAATATCAAAACCATTTTCGTTTGCGCGGAACATTACTTTACCGGCTTCTTGGTTTAAGCGTTGAATGGTTGTATCAGAATCTGAGTGCACAACCGCACATGAGTTTTTAACCGCATCTACAATAGCTACGTTTTCTTGAACCATGTCGTACGCTTCCATTTTAAAGCCCCACCAATCAGGCCAAAGTGCAGCACATGAACCGTTATCAGCGAGAAGATCGGCAATTTTGTAAGCCTCTACACCGTGATGAAATGTACCAGCGTGGTAGTTAAATTCTTTAGAAAGGTCAATCATCATGGCCATTTCTTCAGCTTTATAACAATGGTTGTGAATTAATACTTCACCTTCAAGTACCGCTCGAAGAGTATCGTGCTTAATGTCGCGAACGGGTGCTTCTGGGTTTAAGCCTGCTTCGTAATCAGCGTCGTACTTGTCCCATGCGCGCTTATATTCTTGTGCTTCTGCCCAAGCCATACGGTAACCTGCCATGTTACCCATACGGGTTGAAGGTAATGTACCTTGACGGCCATAAACACGTTTAGGGTTTTCACCACACGCCATTTTTAAACCATTTGGCGCTTCAGGGAATTTCATTGCTTGCATGGTATGCGCTGGTACGTTTTTAAGCGTAACGCCTCGGCCGCCAAATAAGTTAGCTGAGCCTGGTAAAATTTGTAATGAGGTAATACCGCCTTCACGAGCGCGGTTAAAGCCAGGGTCTTGTGGCCACACAGAATGCTCTACCCATACCTCAGCAGTATTCGGGCTCGTCATTTCGTTACCATCTTGATGCGACTCAACCGATGGGCTTGGGTAGGCGCCTAGATGAGAGTGGACATCAATAATTCCTGGGGTTACCCATTTGCCCATTGCGTCAATTGTAGTATCTGCATTAGCAGATAAGTCTTTGCCTACTTGCTGTACTTTACCATCAACAAGTAAAACATCCGTTTCATCTAAACGCTCACCAGTACCGGTAAGTACAGTGGCGTTTGTGATTAATGTGCTACTAGTCGCTACTGGTTTGTAAGTACTTGGGTAAGGGTTTTTATTGATTGTTATTTTTGGATCTTGTGGGCCATTTTCTTGGCAACCAACAAGTGCAGCAGCTAAACCAACTGCTAACAATGAGGGAGCAAATTTTTGCATGTTGTTAGGTTCTCCTGTTTTTTTGCTACTTTAGCTAAAGCTAAGTAATAAAGCTAAAAAAACAGGTAAAAAAGCGATTAATTGAGTTAAATGACTGTAATTATTTTTTTATATAATTGTTATACAATTTTTCAAGCGCACCTTCAGTCGTAAGTGACGGATCTTTGCTCATAAAGTGTTTAACGGTACGTGTTACAAAATCTGAGTTTTGCTTATGCTGCTTTGAAAAATCTTTAATTAAAGTATTACCGTCTTTCGCTGCGGTTACTTTATCGTGACGATGACGATATTGGCTTAACGCTTTGTTAAAGTCGCCGTTGTAGTCTTCAACTAAAATTTTATAAAAGTCACTTTTTTGTACTTTAAGACTATTAATGCAGTAGTTTAACGCTTCTTTAAAGTCAGTAAAAATCATGCCTTCTACATCAAACTCTTTGGTTTTTTCGCGCACGGTTACACGCGCTTCTTCTGTGGCATAACTGAAGCCTGTAAAAGCTAAGCGCTCTGATGCTTCTTTTCCTAGCTTCATACCCGCTTGAATGCTGTGTGCAAATTCGTCGCTCATTTCGCCAAGTTCGCTTTCTTCCCACATATTATAAACGCGCAGCGCTTTTGCATATTTGCTTGAGAGCTTTTTTTTAAGCTTAGTGAAGCGCTCATCTATGCTCATGAGCCTTTCGTTATGTAATAGTGCATGGCACTCATAACAAGCAGCAATTGATACAAAATCGGCTTCTTCGCCCAAATCTATAATGCTTTGTAGCATATGCAGCGGCGGGCAATGGTCTCGCTCTGTTGCTTCGCAGCCACAATAAAAACATTGATTAAAATGCTTGTGCTCACATGCATACGCTTGCTGATAATAGCTTGCTAACGTTTTGCTCACTGGTGCTCCTAATAAATACGCGCTAATTAATAAAACATCACAAATAATGGAGGCGATAATAACAGCCTGAAAAAATAAGTTATACCAATTACATTAAATTAGTGGCCTATTATTTCGTTAAGAAAATAGCGCAATAACAAGGAAAAATTATGACGTGTAGTTATTCTACACGAAACATTTTTAACGCAGTGAATGCGCTATTTAATACGATAGAATGATTATGTTATTTATAAAATTGGTCGCTATAAAATAATTTTACTTAAGTGTGTCAAAAAACACATTTTAAAAAGTATATATTCAAGCACCTACGTAAAGTGTGTATTTTTCACATACATGCTTACACCTTGTTGCGTTTGGTTAACAGCTTTTTAGATTAAATAGCTCAATAATAAAGCTGAACCACAAACAATGAGGAATAATTATGAATACATTAAAAGCTAGTTTATGTACAACGTTGGTAGTTGCCGCAACACTATTAGTAACTCCTGCTTTGGCAGTTCAATTTGAAGCTACTGATTCATCAGCTGGTACACAAGCATGTATGGCTGTAGCGGCTAATAAAGCGCATGTACTTCGTAAAACATCACGTAATTTAAATATTAGTAAAGCGGTTATAAGCAAAAAGCTTGAATGCAATAACTTATCAATGGGTGACTTTGTCACATTATATAATTTAGATAAAAGCGCTAACTATTTAAATATTGATACCAGTACCCGTACGTCAATTAAAGATATAGCAAAAACATTTAACCCTGAAAAAGTAATTATTACAGGACCAAAATAGTATGGCGTTAATGCAAGACTAAGCCTGTTTATAATCAGGCTTAGTTTTATTATATAACAGCTGCGATTAAACCAAATAAGCCACCAAATACACCACCCCACACCACTAACCAACCTAAGTGCTCACGGATCATAGTTTGAATAATTTCTTTCACCATTTTAGGTGTTAACTCATCTAAACGCTCATCCACTAATTTAAGTACCGTAACGTGTAAGCTTTGTGCGCTATTACCTTGTGAGAGTGTTTGGTTTACTAATGCTTTAAAGTTGTCAGTTTGAGAAATCTCACTAAGCGACAATTGCATTTTTTCTATAAATTTTTCACGCATTGGCTCAATGGCGGCTGTGCCACCAAACATACCTAGCATGCTGCCAAACTGAGACTGCTCTATGACCTCTAATAAATTGTCAAATGCAGGATTTAAATCAACGTTACTAATAATGGGTGTAAAGTCGATATTTGGCTGTGCTTTATTGAGCAGATTATTGATTTTTTGCTCTGAAAAAAACTCAGTCAATATTAAATCACGAATTGCTACTTTAAAGCTCTCAAACTTTAGCGCTATAACACCAGAGCCGTATAAAAAAGGGACTTTTTCAAATAGCATATGAATAGCTAATAAATTTGTAACCGCACCAGAGAGGGCAAATAAGCCAACCGACAACACAATTGGTTGGTCAAAAAAGTAACCTGCCACTACACACGCGCCAGCTAGCAAATTAGTGATAAAACTCTTATTCATTAGTGCTCCATTAGTATTTTTTATATCGTTAATTTTACAACGATTAGTTTGTTAAATTAATACTTTTTTGCCATAGTTTAAATACCTGTTTAAAAGGCGAGCAACAGATATGTGGAAAACTGTAAACGAGCACATTAGCCAAGCCATTCATTATGACTTTAAACACACTTATAAGCGCCAATTGCAAAGTACAAATACCGATAAACTCTTTCATTTAACCAATGGTACTCATAATTATTTAGTTAAAATAGCGCTTAAAAGCGAGCTTGAACGCCTTGAAAGCGAAGCTGTAGGCCTTAAGCTTCTTACACAAAACAGTATATTTATGGTACCTGATTGTATTGTAACAGGTGCTAACATTGAGTTTTCGTTTATTGTGCTCGAATGGCTCGTACTCGATAAGCAGCCACATACGCGCTGGGATGATATGGGAAAGCACCTTGCAATGCTGCATCAAAAGCACCCTCAAGCTATGTATGGCTTTGATGTAGATAACTATTTAGCCACCACTGTGCAACCAAATAGATGGCATAAAAAGTGGGATGTATTTTACGCAGAAGAGCGCATTGGCTGGCAACTACAACTCCTAGCTGAAAAAAACATAAACCTAGTTGAACCTGATCGCATAATAAATTTAGTTAAAGAGCAGCTACATAATCATCATATAGAGCCTTCTCTTTTACATGGTGATTTTTGGCGTGGGAATATGGGGTTTATTAAAGATATACCCACTTTATTTAACCCAGCTTGTTATTACGGTGACCGCGAGGTTGATATGGCAATGAGCGAATTATTTGCGCCATTACCTAACGACTTCTATAACGCCTATAACAAGCACTACCCGCTTTCTCCAAACTACGAAAAACGCAAACTCATATACCAGTTATACCCTATTTTAAATCACGCTAATATATTCGCAGGGCACTATCTTACTGAAGCAAAACAACATATCGATAGGCTGCTTAGTTAAGCATTTTAAAGCTGTAAAATAAGTGTCATAAGCTACATTTCAGCGCTATATTTAATGAGTAAGTAGAGGTTCATCTGTCAGCGATTAAGTTGGACCTAACTTTATTATTTATAGCGGGAGTGATTATGAAAGACTTTTTATCACAACGTATCACCTGCCCACATTGCGGCAACCATATACATTTAGATATAGACGCAAGTATGGGCGATCAAGACTACATTGAAGAGTGCAGCGCTTGCTGTAACCCTATCCATTTAAACATGCACATTGACCATGCGAATAAAAAGCTAGAGTTACATATAGACAGCGATAATGAACAAATATTCTAGCCTTGGTGGCGTAAGTAGTTTTCGACCGTATTAATTATGGTGTAGGTTTGCTGATCTACCTCAATGTTTAGCTTATCGCCTACTTGCGCTGACCCTAAATTCGTAATAGCCAGTGTTTCGGGGATCAAGTGTAACCAAAAACCGTGTTCATCTACCTCACCAACAGTTAGGCTTGCGCCATTAATAGCTACAAACCCTTTGTAGATCACATATTTTTGCCATTTTTTAGGTAAACTAAGCTGTATTTTACAGTTACTTTGCACTTTAATTATTTGGCTTATTTGTGCCGCACAGTGGATATGCCCCGACACTATATGCCCACCAAGCTCAGTACCAAACGTTACAGAACGCTCATAATTAACTAAGCTCCCTAACTCTAACTCGCCTAAGTTTGTAAGCGCCAGCGTTTCGTCAATCACATCAAAGTGAACTTGCGCCACTACATCGTGGTTACTTAGTTCAACTTTAACAACGGTTAAACAGCAGCCATTAATTGCAATGCTCGCCCCTAAATCAAGGTGCTTAACATACTCATCACCTACCGACACCACTAAGCGAATAACGCCTTCATTCAACACTTTAGATACAACGGTCGCTTGTGTTTGCACAATTCCTGTAAACATAAAATCACTTTAAATTATTACAAAGTGATAGTTTAACGTATCAACTCGCAAAATCATTCACTACTGTGATTTTTATTTGAAACACAATAGATTACAATTGCCGCCTGTTTAATCTAATAGCTGTTTTTATGACCTTTTGTAATTGGGAAGCTAAGCGTTTACTTTCCCTTGCTTTACCTGTTTTTTTAGCGCAAGTCACACTTATTTTAATGTCGGTGGTCGACACTATTATGGCCGGACAAGTAAGCCCAACCGACTTGGCCGCGCTTTCTATTGCTACGGGTATTTGGAACCCTTTATTACTGGCTTTACAAGGGATTTTATTAGCCCTTACCGGTATTATTGCGCAGTTTTCAGGTGCGGATGACAGAAAAGGCATTAGCCACTATTTTCAACAAGCGCTGTATTTAACCGCTATTTTAAGTTTTACCGGCTTTGCGATAAGCTATTTAGCCGATACCATTATTTTTAAACTCGATACCAGCCCAGCGATTGCTAATTTAGCTTACGATTACATTCACTTTGTAAAATGGGGAGTATTTGGCTTTTTAATATTTACAGTTTATAGAAACGTGACCGAAGGCATGGGTATGACCAAACCCGCGTTTTATATCAGCCTACTGGGGCTCGCTGTAAATATTCCGGTTAATTACATATTTATAAATGGCTTATTTGGCTTACCGGCTTACGGCGGTGCGGGTTGCGGTATTGCTACCGCTATCGTTTTAACTATTATGGCCATAGCCCAAGTAACCTATTGCCAAATGAGTAAAAAAATAGACGCTAAAGGGCTACTTTCATCATTCGAAAAGCCTAACTTTAGTACTATTGGTATTATAACAAAGCTGGGTATACCTATATCGTTAGCCACTTTTTTTGAGGTGACTTTATTCGCATGTATCCCTTTATTTATTGCACATTTAGGTGCCGTTGCGGTATCAGGGCATCAAATAGCTGCAAGTGTTACTACATTACTTTTCATGATGCCCCTGAGCCTATCAATCGCTATTAGTATTCGCATTGGTAACTTGTTTGGCCAAAATAATATGACGCAATTAAAAGTAGCGGTTTCTACCAGCTATATTTTAGCTATTGCTATTGCGTTATTTTTGGCACTCATTACATTTACAGGCAGAGACTATATAAGCCAAATGTATAGCGACAGCCCTGCGGTGTTAGCATTGGCCTCATCAATCATGATTTTGGCGTGTATTTATCAATTACCTGATGCGCTACAAGTTGCGGCTAATGGCATATTAAGAGGATTAAAATACACAACACCAATATCGTACATTACGTTTATATCATATTGGTTAATCGGCTTTTGCTTAGGTTTCGTATTGGCGAGAACAGATATAATTGTACCAGCCATGGGGCCTCATGGCTTTTGGGTAGGAATAATAGTTGGCCTAAGTGTTGCGGCTATATTCTTAATGCTCACAGTACATAAACGCCTTAAGTATGAGTTTAGTAATTATGAAGCACTCAGTAAAAGCTAGCATGCTCTCAGACTGCACAGTATTGGTTACTTTACTAATACTGTGCAGTTTTTTGCTGGTTGGCTGTATTAAAGCCCCAAGCGATACTAATAAAACCTATGTTGAACGCTTAAGCAGTACACTTGATGTGGCTGCTGTTGAGCCTACCCCACTTAAGCAACTGTCGTTATTGCCCCCTGCACCACTTGAAAAAAATAATATCACTTTAGGTATTGTTGAACTTGCAGGTATCAGCCACTGCAAATTAAACGTATTAATCAGTGAGCACAATAACCAATTAGGTAAAACGGCTGGTGCTGCTAGTCAACTTAAGTATCAGATAAATTTTATACAAAGCGCACAGGTTTGCTTAAACTCGATTGATAAAAACAGCTTTATTTTCAGTAAAATACAAAAAGCTAAAACCTACAAACAAACGCATCTAATGCACTATTTTAATACCATGCTTTTTAAAGAACGAGAGCTTAACCAAACATGGCAATTAACATCAACCGAGCTAAGTAAAGAGCCTGCAGGTTACAGCGATACTTTACATGCCCTTAAACAGCTGGTTGCCATAAAACAAAAAATAAGCAGTCAAGAGTTTGATAGTATAAACGCGAATGCTATTTTTAGTGCTCTTGAGCAGTTAAACAAGTATCAATTTAATCAAGCGCTAATTCAATCAGCTCGCACGCAAGTGGTGTTAAATAATAGTGCTACAAAGTTTGTAAAAACACTAAACTTAAATGACCTTTGCCCAGTGGGAAAAAACAATAAAAAAGCCAAAATAATAAGTAATGTATTTCAAAAGTTTTATTTAAAAGATATTCAGCCTTATCAAGCACAACTCACAGGTTATTTAGAAGAGCTACAACCGCTTTACAAAGAACTGTGGTTTAAACAAAGCATTACAAGCGAGCCGATTAATAACTTAATAAAACTTAAATCAAGCAATAACTTACTGAACTTACTAAAAAGCTCTGCTAAAAATCATGTAATTTGGTGGCAAGGTTTTTATAAAACGTGTGAAATAAGCCCAATATGAATAAAAAAACGACAAATAAACTTAAAAATAACAAACTTGCTTGATTCACCAACCGCCACGCTATATATTAGCCGCCGTTGTTAAGCAATTAACACCTACTTAAATAAAGTAATACGACTGTAGCTCAGTTGGTTAGAGCACTACCTTGACATGGTAGGGGTCGGTGGTTCGAATCCACTCAGTCGTACCAACACTTAAGAAAAAAGTATCACTGAAGGAACAAAACACTACCTACTCTTGATCACTCGGTCCAAAGGTCTGTAGTTCAAATCCACTCAGTCGTACCAATATTTATTCTAAAATCAGAGAATAAATTTATTTATGAATTCAAAAATTGTACGACTGTAGCTCAGTTGGTTAGAGCACTACCTTGACATGGTAGGGGTCGGTGGTTCGAATCCACTCAGTCGTACCACTTCAAAGCAATAATAAATCCAAAGAAAAAGCACTACCTACTCTTGATCACCCGGTCCAAAGGTCAGTAGTTCGAATCCACTCAGTCGTACCACTTCAAAGTAATAATAAATCCAAAGAGAAAGCACTACCTACTCTTGTTCACCCGGTCCAAAGGTCAGTAGTTCGAATCCACTCAGTCGTACTACTTTAAGTAATACAAATAAAATAACCTATACGTTTTAATTTTACGCCTTCACCTTAAATAGTTATTTTGATTGATTTATATGCTATTTATTTACAAATTGCATATAATCACTTTGTGAGATTGGAAAGTGGGTATTCATATGGATCGGGTTGTTGTTTTAGCACTATTATTTTTATGTACTTTGTTTAGTACTTATACCGGTGCACTCCCTCTGAATACTGATACAACGACTCTCAGCGATGATAACTTATGGCGGCCCACTACATCATCAGGTACTGCTCCATCTGTAGAGCAAGTAGTTTCATTATACAGAAACAGTACTGAAACAAATAACTTACTTGGAAAAAGCGACGCTGTTGTGACTAAAATAGCGCTTCAAAGTAATACCCCCTCAGATTGGTACATACTCCCACAAGCTAATTTTATCGACGTTGGTGTGGCCTATTGGCAAAGTGATAACGGGGATTTAATTAAGCTTGCTGATTTTTCGCAATCTCACATTAACCAACCCGCTATTATAATGCATGGCCAAGCTTTTAAGTTGCCTTTTGCGAGCGCTGGTAAAGGCTATTTATGGATATATTTAGATGCTAAGCACTATCCAACCCCAGTTGATTTAAAAATATTAAGCGAACCTGCATTTTTGCATCACCAATTTTATGTAAACTCATTAACTCTTATCGCTATTTCGGTCATGCTTACACTTGCTGTTATGGCCTTTGTAATGTTTTTAAGAGTAAAGCAAAAAGTCGCATTGTTTTGTGCAGGTTATGTAGGCTTGCATGGTCTAGGTTGGGCTTTTGCGTCGGGTGCTTTAAACGCAATATATGCTAGCCCTACTTTTAATAAACACTATTTAGGCATGTACTTATTTGCTTTTGCAATCAGTTGCGCCTCAGCCTATACCTACTACTTGTTTAATTTTGATAAAGAAAAAACAAATAAACTAGGTAGTGCGTTAAAATATTTTACTTATGCATCGCTTGTATGTGGTGTGTGCAGTGTGTTTATGCCGTTTTACATTGTGTTTTATGTTGCGCATTTATTAGCTGCAACATGGGTGATGCTTAGCATAACAACAGGCTTTGCAATGTTAAGCTTAAACGACTTTAGAGCTAAGTACTTTTTATTTGGTAACTTACTTTATAGCCTATCTTTGGTTGTTTATGTCGCGTTTCATTTTAATATGATAAACGCTTCATCATCCGAAATCTTTGTACTTAGTGCCTTGGCTATAGATTGTGTATGCATACTATTGTCTTTATCTGAGTGGCTAAAATTAAAGCAGCACGAATTTAACACCATACTTTATCAATCGCGCTTTGACCCGCTAACTCAAGTAGGAAATCGCTTATTATTAGATGATGAGTTAACCAAGCTCTCAATTTTTTCTTACGTAATTGTGTTTATAGATTGCGATGGCATCAAAAAAATAAATGATGCATTAGGGCATACAAAAGGCGATGAATTTTTAGTAAATGCAGCAAATTTAATGAAAAATCATGTACCACATAACACAGCTGTGTTTAGAACCGGAGGAGATGAGTTTATTTGGCTATGTAAAGTAGCGAATAAAGCTGAGCTTAGCCAAATAAAAATAGCGCTCAAAGAAAAGCTAAATTCGCTCCATCACACTATTAAACAACAGTGGCCACAATCAGGCATTAGTTATGGAATAGCTTCAAGCGATGAATGCCAAAATTATACTGAATGCTTAACCTTAGCCGATGAACGCATGTACAGTTTAAAGTCTGCCCACAAACTTAAAGCGGGCTAACGTTATAAATTACAAAGTTATAAAACGTAATCAACAAGTCATATCACTACATTCAATATAAAAAACTAAAAGAATTTGGTTTTAGTTTATGTTATTTTCAAGGTATTACAGTTAACACAAACTAATAGGAGCTTTTTCTTGAAACTTACGCCGCCCTAGGCAACCACCCCCCCCTTTTTAATCCGCACATTACGTGCAACCTTAATCGCCTCTGCGCGAGAATCCCTGATATTTAAATAAAATATTCCCCTATACTTTGGGAAACTAACTAATTAGGTTACTTACATGTTTGATCACGTAAAAAGAGATTGGCTCTCTAATGTTCGTGGCGATGTGCTTGCTGGTATTGTTGTGGCGCTTGCCCTAATACCTGAGGCTATTGCCTTTTCTATTATTGCGGGTGTTGATCCAAAAGTGGGTTTGTACGCCTCATTTTGTATCGCGGTTATTATTGCCTTTGTAGGCGGACGCCCAGGTATGATATCGGCGGCTACCGGTGCAATGGCACTGTTAATGGTGACGCTAGTTAAAGATCATGGTCTGGAATACTTACTTGTTGCCACCTTGCTTACCGGCGTAATACAAATATTTGCAGGCTTTTTAAAGCTCGGTGAGTTAATGCGATTTGTATCGCGCTCTGTTGTTACTGGGTTTGTAAACGCACTGGCTATTTTAATATTTATGGCGCAATTACCTGAGCTTACCAATGTGACTTGGCATGTTTACGCCATGACTACAGCGGGCTTAGGTATTATTTACTTATTCCCGTACATTCCAACTATTGGCAAAATACTTCCCTCTCCTTTAGTGTGTATTGTTGTTATTACGCTGGTTTCACTGTTTTTAGGGCTTGATATAAGAACCGTTGGCGACATGGGTGAACTACCTGACACTCTGCCTATATTTTTATGGCCCGATGTACCGCTAACACTCGAAACGCTGCAAATTGTTTTGCCGTATTCGATTGGTCTTGCGGTTGTGGGCTTACTTGAGTCAATGATGACCGCCACTATTGTTGATGACTTAACCGATACCACAAGCGATCGTAATAAAGAGTGTAAAGGTCAAGGTATTGCCAATATTGGCGCAGGTTTATTTGGTGGTATGGCAGGTTGCGCCATGATTGGACAATCAATTATTAACGTTAAATCGGGTGGTCGCGGCAGACTTTCTACCTTTATTGCCGGTTCATTTTTAATCATCATGGTGGTGTTTTTAGATGAATGGCTGCGGTTAATTCCTATGGCGGCATTAGTTGCAGTAATGATTATGGTGTCGATAGGTACATTCTCTTGGACATCAGTTAAAGATTTAAAAAAGAACCCGCTTTCATCAAACGTAGTGATGATTTCCACCGTTATTGTGGTAGTTGCCACGCATAACCTAGCCATTGGCGTGTTAGTTGGTGTATTGCTAGCTACATTATTTTTTGCCAATAAAATTGGTCGCTTTATGGTGGTTAAAGCTAACCATGATGGAAGCAACGATAAAATAACTTACGAAGTAGTTGGCCAAGTATTTTTTGCCTCAGCGGAGCAATTTATAGCGTCGTTCGATTTTAAAAATGCGGTTTCTAACGTGGTAATTGATTTAACCCATGCTCACTTTTGGGATATCACCGGTGTATCGTCACTCGATAAGGTGGTTATTAAGTTTAGGCGTGAAGGCGCAACAGTTAATATTATTGGTATGAATAGCGCAACCGAAACCGTAATTGATAAATTTGGTGTGCATAACAACCCTGAAGAAGTCGATAAACTACTTGGCGGACATTAAGGAGAATGTAATGACTAAAATAATTACTTATGTAGATGGCTCAGCCATTACTAAAAATGTAACCGATGCTGCTATTTGGGCTTCAAAAAAGCTCAATAAACCCATTAGTTTTGTGCATACAATTGAAAAAACGCAGCAAACGAATGTTGGCGACTACTCTGGCAGTATTGGGCTTGGTGCACAGTCAACATTGCTTGATGAAATGACTAAGCTTGACGAACAACGCTGCCAAGTAAGTTTAAAAATGGCTGACGAATTATTAAACTCGGTAAGTGATCACGCTAAATCGGCAGGTATTACTAACTTTGAATTAATTAAGCGCCACGGTGATTTGCTCGATACCGTTATAGACTTAAAAGACAACACACGCCTTATTGTTATTGGGCAAAATGGTGCGGGACATAGTAATAGCTTTGCAGTGCTGGGCTCACACATTGAAACCTTAGTACGTAATGCAACACAACCTATTTTGCTTATTCCTGAAACATTTAAACAACCTAAATCATTTATGATTGCGTACGATGGCCGCGAAACAGCCGACAAAGCACTGCAACAAGTGATTGATGGCGGATTGCTACATGGCTTGCATTGTCATTTGGTGAGTATCAAAAATAACGAAAAAGACCTCGCAGAAAAGTTTATTAATGCGCAGCATAAACTTCTCAGTATGGGGTTTGAAGTATCAGCAAGCTTTTTAGAAGGCAATATTTTTGACTCGCTAATGCAATACCAAGAGCAAAATAATATTGATTTAATTGTAATGGGTGCGTTTGGGCACTCTAAACTAAGGCAGTTTTTTGTAGGTAGTAACACCATTAAAATGCTCGAAAATAGTAATGTTCCCGTGGTAGTCCTTAAATAGTTTTGAAGCCTTTGATGATTAGTAAAGCCTAAAGTGAGCATGCTTTAGGCTTTATTCGTACCAGCTAAGAGCTACCCAAAACGCGGGTTAAAATATTTATTAACGTATTTAAAAAGAGAAATTACGCTTCAAAAGCCCACTATTACAAGTATATACAACGCCAAAAACCTGCTTGCTATAAATTATTGGTCAATAACGCTTACTACATCACTTAATTTAGTTTTCATAATCGTGCGGATATATTGGCTTAGCTCTCTAAAAAATACACGGCTCGACGATGTATTTCGCCAAATAAGGTTATGCTGGCGAATTATGCGCATATTTCTTAGCTCACATACTTGCAGCTCATTTGGACGATGTATTTCTGAGTGAATATATAAGCCTGGTAAAAAGGCAGACCCCATACCCATGACCACCATTTGCCTGAGTGTATCTAGGCTAGTGCCTTCATAGTCTCGGTGTAAAACCGCCCCCACCTCATGGCAAAGCTCTTGCACCTGATCGTGAAAATGATGCGTTCCTTCAAGTGTTAACACGACTTCACCTTTAATATTAACAGGATCAATAATAGCGTTTCCGGCTAACTCGTGATCACTTGCCATCACAAATTTAAGGGGCTCTATAAATAAAGGAGCTTCGACTAATTGGGTTGATTCTTGTACTTTGTCTGTAAGTATTAAATCGTAATCGCCATTATAAAGCCCTTGTAGTAAATTTGCAGAGGTGTCTTCGCGAACATAAAATTTCAATTGAGCGTACTTTTTATGCAACTCTGGTAAAATATGTGGCAATAAATAAGGCCCTACCGAAGGTGGCACGCCTAATCGGTACGTTGTTTGTGAGTCATCATTTAAGTCTCTGGCTAGTTCGTCAAAACGCATGCTTGCTTGGAGTAAAACCTCAGCCTGAGAAAGTAACGCTCGCCCTTGGGGTGTTAAAACCGTCCCGCTTCGTGATCGTTCAAACAGCTGTAAGTTAAGCATTTTTTCAAGTGCCGCTATTTGATTGGTTAACGTAGGCTGGCTAATTTTTAACGCTTGCGCTGCACGTCTAAAACTCAACGTTTTTGCAACTTTGGCAAAATATTTTATCTGTGAAATTGAAGGAGACTTTAGCGAACCTTGGTTCATTTATCATTTACTTAAAACTCGTCTGATAGCATAAAGCTATCACGAACACACCTATACTGCTATAAATTTATCAGGCAAGAATAACTATGCAAAAAATTAAATATTAAATTATATCAAGCCGCTTAATTAAGTGAGCTATTTTGAGGGTTGAAAAACGAGTTGATAGCTATGCAAAAAATTGGCTATTTAGTTGTTCTCGGCAATTGCTCCTGCATTGCTCTACCTTCTGCATCCATGCAGTCGTAAATAAGAATATTTTAATGCAGGTAGCAACACGTTTAACCCAATAAAATGGTTAAGTATTATTTCAAATTGATATTACACAAAATAGGAGCTGTTCATGGAACATATTATTTCGGGCGTAGCTAAATTTCAGAAAGACGTTTTTCCAGCTAAAAAAGAAGCTTTTCAAAAGCTAGCAAATGGCCAAAACCCAGAAGTGTTGTTTATTACCTGTGCCGACTCTCGCATCGATCCTAACTTAGTAACCCAAACTGAGCCTGGTGAATTATTTATTTGTCGTAATGCGGGTAATATCGTCCCTCCTCATAGTAATCAAACTGGCGGTATGACCGCATCAATCGAATTTGCAGTGGCAGCATTAGGTGTTACCCACATTATTATTTGTGGTCACTCTGATTGTGGCGCTATGAAAGGTGCAATTAACACTGAAGGCCTAGCAAGTTTGCCCCATGTTAAAGAATGGTTAGGTCACAGCCGTGTAGCAACAGAAGTTGTTAAAGAAAAATGCGGATGTAGTTCACTTACTCACGAAGAGCATTTAGGCCTTGTAACCGAAGAAAACGTAATTCAGCAATTGCAGCATATTAAAACTCACCCTGCGGTTGCGGCAAAAATAGCAACTGACCAAATTAAATTACACGGTTGGGTGTACGACTTTGAATCGGCTGAAATTAAAACCTACGACGAAGCAACAAGGGAATTTAAACCCGTAAAAGACACCTACGAAGAAACTATCGCTAAAGAAGAGCAATAATGAAGAGTTTATTCTCAAATGTTCGAGGCGACATAACCGGCGGTATTACCGCAGGGGTTGTTGCTCTACCTCTTGCCCTCGCTTTAGGTGTTGCCTCGGGGCTTGGCCCCATGGCTGGTTTATACGGTGCTATGGCCGTTGGTTTTTTTGCTGCCCTTTTTGGTGGTACACCTTCTCAAATATCGGGCCCTACGGGGCCAATGGTTGTGGTACTTGCGGGTTTATTTGCGAGCTTATCGGGTAATGCTGAACTTATATTTACAGCGGTTATTTTAGCGGGCTTAATACAAATTGCCTTTGGCCTTTTAGGTATTGGGCAGTATATTCGCTTAGTTCCCTACCCTGTTATTTCTGGATTTATGACCGGCATTGGCGCAATTATTATTATTTTACAATTGGGTCGAGTGTTTGGCCATGAGCCGCCAAGTGGCACTATTGGTGCCCTATCTTACTTACCAACAGCACTGGCTGATATTAACTTTGCTACTTTAGCACTGAGTATTGGTACATTATTTATTGCCTATAAATGGCCTGCAAAATTAGGTAAATACATACCTGGTGCGCTAGCGGCTTTAGTTATTGGGACTTTAGCAAGCTTATTTATTAGCGTACCAATTTTAGGCGAAATCCCTACTGGCTTACCGAGCTTACACTTACCCGCTTACGACACACAAAGCATATTTTTAGTTCTCGAAGCCGCAGTGATCTTAGCTATTTTAGGCTCTATAGATAGCTTATTAACCTCACTTGTTGCCGATAATATGACCCGAACTCGCCATAATTCAAATAAAGAATTAGTAGGCCAAGGTATTGGTAATACGGTAGCAGGTTTGATTGGTGGTATTGCCGGCGCAGGTGCAACCATGCGTACCGTAGTTAATATAAGAAGTGGTGGTAAAGAGCGTCTTTCAGGCATGATCCATTCACTTGTATTATTAGCTGTAATTTTAGGTTTAAGCCCACTTGCAAGCCAAATACCTCATGCAGTACTGGCGGGTATTTTAGTAAAAGTAGGTCTAGATATTGTTGATTGGAGTTACTTAAAACGTGCTCATAAAGGTCCGCGTTGGGACTTTGCTCTAATGCTTTTAGTGTTAGGTTTAACCGTATTTGTAGATTTAATAACAGCTGTAGGCGTTGGTGTTGTTTTAGCAGCGCTCGCATTTGTACGTCAAATTGCACAAATTCAGCTAGAGCAGCTTAATAACCTACCTGAAAATTTAGAAGACGAAGCCGAAAACGAGCTACTTAAGCAAACTAAAGGCAAAGTTTTACTATTTAGCTTTGGTGGACCACTTAGTTTTGGCGCCGCTGCGGATGTAGGACACCATGTTCGCGAAAGCGTAAAACCAGGCTCTAAAGTGCTAATACTCGACTTTTCGCGCGTCCCAACTATGGATGTATCGGCTGCTATGGCGGTAGAAACAGTGACTACCGACGCGCTTTCATCAGGTCGTAGTTTATATATTTGTGGCGCAAACCAAGCCGTACAACATGTATTAAATAGTATTAATGCTAAGCACAGCGAAACCATTATATTTAAAACCCGACTTGAAGCACTGGAGCAAGCGCTCAAGAGCACCATTAAAAATGCAAATGAGTAAGCTATTAGTTTAAACGTTTTTAAACTAATAGCACTTAAGGGCCACTGGCCCTTAAGTGCTATTAGTTACTTTGACGTTTAGATTCTGCCAATAATATTTTTTGCACGCCCACCGTAATTTAACCCAATACACTATGAATGATAATGCGCCTTTTATTGACTGATAATGCACATAATAAAGACAATACTTGCACTGCCGTAGTGCTAGTTACGCACCAAAGTAAAACAAAATAGTAAAATTAAAACACATAAAAACAAAGCTACCTTTTTAAAAACAGCCACTTAAAAACATGGCCGTGTTTTTGCAAACAATTAGTTAACAAGCCCGTTATTTTAACGGCATACATTTAGGTTGTTATGACCACAGGCAAAGAAGCCCGCTCGCAGTTACATGAATTTGTATCTGTGGCGGGCTTTTTTGTTTTTAAAATTTAAACCGTCACATTAAGGAATGCCTAATGCAAACCTCGCAAAAAATACTCATTATCGGCAATGGTATGGTCGGACATCATTTTGTTGAGCAAATGCGCCAAAGCGATGACAAAGCAAATATTACAGTACTTTGTGGAGAAGCAAATCTTGCATACGACCGCGTTTATTTATCAAGCGTGTTTGATGGCAAAACAGCCGCCGATTTAGCACTAACAACTTTAGATAACTATCAACAACTTAATATTAATGTACATACTAAACAGTGGGTTGAAGGCATTGATAGAGTAAATAAAGTAGTAACTACCCAAACTGGCGATCAATACCCGTACGACAAACTTATACTTGCTACGGGCTCGTTCCCGTTTGTGCCGCCAATTAAGGGGAACGATCAACCCCATTGCTTGGTTTATCGCACCCTAGAGGATTTAGAGCAAATAAAAGCCAGTGCCGCAGCCAGTAAAAGTGGTGTAGTAATTGGGGGTGGTTTATTAGGACTTGAAGCCGCAAACGCCATTAAACAATTAGGGCTTGATACGCATGTTGTTGAGTTTGCACCGCAGCTTATGGCTGTACAGCTCGACGGGCAAGGCGGCACGCTATTAAAAAATAAAATAGAAAAACTAGGTGTTACTGTTCATACCTCAAAAGCAACCAGCGAAATAGTAAAAGGTGAAACTAGCCGCTTTAGATTAAACTTTTCAGACGGTACGTTTTTAGAAACCGACTTAATTTTGTTCTCAGCTGGTATTCGCCCTTATGATCAACTGGGCAAAGTGGCTGAGCTTGAACTTGGCGAACGTGGCGGCATTATTATTAATAACCAGTGCCAAACCTCAGACCCTGATATTTTAGCTATTGGCGAATGTGCCTTGTGGGACAAAAAACTATTTGGTTTAGTGGCACCTGGCTACAACATGGCCCGCGTTGCAGCAAGCCAGCTAAGTGGCGGCGAACTTGAATTTTCAGGTGCCGATATGAGCACTAAATTAAAACTGCTCGGTGTTGAAGTAGGATCTATTGGCGACGCTCATGCAAAAACACCCAACTGCAAAGAGCTTATTTACCAAGATCCAATTAGAGACTGCTATAAAAAAATCATTTTAAATGAAACCGGCGATAAGCTGCTTGGTGCAGTACTTGTTGGCGATACTAGTGATTACGATACGCTACTGCAGTACATGTTAAACGACATGGACTTACCAGAGCATCCTGAGTGTTTAATTTTACCAGACAGCGCTGGAGCACCTTCATTAGCGGGCAGCGCCCTACCCGATACCGCCACCATTTGTTCGTGTCATAACGTGAGTAAAGGCGACATTGTGGGTGCTATTGATGGTGGCTCATGCGATTTAGCTGCTGTTAAATCGTGCACAAAAGCAGCCAGTGGTTGTGGTGGCTGTGCCGCTTTACTTAAATCGGTAGTAGATGATGAGCTAGCGAGTCGTGGTGTTGAAGTAAACAACCATGTGTGCGAGCACTTCGCGTATTCGCGCCAAGAGCTAATGCATATGGTTAAAGTAGAAAGCATTAAAACCTTTGATGATTTATTAGCTAAACACGGTAGTGGGCATCATGGTTGTGAAATATGTAAGCCTGCAATCGCTTCTATTTTAGCCTCAACGTGGAATGACTTTATTTTAGAACCTGCCCATGTTGGCCTGCAAGATACTAACGACACCTACCTTGCTAACATGCAAAAAGACGGCTCGTACTCTGTAGTACCTCGTATTGCTGGCGGCGAAATAACACCCGACAAACTCATTGTAATTGGCCAAGTAGCAAAAGACTTTAATCTTTATTGTAAAGTGACCGGCGGACAACGTATCGATCTATTTGGCGCACGTTTAGAAGAGCTACCCGTTATTTGGGGAAGACTCATTGAAGCTGGCTTTGAGACAGGTCACGCTTATGGTAAGTCTCTTAGAACGGTTAAATCCTGTGTGGGAAGTACTTGGTGTCGTTATGGTGTACAAGACAGTGTTGGCCACGCAATAGAAATTGAAAATCGCTATAAAGGGTTACGCTCACCGCATAAATTTAAAATGGCCGTGTCGGGTTGTACCCGCGAATGCGCCGAAGCACAAAGTAAAGATATAGGTATTATTGCCACCGAAAATGGTTGGAACTTATATGTGTGTGGTAATGGCGGAATGCGCCCTCGTCACGCCGATTTATTTGCTACCGATTTAGATACAGCCACTCTTATTAAATACATAGACCGCGTTTTAATGTTTTACATAAAAACCGCCGACAAATTACAGCGTACTTCTGTATGGATGGAAAACCTTGAAGGCGGTTTAGACTACCTTAAAAGTGTAGTAATAGACGACAGCTTAGGTATTTGCCAAGAGCTTGAAGAACAAATGGAACTTATTACTCAAACATACGCGTGTGAGTGGAAAAAAGCAGTAGAAAGCCCTGAAGCTTCTAAGCGTTTTCGTCAGTTTGTTAATAGCCCTAATCCCGATGACAATATTTTATTTGTACAAGAACGTAATCAAATTCGCCCAGCTACAGACGCTGAAAAACGCGAACAACTAATTACTCAAAACCGTATTCCGGTAGTGGAACTTGAAGAGGAGCAAGCTGATGTCTTGGCATAATATTGGAACAATCGACGACCTAGTTGCTAACAGTGGTGTATGCGCATTAGTTAATAATCAGCAAGTGGCCATTTTTTATGTACCACAAAACAAAGAAGGCGTGTTTGCCATTAGTAACTACGACCCAATTGGAAAAGCGAACGTATTATCGCGCGGTATTATTGGCTCTATAGAGGGAAAACTGGTTGTGGCTTCGCCGTTATATAAACAGCATTTTTGTTTAGCAACAGGCGAGTGCCTAGAGGCCGAAGCAATACATTTACCGGTTTTTGATGCAAAAATTGAAGACGGTAACGTACTTATAAGCGCCGAGCCGAAAGTAATTAAAGCGGTTGCTTAAGGAGATTATTATGAGCGTGCTTTCTTATTTTTCGGGTATTGAAAATGTATGGCTAAACAAATTTGTAAATAAACTTACCAATGGCGATAAGCTTAATCCCAAAGGGGGCAAAAACGGCCATGTTTATATTATTGGAGCAGGCCCGGGCGATGCTGAGCTAATTACCGTAAAAGCGCAGCGTTTAATACAAGCAGCCGACGTCGTTTTATATGACTGGCTTGTAAGCGAAGATTTACTAAAAACATTACCTAAAACAGCGCAGCGTGTATTTGTAGGCAAACGAGCCGGTATGCATTCAATGACACAGGCCAATATTTGCGCCCTACTCGTTAAATATGCTCAACAAGGGTTAAACGTAGTACGTTTAAAAGGGGGCGATCCGAGTATATTTGCTCGCATAAACGAAGAAGCTGATGCGCTTACAAAGCATAATATTAGCTTTGCGATTGTACCTGGTGTAACCACTGCATGTGCGACCTCTGCATATACAGGCATTCCGCTTACAGCACGTGATGTAGCGCGAAGCGTCACGTTTTTAACTGCTCAATTTGCAGATCCTAAAAAACTGCCTAATTGGAGCAATTACGCCTTTGTGCAAGGTAACAATAATCCAACTTTAGTGGTTTATATGGGCTTAGGACGATTAAAAGAGCTAAGTAGCGGCCTTCAATCGGTAAATTGGCCAAGTACTACGCCAATCTCACTTATCGAAAACGCCACAACGAGTAAGCAAAAAGTAATTACCAGTACATTAGAAAATATAGTAAATGATCACCTTAGTCATAACCTGCAAGGCCCTACTCTTATAATTGTTGGAGAAGTAATAAACCATAAAATGGCTATTACCCCTGAGCTTTTAGTTCAAACGGTCAATACTTAATGCAGATTTAATACATAATGCACTTTTCGCGCTTATTTCCTCCCCAGGGGTAAGCGTGCTTTTTTATATACAATGTTAGCAGTGCAATATTCCCTTTTTATGCACCAAAAAGGGTAAATTTGCGTGCTTAAAATAAAGTGATTAATACTTTTAAAATAAAAATATAACCACAAGCGGCTGTTTTAGATTGATTTTAAATTCAATAGTTAATTTTTTTCATGATTGGAACAAGGGTTGCACTTTAAAAACAAAAAAGTGCGGAACAAAACCTATGCAGACAAGCAATCCTCTCACAAAACAGTTTTTACTAGCGGCAAAGTACCAAGAAATTCACGCTTTAAAGCAACTGCAAAATAGCTGTGCCTCGCTCACCAAGCTAGGTGATTTTGTGCACCAGTTACAAAAAGAACGTGCTATGAGCAACATCTTTTTGGCCTCAAAAAGCTTACGTTTTAGCAATGAGCTCACACAGCAAATACCCATTACACAAAGCGCTCAAGATACCTTTTATGATTCTCTTAAAACAACCTTTATATCGGATAATGCCGACCCGGGTCATTCAAGGTTATATAATTTAATTACTTACAGCTTACAGGCACTAGACGTGCTACCCGCTTTGCGCCACCAAATAGGCAGACAAAACGTAACGCCTGTACATGCAACTCAATCATTTACGCAACTTATAGCTAGCTTATTAAATATTATTTTAGAAGCTGCTGATGGTGCAAGCGATCCACATGTTACTCGTCTATTAGTTGCTTATTTTAATTTTATGCAAGGTAAAGAATACGCTGGCCAAGAGCGCGCTTGCGGAGCACAAGCTTTTGCTGCGAGTAAATTTACAGAAGATCAAAAAACGCAACTCGCTCATTTTGTTCAAGAGCAAAGCCATAGTTTTTCGTTTTTTAATGAGTACGCAGACGATCATTTACTTAAATGCTATACCTCATTGATAGAGCACCCTGTAAATAAACAAGTAGATCAGCTAAGAAGTTTGCTACAAAAACTTGATGACGAAAATGCACAGCCTTTATCGCAGCTTAGCGAAGTGTGGTACGAAGTAACCACAACGCGTATTGATATTATGCATAAAATAGAGCAAAACATTAGCGATCATTTAATCGACTCCGCTGCAATGCAAATTGCATGTGCACAACGAAAATTAAATTCCAACAAACAAATACTCAATACCTTAGAGCAACAATATATGCCTGCAACCGACGGGCAGCTAGCGCTTAAAAACAATGAACCTACTAATACAGCGGCAAGCAAGCTCAATAGTAATAAAACCATGTACGACTTAATTTTAGAGCAAAGCCAACATATTAAACAAATTAACCAAGCACTGGTTGATGCAAAACGAGTGATCACCGAGCAAAAAGTGATTCACCAAGCAAAATATATATTAATAGAGCAATTAAAATTAACCGAAGAGCAAGCCCATAAACAATTGCAAAAACAAGCTATGGACTCCCACAGCTCGCTTTACAATGTCGCTCAAAAAATTGTTGAATTGAGTGATGATTAACACTAAATGCTATACGTTAACTGCATGCGCTGATTTTTTTGATCGTAAAATGTAAGCGCGTGTATGGTCGTACACTAAATTAAAAGTAAAAGCGTAAAGGGTTATAAAAAAAGTAACCCCAATATCCATTATAAATGCTTGCCAAAAATTAACGTTTAATATGTATGCCATTACTGGAATGGTAAATATAAGCAAGCCACCTTGAAATAAAATTACGTGAAAAACTCTAAACAATAACGAGCGCTTTTCTTTAGCGCCTGTGGCCACTCGGTCAAAAAACCAGTTAAAAATAAAGTTCCAACACATAGCAATTGTCGCAACAATAATCATAGTGCCCGATAAAGCCCCAATTGCATGATCTGTAAATAGCGCTAAACCTAAAATTGATAACGACACGGCTAAAACCTCAAACAAAACTGCCTGGAATACTCGCTCTGTTGCCCCCATTTTCTCTGTCATAGTGTCCTCTTTTATATCTTAATATTCAAGTGTAGTAATAATGACAGATTTATAGTGATACAAAAGTTAGCAACCATCATTTGTAGTGATAAGATGAATGTATCGTGCTAAATAAAGTAGAATCAAATGTACAGCTTAGAGCAACTAAAAATATTTGTAACCGTAGTAGAAACTGGCTCTTTTTCAGCAACAGGGCGAAAGTTAAATCGAGCGCAGTCGGGTATTAGCCAAGCTATTTCTAATCTTGAAATTGCAATAGATCAACCATTGTTTGACCGTAACAAAAACACTCCCACGTTAACAAAAAGTGGAAAAACCTTGCTCCCTGTGGCTTATTCAATACTGCACCAACAAACTTATTTCGATCAAAAAGTTGAGTCTCTTGCTAAAAACTACGAGCAAGACGTAGTAATAGCTATTGACGAAAGTATAAGTAATCACGGAATATTAAAAATAATAGCCCCCCTTGCTCAGCAGTACCCTATTACAAACTTTGAGCTAATATCGGTCACTACGTTTGATGTAGAAGAGTTTGTAAAAACAGGTAAAGCGCAAATAGGTATCATATATAGTGATGGTGAATTAAAGGTAGATATGGACTTTTTTTTGCTAGGCCAGGCTCGTTTTTTAACGATTGTGTCACCGCAACATGCGCTTGCTAAACTTAATAAAGTAAATAGCAGTGACTTAAAAGCATATAGGCAATGTGCTCACCGCAGCCTTAATCAATCAGAGTTATGGTTTAGCTATGCTATAAGCGCTAAGGTTTGGTACGCCAATACTCATCAAACACTCATAGATTTGGTAACACAAAATGTGGGCTGGGCACTGGTACCTGAGTTGGCTATAAAACAACAACTTAAACAAGGTGACGTTGTTGCTCTACCTGTAGTACATGAGCAAGGCGGTTGGCTAACGCCTGTAGGCTGTGTGGTATCAAGAAGTAAACCTACAGGCCCAGTAACCGAAAGTTTACTCACCCTTTTACAGCAACATTTTTTAAAAGAGGATAGTTGGCAAGCAAAAGCTTAATAGCACTTATAAAGCGTTATATACCGAGTTTCTTTTTAATCTTAGTTTGCCACTCAAGCGCAAGTTCTGGGAGCTCAAGTGCTGCGAGTAATACGCTTTCATAATCTGGGTATTGTTTATCAAAAAAAGCCTGAAACAATGTTTTTACTGAAATGTTATGCTCCGCTTTATGAACAATGGTGACTGCATCCCCTGTTTTAGCCATACCTGGCTCAAGCACTCTAAAGTAAACACCCGTGTGGTAATACTGAGTAAACAATTTTAGGCTTTGTTTATTATTAAGTGCAATGGCAAGCTTAAAGCACGGCACACGGGGCTGGCTTACTTCAAGCAGTGCAGTACCTACACTAATATGATCGCCTATATGAATATTTTGCTCATCAAGGTCTGAAATTGTAAAGTTTTCGCCAAAGGCACCTACTGCTAAATCATCATTCTCAAGGGTGTGTTTCCAGTAAGCATAATGATTATGCGAAAACGCATAAACCGCCTTATCTACCCCGCCGTGATTGACTAAATCGGCTTGTTCATCACCTATTATATTTAGCTTTTCAATAACAACAGGCTCATTGGTTGGCGTTTTAAAAATACCGGTTTTAATGGCTTTTCCGTTATGAACAACCGTTTTTATTTTAGAGATATTGGTAGAGATTATTTTCATATAAAACCTTTAATTAATACTTTAACAGCCCAGAGCTAATTTATATTATTATCAAAACCTATATTAACAGGCATTAACTAGAGCTAAGCGCTAAATAAAGCAGGCCAGAAAGAGGCAAACTCATGATAAATACATAGCCATAAAAAAAGGCTATACCACCCGCAGACGTTTTATCTACATCTGAGCTTATAATAGCGCCACCTATTGGAATGAGTAAAAATATATTAATACAGGTACATAATAAAAATGCATCCCCAAATGCAGAAATAACTGACGCAGCAACGCATAAAGCTAGCACGAGCATATTGCTCAGTCCGTCTTCAATTTGTCGCTTCTTTTCGATGATTTTTATAATAAAAACACTAACAAGTAGTCCCAAAAAATAAAATGAGGGCAAAAATGTTTCATACCAGTTTTCAACTATAAAATGACCAATTAACCAATAAAAGAACCCAAATACCAAAAGAAATGAAACAATTGAAGTAAGGATAGTGCTCGTATTTACTTTTCTTGTCATCACGTATCTCAAATTTAGCAATAACGATAAAAGAAGAGACCCAGCAGTAACTATAAAAAGTAAAACGAATGAACCCCAAAAATCGTCGGCCGATAGATATGCAAGACTCGGCGTTACACCTAATACAAGTTGGTTAATTGGCTTATTTTCTGATGAATATTTGGCTTTTGCGTACAACGCAAAGTAAATACAGAACGGTTGTAAAAAAATAGCCAATAGTAAGAGAGTGTAAATTTTCATCATTCATCCTTGATGATCAACAAAGTAAGATTATAAGTCAAAAATATATAACAAAGTTAAAATAAGAAACACTACAAATACAGGGGTAAGTACATAGAAAAGGATATTTGCTATGGTTTTGTGTTTTTCTCTAAAGCGAAGCATACCATTGTAAGTCGCTCTAAAAAGCGGGAATGTAATAAAAGCTCTAAAAATTACCCATATGACTAAGCTACAGTGGAATTTTATTTCAAACCAAAACTGCTCCGGATTAATTTTTAAAGATTGACTCGGCGAGCTCTTGGACCCAATTGACCAGCCAGTTAATAGTTCTAACATAATTATAAAAATAAGTAGAGCCGCTATCCAAAGGTAAGCAGACTCTATAGATTCTCTTTTTGAGATGAAATTTTTCATTAATATTTTATAAACGCATTTATTTAAGCTTACACAGACCTACTTTTCCCACTTGTTTAACGCTTGCTTGTCGCTTTGTTTAAACTCAACCCAGTTTGATGAATCTTTAAAGTGTTCTTTTTTCCAAAACGTGGCGTGGTTTTTTAAGTAATCCATTATAAATTGTGCGCCTTCAAACGCGGCTTGGCGGTGGCGGGAGGTGACCCCTACAAATACAATTTGCTCACCAAGGGCTAAATAGCCGACTCGATGAATAATGCTTATACGGGCAAGTTGCCAGCGTGTTTGCGCTTGCTCGGCTATCGATTGCAGTAGTTGCTCAGTCATACCTGGGTAGTGTTCAAGCTCAAGCGCGATTACGTTATCGCCGCTACTAAATTCTCGTACAAGCCCTGTAAACGTCACTACGGCACCATCACTTTTGTTATTACTGCAAAGTGCATTGTGTTGCTCACCTACTGAAAAATCGTGCGTTTGTACGTTAATGCTTATACTCATTAGCCACCTGTAACGGGTGGAAAAAAAGCAAGTTCATCCCCTGCTTTTACAAGCTCATCGCTTGATGACATAGTTTGATTAAGTGCACACAATACATCGCGCTCTTCAAGCCATGCCTGCCAATGCGGGTTTTGCTCAACCAGCATGTGTTTAAACGCTTTAATGCTAAGGGTATGCGCTGTATCAATGGTTAACTTATCGCACTTTAGTCGTTCTTTAAGTTGGCCAAAAAAGAGTACATTTACATGCCCTGCAGCTGCATTCGTATTATTTAAATTAATCTCGCTGCCAGCTGCCATGCTTGCCTCCTGCTTTTTGCGTTACACGCATACCGTGTATTTCCATAAGCGGGTCGGCAGCTTTACACATATCAAATAGTGTAAGGGTAGCCACAGATACAGCGGTGAGCGCTTCCATTTCAACGCCCGTTTTACCCGCCAATTTACAGTAGCTAGTGACTTTAATTTGGCTATGTGCTTCATCAAGCTCAAAATCAACAGCTACTTTACTAAGTGCAAGCGGATGACAAAGCGGAATTAAATCGGCGCACTTTTTAGCGCCCTGAATACCCGCAATACGGGCAACGCCTAGCACGTCACCTTTTTTATTTTGATTAAGCAACACTTGCTCAAAAGCTTGTTTGCTCATTTTAATGTAGGCCTCGGCAGATGCATCGCGCAGAGTGACCTCTTTTAGCGATACATCAACCATGTTTGCTTGGCCATTTTCGTCTACGTGGCTCAGCATATTATTGCTCTCGCGATTCGCATTTTTTACCAATCGTAATATGCGGGGCAAAGTTACATGGCTTGTGCATTGAGTCTAACTGATCTTTTATAATACCTGTCCAGGCTGTTTTACATGCGCCCGTAGAGCCAGGCATACAAAAAATAACGGTGTTATTGGCAAGGCCTGCCAACGCACGCGATTGAATAGTTGAGTTACCAATTTCGCCGTACGAAATATGTCTAAATAGCTCACCAAATCCATCTACGCTTTTATCAAACAGCGGTGCAAATGCCTCTGGTGTTGAGTCGCGCTCGGTAAAGCCCGTACCACCGGTTACTAAAATGGCGTGAATGGTGTCATCGGCAATCCACTGCGATGCAACTGCTCGCATTTGGTAAACATCATCTTTAACTATGTCTTTATCCGCTAAGTGATGGCCTGCTTCAGTAAGGGCTTTAATTAAATAATGGCCTGAAGTATCCGTAATTTCATCGCGTGTATCGCTTACTGTCATTACGGCAATGTTTAATGCAATTTGTGACTCAGTTGTGTGGCTCATAGGGTTCTTCTCAATAAATTAGGTTTGTGTTGGTCAAATTGCTCGTTAACAGCTTTAAATTGCGCCGGTGTATTGGTATTAACAAGTGCGTGCGCTTTATTACATTTTAGCGTTTGCACACCAATACTACGGGTAAACTGTTTAATTGATTTATGACTATTTGCGTTTATGAGTAATTGTTTTAAATGACGTTTAACGCTTTGGGTGTTACGAATATACAGGGGTAACGGTTCATTTTCAAAGTGCCACGCATGTATTTGTGGCTGATTTTTTTGAAAGTGGGAATTATCGCTTCCTGCAGATGCAATTTGCGATAATAAAGTGCAAGTAAGCAATGGCATATCAACAGCTGTTACAAGTATATCTTGCTCTGTCGCCATTAAAGTTGAATAAATCCCGCCAAGCGGGCCAGAGCCTGGGTATATGTCAGGTATATATTGCGCAGTAGCACTTTGTAAATTACGGCTTATAAGTACATCACTTGCTCCTGCTGCTGTTAATAACTCACATGCATTTTGCAGTAAGGTTTTATTTTTTAAAATGAGGTTGGCTTTATCGCTGCCCATTCTTGATGATTGCCCACCAGCGAGTACAACTCCCGTAAACACGGCTTTATTGCTCATTTTAGCCGCCCAACATAGCTAAATGAGTTGTGGCGCCCGTTAAGCGCTTATCAAGCTCATGGCTAATGGTTTTATTGCCCATTGCTGCTTGAATTGCGTTTACAGTGGCTGGCGTATCTTGCGAATTTAAATGCGGGCGTAAGTCTATTCCCTGCTCAGCAAATAAACATAAATGTAGCTTGCCTAATGGCGATACTCTTAATCGGTTACAGCTTTTACAAAAATCTTTACTGTAGGGCATAATTAAGCCAATGCGGCCCTCAAAATCGGGGTGACAAAACTCCTCTGCAGGGCCATTTAATTTACCTCTCACTACCTGTAACCAACCTTGTGCTAAAAGCTGCGTTTTAACACTTAGCCCGCTTAAATGATTTTGCTCAAAAAAGGCGGCACCATTGCCTGTTTCCATTAATTCGATAAAGCGTACCGTTACTTTTTTATGCTTCACCCAGTCTAAAAAATCCTTCAATTGGTTTTTATTAAACTGCTTAGCAAGCACTGCATTTATTTTTATATCTTTTATGCCCAGCTCAATTGCCCGGTCTATACCTTTTAGAATATGGGTTAGCTTGTCGTGCCCTGTAATTAATTTAAACATGCTTGGGTTTAAGCTATCAATACTAATGTTTAGCGCATCTAGGCCAGCGCTGTAAAACTCATCAATTTTATTAAATAAGTTAAAACCATTCGTTGTTATGGCTACTTTTTCTATGCCTGGCGTGTTTTTACATTGCTTTATAATATCGGTTACGTCGTTTCGTAAGCATGGTTCGCCACCTGTAATACGCACTTTTTTTGTGCCAAGTTGCGCAAACGCATTTACTAAGGTGTTTATTTCGCTTTTATTTAAAAAGTTACGCGGGGTATCGCACTGATACCCGTTTGGTAAACAATAGGTGCAACTAAAATTACACACATCGGTAATTGAGAGGCGCAAATAGTTAAACTGCCGACCAAATTGATCATTAAGCATATGCTTCCTTGGTATTTATATTATTTTTTCTAAATAGCACTTTAAATGACAACCGCAACATCAATACTGTTAGCGTTTTTTGTACCATGTTGCTTTATTAATTGGCTTAACTGCGTTTTACACGAACCACAGTTAGTGCCGCATTTTAATTTAGCCCCCAACTGATCCACTGTATTTGCACCACTTTTAATGGCATTTATAATGGGCTGCTCACGTACTTTAAAGCAGCTACATACTTGTGCGCCTTGGGTAAACTCTTCATCGGGGGTGGCATACAGCAATGACTGTAATTGGCTAAAGGTTATTAAAGTCTCTGCAAATAAATGATTTATCCACTCAAGTGATATGTCTTTTTGAGCTGACGAAACAACCGCAACAAACACTAACTGCTCGTTTTGAATACATTGAATATGCATTGCTTTTGCACTGCCCATTGCTGACCACAGCCCTTGTAACCCTGTAAGGGTTTGGCAATAATAAAGTAAGTCATTTTGTGCCTCATTAAGTGCTAACTGGTAGTTGACACAATTACTTGCGTTAACTTTAAGCCAAAAATCACTGGTTATTTTAAGCTCTGTTTTGCTAAAAATTTGCATGTACTGAGCAAACTGCGCTTTAACTAAATCAACGGCACCATGTTTGCATTCAGCTTGGCCCGAAATAGGGTCAACAACCGATTGATAAAGCCCACTTACCGTAGCGGATGAGGCAAATTGCTTGTTCCAGTGAATAGGCATAAAACACTCACCTTTACGCACGGCATCCGTTACTTTTGCATGAGCTGTAACCTGCCCAGTTTTAGCATTGGCAGTTATTAAATCGTTTGCTTTTATATTTAGTCTGCTGGCATCAATGGGGTTTATTTCAATGTATGGGCGGGTTATATGAGTAGAAAGCGCTGTACTTTTTCCGGTGCGGCTCATTGTATGCCATTGGTCGCGTATTCGCCCTGAGTTCATTACAAAAGGGTAATCGCTTGATGTTTGCTGCACAGGAAGTTTGGGCGTTATAGGTATAAAGCGGGCTTTTTTATCTGCGGTGCTAAATTGTTTATTAACAAAAACCTGCCCGTTTTTATATGGCTCATTTTTTAGTACCGGCCACATAACGGGTTTTAAGTTATCGTACTGCTGCTTCGAAAGTCCCACTAAAGCTGATAAATTTAATAGCCTATCACCATTATTTTCAAAATCAGTAAGTTGTGCCCATTCTTCAAAAATGCCACTTGGGTCTGTAAAATCAAATCCTTCAAAGCCCATTTTTTTGGCAACTAAACACATTATTTGCCAATCGTTTTTAGCTCCTGAGAAAGGCTCAACTAGCGGGCGTTGCCTTGATATTCTGCGCTCTGAGTTAGTTACTGTGCCGTTTTTTTCGCCCCATCCGGTTGATGGAAACGCCACATTAGCAAATTTTAGCGTATCACTTTTGGCTATACAGTCAGACACAACCACCAGCTCACATTGCTCAAGTGCATGTTGTATTGCTGCGTTATTAGGTAAGCTTACCATTGGATTGGTTGCCATTACCCAAATAGCTTTTATTTTTCCTTTGGCGATTTCATCAAACATATCAATAGCATTACACCCTGCTTTTTGAGCTATTGTTGGTGATTGCCAAAAACGCTGCACTAACTGTTGATGCGCTTCGTTTTCAATGTCTAAATGTGCTGCTAATTGATTTGCCAAGCCACCTACTTCACGCCCACCCATTGCATTAGGTTGCCCAGTTATTGAAAACGGGCCACAGCCAGGTTTTAACAATTTGCCCGACGCTAAATGCGCATTTATAATAGCATTACACTTATCAACCCCTGAGCTTGATTGGTTAATACCCATTGAATAAAAACTAATGGCGGTTGGACTTTTTGCAAATAAGGCGTAAAAGTCACTCACTAGCTGCGCGTCAATATCACAAAAGTCACTTACCGCTTTTACACTCCACTTTTTCGCCTCTACAAGCGCTGTTTCAAAGCCATTAGTATGCTCGTTAATAAATTGCGTATCCAAATAGTTATGTTCACTTAAATAATTAAGTAAGCCGTTATAAAGTGCTCCGTCGCTGCCTGGTTTTATATTTAAAAAGGTATCGGCAAGCTCGGCTGTATCGGTTTTTCGCGGGTCGATAACCACTACTTTCATGTTTGGATTAAGCTTTTTTGCGCGCTCCATACGCTGGTATAGTACCGGGTGAGTCCAAGCTGCATTTGAGCCAATTAAAATAAGTAGCTCAGTTTGCTCTAAATCTTCGTAGGTACATGGTACTACGTCCTCACCAAATGCACGTTTATAACCGGCAACCGCCGATGACATACACAGCCTTGAGTTTGTATCTATATTGCCTGAGCCTATGTAGCCTTTCATTAATTTATTGGCAACGTAGTAATCCTCAGTGAGTAACTGCCCCGATACATAAAACGCAACCGATTCCGGCCCATGCTCTTTAATAATGGCGTTAAATCTATTAGCAACGAATTTTGTTGCAGCATCCCAGCTGGCAGGCTCGTTATCAATAAGCGGTGATGTTAAGCGGTTATCACTGCCGGTGGTGTCAAGCAAATGCGTGCCTTTAACACACAAGCGGCCAAAATTAGCTGGGTGCTCGCGCGTGCCTTCAAGTTTTGTTGGGGTATTATTTAATAATGAAATATCAACCCCGCACCCTACACCACAATAAGCGCAGGTAGTTTGTTTAAGCAAAGGCGTGTTTGAACAAGTGTTTAAAGTTTCCATACTGCTCTCTTATTGTGAGTGTTAAGCGCTCTGTGATACAGGTTCATCTACAGGGGTAAGGGTGGCTATTTTATTATTGAGTGCACGACTAATAACGCTTTGCACTAATTTTTCACACCCTCCACAGCCAGTACTTGCTTTAGTGGCTTGCTGCACATCACTTAAATCGCTGCAGCCTTGCATAACAGCGTGTTCAATGGTGTGTTTTGTAACCTTGTGGCACGCACAAATAATGGCATCACTTGGTAAATCATCAGCACTTAGCTCACCAGTATCTCCTGCAAGCGGCATTATTAAAGACTCTGCGGGCACACTAAGCTCTATACTATTTAAGTGATATTGCAATAAGTTATCGTATTCGCTGGTATCGCCAACCAGTACAGCACCTATGAGTTTATTGCCTTGCTCATTAGTGACTACTTTTTTGTAAATACCGTTTGGCTGATCTTCAAAGTAATAGCTAATTGCGCCTTCACTGCGTGCATGGGCATCACCAATTGAGCCCACTTCAACACCCATTAATTTAAGCTTGGTGCTCATATCGGCGCCGCTAAATTCATCAGTCTTGTTTGAATAGTTGCTTAAAGGTGTGTTTGAAGCTGTACTTGAAGAAAGCTGTTTTAAAACATGCCCCGCCGCTACTTTTGCCATAGCGTAGCCCGGTGCTACAAGGCCAAAAATAAAGTTATTCCAAAGGGCGCATTCGCCTATTGCGTATATGTTTTTATCACTCGTTTGGCAATGGTTGTTTATTACAATGCCGCCGCGCTCACCTAATTCTAAATTAAACTCGCGAGCTAAATTGTCGTATGGGCGAATACCGGCTGAAAATACAATCATGTCAGTTTCTAGGGTTTGACCACCCTTAAAGCACATTTTATAACGGCTGTTTTCACCTTCAGTAATTTGCTCTGTAGCCACTGAGGTATGCACTGTAACGCCGAGCTCGGTAATTTTATTTTTTAGTAACCGCCCACCAGCACCATCTATTTGTACGCCCATAAGTTGTGGCGCAAATTCTATTACATGGGTTTGCAAGCCAAGCTGCTTTAACGCATTTGCAGCTTCTAGTCCTAATAAACCGCCACCAATAACCACGCCGACTTTACTGCCTTGTGCTGATTTTTTTATAGCGTGTAAATCGTTAATGGTTCTGTAAACTAGGCAATGCTCACGATCTTTACCTGGAATGGGTGGCACAAATGCAAATGAGCCTGTTGCCAGTATTAACTTGTCGTACGCAAATGATTCGCCTTTTGAGGTAGTAACCGTTTTTGCATCACGGTTAATATCAACCACTTTAGAATGAGTATGGAAACCAACTTGCCAATCTTGATAGGTTTTACTAGAGGTAAGTGCTAAATCGTCTTCAGTTTTGCCTTTAAAAAATGACGAAAGTTGTACGCGGTCATAAGCGAGGCGGTCTTCACCACTGAGTACTGTAATATCAACATTTTTGCTATCACTTTGTTGCGATACTAGCTGCTGTACAAAATGATGCCCGACCATTCCGTTTCCTACGACTACAACACGCTGCTTGCTTGACATTAAAATCACCTGTTTGATTTAAAGTACTAAGTGCATAAATTAATACTTCAAACGTATAATTTGTTATGTAGTTGTTATAGCAATATGCAAGCCAGATATATAAATAATATATTTCAGTAACTTAACCAAGTTGGTGCAGTAAAAAAGAAGTGAAAGCACCACAAGCTGGCGCTATTGCACCAACTTGTAACGCTTTAAATTAAATAACCAGAGTCCTGGTTAAATACTTAAAATTTAGCGCTTACCCACACCCATAGCTTTTGGGTATCGGCTTTGCCTGCCGCGCTATCGCCTGCTGAATAATCGGCATATTTAGCACCTATGGCATAGGTTTTATTAATAGGCTTAACGTATTGCACATTAAGCTCCGAGCCTAAATCATCAACCCCATTGACGCTGTCGTTTGCATCAAAGTTGTGATACGCCACTAACCATTTACCGTCAAAGGCTTTACCATTTAAACTCACATAAGTGTCATCAAGCCCTTGTGTTGGTGTTGCTAAAAACGTATCAGCCCAACCATTAAATTTATGCATTGTGGCAAGCGGCGTAGCAAAACCATAATCGCCATTATCAGAACCCAGTGACTCAATACCGGCTTTTAATGTAACGGTTTCAATGCCTAAACCACCTAAATCAATACCGCCTTCAAACGCATAATAATCTGCGTCAAAATCACTCATGCTAGTTGATGCAGATTGCGTGGCGTACTCTGCTTTGTAGTAAAATTTAATATCGCTGAGCGTTTTATTACCATTAAAAGAAACACCATAGGTATCTAAGCTGTCATCATCTACTGCGTCGTTACTTAATAAATAACTGTATAAAACCACCTTACCTACGCTTGTTTTAAAACTTGCATTGATTAGGTGATCTGATGAATCAATATCTTTGCTATCAGCAAATATACGGTTGCGCTTGCTTATGTAGCTATAGTGCAAGTTAATATCATTAAACGTGTAATTTACTGTTGCAGCATCAAAAGTCTGTCTGTCTTGCCTAAAGCCAACGTGGCCCACAAACCGCTGCCCATCAAGCGCTATTACTTGCCTACCCACTTTAATTGATAAAGCATCTTTTGCATATTTTATAAAACCTTGATCTACTTCTGTGGTTTCTGGGTCGGCTATTACTGAGTAATTAGTATTTTTACCCAGTGTATTGTTGTAATCGTCTACACCTAACAAGCTTCGGCTGTCTTCAACTTCAATAAGTGCAGAAAAACCATTCACTTCATCTGTTTTATGAGTAAGGCGTGTAAGCAGCGTTAAGCTACTTGCATCTTTTAACGCGTTATCTTGCTCTGCGCTTTCAAAACGCAGTCTAAAGTTAAGATCGGTTTGCGCCGCTTGACTTATTGAAGGCGCAGTTAAGCTACCCAGTATAAAAATAATAGGTAAGTTTTTTTTATGATTGAACATGTTTATCTCTTAATTTTTAATTATGAGTACACACACCAAGGCTATAAACAAACACAACGAAATACTTTTCCAGACTAAAACCGGATCGCGTTTCATTATTGAGTCTTTCGGGGCGGTACTTTTTAAATGTGGATTAGGTTTATTGATATCACTTATAAATTCAGAAAATGCGTGGTATCTGAATTCAGGTTTGGGAGCCAATGCTTTCATTAAAGCCTGATCTAACCAAAACGGGATATCTGCTCTGTGTTTACGAATACTTGTGTATTGCCAGTGACTGTAATCTTTTGGTACGTGATTATGAGCGAGTGGTTGATACGGCAATTTTGAACATAATAATTCATACGCAACAACGCCTAGCGAAAATAAATCACTCTTAAAATCGGCGTGCATAGTAATAAGCGTCTCTGGTGCGGTATAATCTACCGTACCTTGCGGGCAATCATCAGCAATTTGCTTTACCGACTCATCCATAGCCGCAACACTTACAGTGCCGTAATCGATTAATGTTACTTTGCCGTGAGCGTCTATCATCACGTTATCGAGTTTTAAATCGCGATGCACCATATCCAAACGCTGAAACGCTCTAAGTGCTTGTACTATTTGTTCAATAATACTACGCACTTGGGTAATTTCTGGATGCGGCACATCATGCTTCCAATCACTCAATGTTTGCCCGTCCATGTATTCGCAAATATGATATAAAAATCGGCTTTGCGATTGCGTATTTAAAACCTTCATTACATTGGGATGATTAATACGTTGCCCTACCCAGCCTTCTCTTATAAAGCCTTGAAGGTAGTGCACATCGTCTTCAAAATTTACCGAAGGCGCTTTTAATACAACAGGAGGCGTATCGGGTGTTTGTTGCACTAAATAAATATGCGAGCGGCTACTAGCGTGTAATTCACGGATAACAGTAAAGTCATCAATTTTTTGTCCAACCTTTAACGGTGGCGGAATTTTTCGCCTAGTTAAAGAGTGATATAACTCATCTAAATTTTGTTTTGCAATACTATTCACTTTTACAAGTAGGCAGCTTACGTTGTCGTCACTGCCTCTTGCTATGGCAAGCTCAGTCACTGCTTTTGCTGCGTGTTCTAAATTAGTATGCTCATCAATTAGCTTTTGTATATCACTGTTTGGCAACACATCGTGTACACCATCGCAGGTAAGTATATAAATATCATCAGCTTTTAAATCAACTTCGTATACATCAATTTCTTGATGAAGCTGCGCGCCTAAAGCTCGCGTTAGGGTATCGTTTACTTTATGGTCGCGTGTTATCGCCTCCATACTTTTTGCACGTAAACGCGTAATTCGGGTATCACCTAAATGAAAAATATAACCCGTAGCCGATTTTAAAATAAGCGCTGTAAACGTGGTCATCCAATCGGCTTGGCGCTGGCCAAGGTGATTGTAATTAACCGATTGCGAATACAGCCACTGATTTAAACTGGCCAATACCTTAGATACCGACTTTTTAACGGCCCAACTTGGTGGTGTATTTAAATACTCATTTATAAAATGCGTTACCGATAACTGTGACGCTTGTTTAGCATTTTTTGCTGATGAACACCCATCGGCCAAGCAGGCAATCACCCCTTTTGACTCTTTTTCTTGCGCTTGAGTATTAAGAGCAGCAAACGCATCTTGGTTTTCGGTTTTTATACCTTTGCTACTGTGCCCACCAAACTCAATGTTAAGTTCGTTTGTAAGTGCGCTGGCTTTTTGGGTTTCATCAAACATAAGTATGCCTTAAGTCACAGAAATAAGTTCAACGGTGCCATCTTCGTTTACTTCAGTGATGTGGCCATCTGGTTCTTTCATGAAAAATAATGCACCTAAACCTAACAATGCACTGGCAGCGATAATCATAAAGAATGTTTGGTAATCAACTAATGAGAGCGCCGTTAAATATACAACAGCCCCTACATTACCGTAAGCTCCCGTCATACCTGCAATTTGCCCAGTTAAACGGCGTTTAATAAGTGGCACAGCGGCAAATACAGCCCCTTCCCCTGCTTGCACAAAAAACGAACACGCCATGGCAGCTGCAACTGCAAGCCAAAGCGGCCAGCTAGCGTCAACTAAGCCCATAACAAAATAACCTACAGCTAAGCCTGTGGTAAGTACAATAAGCGTTTTACGACGACCCATTCTATCTGAGATCCAACCACCACCAGGGCGAGAGGCTAAGTTCATAAATGCATAGGCTGAGGCAAGTAAGCCTGCGTACACCATATCAAGGCCAAATACTTCCATAAAAAATAATGGCAGCATAGATACAACGGCAAGCTCTGAGCCAAATGTTGTAAAATAAAGAATATTTAAAACAGCAACTTGCTTAAAGTCGTAACGGTGTGATTCTGGAACAGGTTGTTTAAAAATATGACCGTTAATATCAAACGTTTTATACACTTCGTAAATATAAAGCAGCACTAAAAACGCGTATGTACCAATTACAAAATTTTCAGAAAGTAAATTTGCGCCTGTAGGAGAAAGCTTCCAGGTAAGTAGCGCTAATGCACCGTACATAGGTAGTTTCATTATAAGCAGTAGTACAAAGTCGCCTTTACTGGTTACTTCCATTGCCCCTACTTTTTTAGGCTTAAAGTATGTACCGCCTTTAGGCGTATCAGTTACGTTTATGTACCAAATAATACCAAATATTACACTTAGTACGCCTGTTACACCGACCGCATAACGCCAGCCATCTTCGCCACCAAACACAAGCGCTAATATTGGTAGTAGCATAGCGGCGGCTGCAGAGCCAAAGTTACCCCAGCCTCCGTAAATACCTTCGGCTGTACCTAACTCGTTTGCCGGGAACCACTCGCTCACCATACGAATACCAACAACAAAACCCGCACCAATAAAGCCAAGGGCAAAACGGGCGATAGCTGCTTGCTCAAACGTTGTTGCAAGGGCAAACATAAAACACGGAATACTACACACAATAAGTAGTGCTGCGTACACAATACGTGGACCAAATTTATCGGTAAGCATACCAACCACGACACGAGCAGGAATAGTTAAGGCAACATTTAATATAAGCAGTGTTTTAACTTGAGCCATAGTAATGCCAAGCGAACCTGCAATAGCACCCAATAATGGCGCATGGTTAAACCATACAAAAAATGAGATAAAAAACACCATCCAGCTTAAGTGAAGTATTTTCATTTTTCCGCTAAACGATATGAGATTAAACCCAGTACTCGGTTGCATGTTATTTTTTCCTTGTAACGATTATTGTTTTAAATAGTACATACTACTTTGGTAGCATTTATACTGTGCGAATTGTTAAATTAACGTTAACCATAGTCAGCAATTACTAAGCCAACAATTAATAAATAACAAATTCAGTAAGTTACAATTTTCGCTATTGATAATAATTTCGCTTTGCACTATTTAAGTAGCAGCGATGGGCGTTAACAGTGCAAAGATTTTTAAAGCTTTACTTGCTCTAGGTTTTAACTACTTGGTATTGTTACAAAAAAATTTGAGCGCACATTTATGCAAAAACCGCCATTAACGTATCAACAGCAATTACGTTATTCTCGCCACATTATGCTTGTACAACTTGATATAGATAGACAAGAAAAACTATGGCAATCTCATGCGCTTATAGTAGGTTTAGGTGGCTTAGGCTGCCCGGTTGCACAGTACTTAGCTGCATCAGGTGTGGGAACATTAACGCTTGTAGATAACGACGTTGTTGATGCTACAAACTTGCAAAGGCAGGTGCTTTACAAACAAACAGATGTGGGAAGCTTAAAAACACACGCCGCTAAAGCGCAGTTAACTAGCTTAAATGATGAAATAGATATACATACAATCGATGCATTTTTAGATGAGCAGTCAAAGCTTGACGAGCTATTAAGTAATATTGATATAGTCATTGATTGCTCTGATAACTTGCCTACACGTAATTTACTCAATAGCGCCTGTTATAAGGCTAAAATACCGCTAGTTTCAGGCTCTGCAATTAGAATGGAAGGCCAAGTTGCCTGCTTTACCATGAAACAACATAGCCATTGCTACGAGTGCTTATCGCAGTTTTTTAATGAACAAACACAAAGCTGCTCTGAATCTGGCGTGCTCTCCCCTATTGTTGGGCTAATTGGCAGTATTCAGGCAACTGAGGCACTAAAAATACTTGCGGGTTTACCAAGCGGCTTAAGTGAACATTTATTGCTGGTGGATGGGCTCAGCATGGAGTTTAACCGCTTTAAAATTCCTAAAAATAGCCAGTGTCCCACCTGTAGTAAGTAACTCGTGTTTTAATTTTTTACTCTAGGTTATGAATAGCGGCGTAAAGTGTATCGCCCTCTTTGTAATTACTTTGATCCCATACTCTTGCTGAAAGTAAGCAATACAATGTTTGCCCATCAACATTAAGTGTAAGCTGCCAATTGCTATCAATCATTTCAGCATTAATAAGTATACAAACCAATATGTTACTATGCTCTGTGAGTATTGGTTTTATAGCACTAATTGATATTTGTTCGCTTTCAATAATTAGCTTGCCGCCCTGCTCAACTGCGCTTGGGGATACAAATAACTGCTGCTCACTTTGTTTTATTTGAAGGTGATAAACAGCATATTTTTCATCAAATTTAATAATGTCATAATTAAGTAAGCTCAGTGGTGTTTGCTTATTATTAGCATAAATAGCCTTGGCAACTAACGCACTTGCTCCTTTGTTTATCACCTTGCCTTTTTCAAGCTGAATTAGGGTATCGCAGCAAAACAGTAGCTCCTTTAATGAGTGGCTCACTATTATAAATTTAATATTAAATTTAGCTGCTAACTCACTTAATGTTGTTAGTGTTTTAAAACGAAGTGGCCAGTCGAGCGCACTAAACGGCTCATCTAAAATTATAAGTTTTTTACCTGCTAACATTGTGCGTGCAAACACCACTCGTTGACGCTCCCCGCCCGATAAACTTTGTACGTTGCGTTTAAGGAGTGGTTGTAACTCAAGAGCTGTAATCACTTCTTGCTCAGATATGTTAGTTTCCCTATTAGCGCAGTGCTTTTGAGTAAAAGCTAAATTGCCGGCAACATCTAAATGAGGAAATAACGGACAAGATTGCACTTGCAGTGTTACCCCGCGTTTATCACTAGGTAAATGATGCACAGGTTGATTATTAATATAAATACTTTGCTTGCCTTCAAGACCACTAATACAACGCAGCAATGTAGACTTACCTGATCCGGACGGACCAAAAACACCTGCAATATTAAACGACTCTAATTGCAAGTTTATATCTAAATCAAAGTTATTAAGTGCTTTAAATAGGGTTAATTTAATCATGTTATTGTTTAACCCCAACTATGCTTTTATTAAACTTAAATAACAGCACCAAACACGCAAATGAAATAGCCAATAAAATAAGAGAGAGCTGATGCGCAGCCGCATAATTTAACGATTCAACATGGTCGTACAAAGCAATTGAAACAACTTGTGTTTGCCCTTGAATATTACCGCCAATCATTAATACCAAACCAAATTCACCGAGTGTATGAGCAAACCCCAAGGCAAACGCACTACCAATACTAGGCTTTAGTAATGGTAAAATTAAATACACAAAACGCTTAAAATGACTAAGCCCAAGCGCTATTGCAGCCTCGTTATAGGTTTGATTTATTTGTTTAAAACCTGCAACCAAAGGCTGCATTACAAACGGCAATGAATAAAAAAGAGAACCAATAACCACACCTTGAAAACTAAACGCAAGCTGGGTACCCGTTAACCAAAACCAAAACTGCCCAAAAGCATGCGTTGGCGAAAAAAGAACCAATAAGTAAAAACCTAATAAAGTGGGCGGTAATACTAAAGGCATAGCAATTAATGCCTCTAAAAAAGGTTTAAATTTACCTTTGTAGCCTGCTAATTTATAAGCAACCGGAATGCAGAAAACGAGTAGTAATATAGCGGTTATAAAGGCCAGTTTTATTGTTAACCACAGCGCAGTTAAATCACTTTGAAGCATTGCTGTCCTTTGATCTGTATCCTAATTTAATAAGCTTAAGTTGAGTGCTACTTGTCATTAAAAACTCCATAAGCTTTTTTGCACTCGCCATTTTTTTTGTCGATTTTATAATAACGCCTTGTTGGATAATATCGGGGTATTCACTCGTCTCTAGCACTTTATAATCTAAATACTTGGGGTTTTGTGTATTGCTATACGCAGCTTTTAACGTAGACACCGCCACCAGCCCAATTGACACATTGCCACTTTGAACAAACTGAAAGGCCTGCGTAATGTTATTACCGTATACGTAACTTATTGGCTTTTTAAAGTTGGCATTAGCATAAAACTGCGATGCCCGACCATAAGGTGAAAAACGAGGGTTAGCAATGGCTACTTTATCATTTACTTTATTAGCATTGGGCTGCCACAATGCAAGCTCACCTAATGCGTAGGTAACTAAGCTACTTTGACTAGCAAACCCTTGTTTTACTAATGCTTGCGGGCGGAGATCATCAGCTGATAAAAACACATCAAACGGCGCACCATGTACAATCTGAGAATATAAAATCCCGCTTGAAGCCGCTGATATTTTTACTTGTACGCCGGGTAAAGGAGATTCTTGCAGTAAAGTTTGTAAGACAGTTTTAAAGTTACTTGCTACTGCGACATGCAATGTTTCTTTTGCACTTAACGTGCTTGAGAACACGCAAAATACAAACAAAAAATAACCCAGCCATGTATTGTAAAGCTTTGACATTATAAGTATTGTTTTAAAAATAAAATGATTTAAGTAAGCAATATATATGAACGATGTTTGCAATGCACCCGGTTTATTACCAATAGAAACGGCAATTCAAAACATACTAAGCTCTATCAATGCAATTTCGCACAATGAAACCATCTCCATAATGCAAAGTGTTGGCCGGGTTTTAGCCAATGATGTTAAATCTAATATTAATGTGCCTGCTCACAATAACTCTGCTATGGATGGCTATGCTGTTTGTATTTCAGATAAAAGCTTAACCTATACTCAAGTAGGGAGCGTATTTGCAGGGCAAACATTTGAAGGCACACTCACTCCCGGACAGTGCGTAAGAATAATGACGGGAGCAGCCATTGCACCGGGTGCTAATGGCGTTGTAATGCAAGAAAACGCATCGGTTAATGGTGATCAAATCACATTTACTGCGCAGCCTGCCGTTGATGAAAATATTCGTTTTGCCGGTGAAGACATTGCAATAAATGACGTTATTTTAAATGCAGGCGATAAACTTAAAGCCGTTGATGTAGGCTTACTCTCCTCTTTAGGTATTGCCGACATAAATGTCACTCGCAAATTAAAAGTCGCCGTGTTTTCTACAGGTGATGAGCTAATTGAGCCTGGACAGCCCCTTAAAAAAGGCGCTATTTATGAAAGTAACCGTGCCGTAATAATTAGTGCATTACAGCAACAAAACGTAGATGTGCTTGATTTAGGTATCATCAGCGATGATAAAGCGCTCATTACTCAAGCTTTTTTAAGTGCAGATGAAAAAGCAGATGCTGTAATAAGTTCAGGTGGTGTATCGGTTGGCGAAGCTGACTTTACTAAAGAAGTATTAAATGAAATTGGTAATATCCATTTTTGGAAAATAGCCATGAAGCCAGGTAAACCCTTTGCTTTTGGTAAGTTACCCAACAGTTACTTTTTTGGCTTACCAGGTAACCCCGTATCAGCCGCAGTAACGTTTAATCAACTAGTAGAGCCTGCACTACAAAAGCTCTCTGGACTTGGGCAAGTAACCCCTAAAATGCGTTTTAATGCTATTACAACATCAGTTGTTAAAAAACGCCCTGGCAGAGCCGACTTTCAACGCGCTACAGCTTCAACAAATGAGCAAGGTGACTTGCTTGTAACGCCATTTAATAAACAAGGCTCAGGCGTACTTTCGTCACTCAGTAGAGCAAATTGCTTAATTGTAGTACCCGCACAAAGCGGTAGCATTGCAAAAGGTGAAACGGTAAGTATTGAGTTTTTGTAAAAACACCTTTTCAATAAACGAAAAGCCCAACGAGTGTTGGGCTTTATGTTTATAAGTTATCTCTAAAAACTATTTAAAATAATGATTCGAAATCACCGTTAGAAAATAATACACCTGGGATGCCTCTCACAGCAGTAACTTCAGCAATTTTAGTATCACCAAAATATAGACCTCCACTGTAGTTACGACCTTTTTGTTTTACATCTAACCAGCGACCATTTTCACCTTTAGCAATAAGATTAAGGTTGCCACTTACATCTCTTATACGAAGATCTAAAGCTCTATTTTGTACACTCACAAAAATATCTGTTGAAGTAAGCTCTGATAAGTTTGCGGCTTCACCTACATAAGCAAATTTAAAATCACTTGCACCACTTAAAGGAAAATCTAGCTCGAAGGTAAATGCTAAATCGTCATTTTCTTCACCTATAAACGGTGAAGCTTCTACAGCCGTAATATGAAAATCTGTATTTTGAATACTGCTTTCGTAATTACCAACAAAATCAAACGTTGATAATGTGTTTGATACTTCACCAAATGAGTTTACAAAGCGCTCTAAACTTAGCGATAAATCACCATCAAGTTGACCCGCAGCTTTAGTTATAATGACATTAGTAGTTAACTGAGCAATTCCTGTCTCGGCATCTGGGTTTAACTCGTTAACTTCGTCAATTCCATCAAACTGTATCAGTAACTCGCTAACGTCAACGCTAAGTACCGTTGCACCATTTGTAATTGAAGCAGTCATTACGCCTTCAATTTTATCACCTAGTACGCCGCTCACACGAAATGTCGGAATAGATAAATCTATAGTAATAGGTAAATCATCATATGTACCGGTTATAGCCCAAGTATAAGGCGATTTACTATAGTCTATATCTAGATCTCGAAGTTTATATTGCCCTGCTGGTGTCGAATCGTCTGCTAATGGCGAATAATTAGTAATAACTTCGTTTAGTGAATTAATCAGTGCATCAAGCGTTTGTTGAGTATCTTCATCAAAAGCGCCCTCAAGCTCTTCAAATTTAGAATCAAGCTCATCTGAGTAACTTTTTTCTTGAAGCCTTGCAACACCTATAATATTACGAGTATCAACAAGTAATTCTCTTGAATCTAAACTTTGCGTAACTTGTGTTCGTTCTTGCCAATTAGAGTAGGTAGTTACACTTGCTATCGTTTGTTTCACTTCACCGGCAACGTTTTGTAATAACGCATTACCTTGATCACTAAATAAATTATCAGTAACGTATTGCGCTGCCAACTCGCTATAATCCTGCCATGCTTGCTGATCTTCTTGCTTGGTAGCAAAGTCAGTAAATGCATTATCAACACTAAAGCTTGCATCTGTAGCACCCGCAATTATTGCAGCGTAAGTAAATGCATTAGTTACCATTTCAGCTTCAACACTTGCACTTAAATTACTGTGTGTTAAATGATAAAAAGGAGTTGCTGCTAAACTTGCTGCAACAGCACTATAGCCTTGATCAGAAATCACTTTACTAAGCGGCGATAAATAAACTGTATTTTGACCCGGTGCACTAAAAGCGCTCGCTTTGTAGTTTAAAGTGACAGCTGTTGGCTCTTGATAATCAATCAAACGGTTTTCGTTTAAATCGTTAATATCTCCACGAACCGTTCTACCACAACCTGTAAAACGAGGGCATGTTAAAGTGCTATCATCAGGAATAAATTCAAAGCTGTTAAAGGTAAGTGGATCTACACTAACGCTTGCGGTATTAATATTGTCTACAGCAATCGACTCTTGAACAACACCATCACTATTTATAACATTTAAAGTGCCTTGAGAAGGCTGCCAATTTGCAACATAAAAATTTACAGTGGAAGATGTTGAAGCAACAGTAACGGCAACACTTTGAGTATCTTCACTATCAGATGAAGACCCACCACAACCGGCTAATGCGATAGCAACCCCTAAAGGTAAAATTTGTTTTAGCATCTTCATTCCTTAAAACTTAATGTTCATATACCAATTCACATTTGCATAATAGGCTTTATCTAAATCTAAACTATCAGTTTGTAAATTAAGACCAAAATACTCGTTTTCTATACCAACCAAAAAAGCCTCACTTTTTGTTTCGTAACCAGCTTGGACTTTCCAATGGTCCCAAAAGTGAATACGCCCTTTTAATTGATTAAATGTGTCTTGATCGTAGCGTTTAATTGTTAGCTGAGTTGAAAAGCGCTCATTAATTCTATAATCAGCAAATGCTTGTAAACGCATTTCCATTTCTAAATCATGTGATTGAGTGTTTCCATAAGCAGACGTTTGTAATGAAACCGTTGGTTGAGTAACAATATCGCCATTATCATCTTCTCTAAAAGGGATCTCTGTTGTTTGCCCTTTTACTGAACCACTATCGTCGTAATCCGTTTTATATAGTAAATCTTTTACGCTAAACCCTACTTGAAGGTCATCGTTTACTTGCCAATCAGCAAAAATATCCAAACTGTAGCCTAAACCTTCTGGTTTTTGTGAGGGAGTAAATTCTTTAAATAAAATGTCTTTTGAAAAGTTGTAGTCTACGGTTACGGTCCCTTCAACTTCATCACTGTAAATTTGACCATTTACAGTTGCATCTTGAAAGTGAGAACTGGCAAAAATAGATAGTTTAGGTGTAATCGTTAATGCATTTTTGTCTAAAAATTTAAAGTCATACGATACAAAAACACCGTTAGAGGTTGCTTGTTTAGCATCTAAATAATAAGTGTAAAACCTATCTTCAAAAGCTAAATCGTTTTTTTCTGTATGAGTATATAGCGCAGTATCAGGATCAAAATTAAGTACGTAATCGTAACGACTTTGTAGGCCAACTTTAAAATTTCCGTAACCAACACCGACTTCAAATATATTGTAGGTAAATGCACTATCACCTGATTTAAGTGGCGCGTCAAAATCATCAACAAAAGCTTGTACTGGTTGTGCTTCGGTATAAATTTCTGCGTCAAAGTGGGTAAAAATTTGAAATTGATTATCTGCGGATGCAAGAGGAGAAACAAGAGCTGTCGAAAATCCTAACAAGAGAATTTTTTTTTTCATAATAAAATCGCTTTCTATAAAAAAAGGGAAAAGCGCACAGCTTTTCCCTTTTATAGTTTTAAATTACTTACTTGCGTCGATTAAATCAACATCTGTGTAAGGCACTACATCACCATCAATGTAAGTGATTGATACACCGTTAGTAACTTTAGTCGCAGTACCAAATGACATCATTTCGCCATTGTACATTGCCTTCACATCACCTGTGTAGCCTTCAGACTCCATACCAGTTAGAGATAAAGTGTAACCCATTGCTGTATCACCTTTAACCATAACATCTAATGTACTTTCGTCTTCATCACCACTGCTATCAACCATGCCCATAACTTTAAAGTCTAGGTCGCCAGACATACCTTCAAGGGTAACTGTACCCATATCAGTAGCATCATTAGCAGTTATATTTAACATACCCGCAAAACCAGACTCACCGTCCATAATTTCAACGTGGTTCCAGGTTTCAGTATTAACGATTTCCGCATCATCAACAGTGTCAGCATCTACTTCACCATCAAAAGTAAATATTAAACAAGAATCAATTTGAGTCTCGTCAATAGTACCGGCTGCAAAATCAACACAATCTGTAAGTGCGTTTGCTTGTGAATCTGCAGTCATTAACTCAACCGTAGCATCACCACCAACTAACGTAGCACCCCAAGCAACAACTAACTGCTCGCCTTGGTAAGAAGCAAAAGCACTGATCGTTTCACCTGTGGTTTCATTGTTAAGTATCAGTATTAAGTCGTCCAAGCTGTAAGCATAAGTCCAGTTAGGTTGACGAGTAGACGTACCTTCACCTGAGTTACCCATATCAGCTAGCTCATCAATAACGTCTGCTAAAACATCAGCGGCATCAATAACTGCTTGACCACCAGTGTTAGTAAGTACAGTCATTGTTGAAAGCGACTCAGAAGTAGCTTTAACTGAAGTAAGTACTGCAAATTTAGCAACCGCTTCTTCAGCAGTAATTTGTAAATTATAAGCTGTTACAAATTGCTCATTTGCTAATTCGCCTTGAGCCTCAGCAGCTGTTTGCATTGCTACTAATGCATCTACCATTGCTTGAGCACCTTCGCCTTCAAGTTCTAAGTAGTCATTTGCAGCAGCAAGTGCTTGTGCAATAGCAATTTCTAGTGCATCAACCGCTGCCGCAAATTCTGAAGCAGCCTCAACAGCATTCATTGCAAGCTCTTGAGCTTCGGCTGCATTTTCAGCTGTATCTACCATTGCATCTTCAGCTGTAGCAAGTGCGCTTGTAGAAGTAGCTTCAGCCATATCTGCAGCAGTCTTTTTAACGTCAGCTACACCAGCAGTGTCTTCTGCTACTAACTTAGCAGCAGCAAGTTCAATATCAAAATCTTCAATTGCGGCATCAGCTTCAGCAACTAATGCAGCAAGTGCAACATCATAGGCCACGGCATCAGTAACAGCTGTTAGCGCATCAGTATTTAGTGATGTTGCAGAGTCAAGAACTTGTTGATAATCAGAACTCTCTGCAACTAAAGCATTTGCTGCAGTTACATAACCTTGAGATTTAACATAAATAGAACCAGCTTTAACAGATAAGCCAGCTGTATCTGCTTCGTTTTTAAGAAGCGTAACGGCACTAACAAATGCTGCTGCGTTATCTGCAGTAAGCGCGTCGCCACCCATTGCTTGTACATCTTCAAGTGAGCTTTCAGCGCTATCAATATCCATTTCAAGAGCTGTAAGTGAAGTTTGAGAAGCTGTTATCTCTGCTGTTAAAGCAGCAGCTAAAGCAACGTAAAAATCTTCATCTACAGTACAACCTGAATCAGTACAGCCTATTACTTCTAATGCTTTTTTAACTTTTTCTGCAGCAGCGGCAAGTCCAGCGTCTGTTGCTGCACCATTTTTAACTGCTTTATCTTTAGCTTCTTTTGCTTTTTTAGCAATATCAGCTGAGTTTGCTGCAAATGCAACAATTTCACCTGCGCTAGGCGCTGGAATTTTTGCAGCGTAAGCGGCTTCTAATGCAGCTTTAATATCGTCTTCACTACCTGTAGCAATCGCAACAAAAACATTTGAAGTGCTTGTCACAGCACTTTGTAACATTGTAGCAATTGCAGCAATACCTTCATCAGTGTTATTTTTGAACTGACCTGATTGAATGCCAGCTTTAATGCTGCTCATTACATCTGCAATTGAAGGCAAGCCTTGGATTGAAGATGAGAGCTGCGCAATAGCTAAAATACCTTCGCTTAGCTCTTCTTCACCGTCTACTTCACTTAAATCAACTGCGCCACCGTTAGATAAATCACCAATAATAGATGATAATAATAGTGCTGCATCAGGGCCTAGTACCTGTATAACAGTATCAAGGCTTGCAGATGCAATTGCACTTTCATCAATAGAAGCACCAGATTCAATAAGAATACTTGCTACTAGTGTTGTTAAGAAAGTTGCATTAGCTTTATAAGAGCTATCAACATTTTCTTCACCAGCTATGCCACTTGCGCCCGATGTATCAGCTTCTACCGCAGGGATGTATTTTACTACAGATAGTTCTAAGTCTGTTTTGTACCATTCACCAAATTCAATTTTAGTGTCACCGTCGTTTACGTCATCAGCCTCTGGAGCTTCATCGTAATCACCACAACCTACATAAGCATCACAGCGTAAAAAGCTATCATCGCCTTCAGCAGATGTTTTTACTGTAATATATACAGGACCAGTAAAGTCACTTTCTAAATAAATGCTGTAACGACCGCTTTCATCGGTAACTACGTCAGGGTTTGAAGCTTGCTTACTTGCTTCTACAGCTGCATCAGCAGCATCTTGAGATAAGCCTTCTTCTGAAAATGTTTCAGCTTCTGCTGAAGCCGCAGAGCGAAAAGCAACAGGAACACTTTGGCCTGAGTCATCTAAAGTAGTAACTGAAACAACTGCACCTTTCATTGCGCCTTTAACTGCTTTACCGGTAACTTCAACACTAAATTGAGCTTCTCCAGTTGCTGAGAAAGATTCAACAGGTGGCACATAGGTGTTTCTATCGTTATCAGTACCACATGCTGTTAAGCCTAAAGTAAGTGCAACTGAAGCTGCAATAGGTGTAAATTTGATCATACGCTTTGCCATTTATTTCTCCTTGATAGCCTGGAATGAGTATCAAAATTAGTTTAGTTGATAATGATATGCATACGCTTTATGTTTACAAAAACAATAAACAAACACACATTCATAACCTTTGTTACTAGAACTTTAAAAATACCATTAAGCTATGTAGTTTTGCTACATATTTATACATTTTAAGTAAGTATTTTTGATTTAACTGGTACATAACTTCTTTATCAGCACCTTTAGGATTCAAATACCTATGGGAACTCATAAAGAACCTACGTCCACTTAAACAATATATTCATATTATTAAACGAATATTACATTTAATTTAGTTTGTTAATAATATTCTTCAAGTAAATGCGGCAGATACACGAAAAAAAATGACACTTTAGCTTTTATTAGTAATAAAGAATTGGTTTTAGAAGATTTATGGATGGTGAAATATAAACAGTGCGTTTATATTTAGTATAATTACGGCTAAACAAGGCGCTTTATAATTGTACTTATATCTAACGATTTAGCTGCTAGATATAAGTAACCTAAGTTTAAAATGCAGTTACCCGGGAACTCTTACAACCCCTTCCATAAGTACACGAGCACTTCGGCTCATACTAGCTTTGGTAACTTGCCAATCTCCAGCTATTTTTTTAGCTTCTGCGCCTACTTTTAACGTGCCCGAGGGGTGACCAAAGTTAACTTCATTTAATGCACCGCCTCGAGCAGCTATATTTACAAGCGTACCTTCTATGGCAGCTGCCGTACCAATAGCAACTGCGGCTGTACCCATCATGGCGTGGTGAAGCTTACCCATTGACATAGCGCGTACTAACAAATTAATACTGTTTGCCCTAATATACTTATTACTTGACGATGTATAGTCTGCGGGACCTGCAACAAATGCTACTTTAGGTGTATGTTGGCGCGCTTGTGCTTCGTTAATATTAGTAATTAACCCCATTTTTACTGCGCCATAGGCACGAATAGTTTCGAGCTTTTCAAGTGCTGCTGTATCGTTATTTATGTCATCTTGTAGCTCAGTGCCGGTATAGCCAATATCGCAAGCATTAATAAATACAGTAGGAATACCTGCGTTGATCATGGTGGCTTTTAAAGTACCAACACCCGGTACTTCTAAGTCATCCACTACATTGCCTGTTGGAAATAACGCGCCATCACCGTCGGCAGGGTCTAAAAACTCAAGCTTTACCTCGGCGGCAGCAAAGGTAACACCGTCGAGCTCAAAATCACCGGTTTCTTGTACTTCACCATTGGTCATAGGCACATGAACTAAAATACTTTTTTTAATATTAGCTTGCCACACACGCACAATAGCAACGCCGTTGTCGGGCACTGTATTTTTATCAACTAAGCCATTCGTTATTGCAAATGCGCCTACAGCCGAAGTTAAATTACCGCAGTTACCGCTCCAATCTACAAACGGCTTATCAATGGCAACTTGCCCAAATAAATAATCAACATCGTGGTTAGATTGCTCACTTTTACTTAAAATAACTGTTTTACTTGTGCTTGATGTAGCACCGCCCATTCCATCGGTTTGTTTGCCGTATGGGTCAGGGCTACCTATAACACGTAGTAATAAATTATCGCGCGCCTCACCTGCCACTTGGGCAGGTTTTGGTAAATCGGTTAATTTAAAAAAAACGCCTTTACTGGTGCCGCCACGCATGTAAGTTGCTGGTACTTTAATTTGTGGTTTAAACATAATGCACGCCCCTTATGCTGATTGCGTTGCTTCTAAAAAGTCTTGTGCAAAACGCTGTAATACACCGCCAGCAGCATAAATAGAAAGCTCCTCTTGCGTATCCAATCTGCATTTCATAGGTACCGTTAGTACCTCACCATTTTTACGCGTAATCACCAAATCAATGGTAGCGCCAGGTGTTGGCTCACCTTTTACATCAAAGCTTTCGCTGCCATCAATGTTAAGCGTTTTGCGGGTAGTGCCTGGTTTAAATTCAAGCGGTAAAACCCCCATACCAATTAAGTTAGTACGGTGTATGCGCTCAAAGCCTTCTGCGGCTATAACTTCAACGCCTGCAAGCCTTACACCTTTTGCAGCCCAATCGCGAGATGAGCCTTGGCCATAATCGGCACCCGCTACAATTATTAGCGGCTGTTTACGCTGCATATAAGCTTCAATTGCTTCCCACATACGGGTATTAGTACCTTGAGGCTCTAAACGCGCGTATGAACCTTGTTTAACTTCGCCGTTTTCATCAAGCACCATTTCGTTTAACAATTTAGGGTTTGCAAACGTGGCACGCTGCGCTGTTAAGTGATCGCCTCGGTGCGTTGCGTACGAGTTAAAGTCCTCTTCTGGGACATTCATTTTAGTTAAGTATTCACCTGCGGCACTGCTTGCCATAATTGCGTTTGATGGCGATAAATGATCCGTTGTAATATTATCGCCAAGTACAGCAAGAGCGCGCATGCCGGTCATGGTACGCTCACCTGCAAGTGCGCCTTCCCAGTATGGCGGGCGGCGAATATAAGTACTTTGCTCGCGCCACTCATAAAGTGGGTCATTGTCTTCACCGTAATCTACGGTTAAATCAAACATAGGCTCGTATACTTTTTTAAATTGCTCTGGCTTTACACTTTGTTTTATTACTTCATCTATTTCTTCATCGCTTGGCCATAAGTCTTTTAGCGTTATATCATTGCCGTTTTGATCTTGCCCTAAACTATCTTTTTCAATATCAAAACGAATAGTGCCAGCAATAGCATAAGCCACAACTAATGGCGGTGACGCTAAAAAGGCTTGCTTAGCATACGGATGTATACGCCCATCAAAGTTACGGTTGCCCGAAAGTACCGCTGTTGCGTATAAGTCGCGATCTATCACTTCTTGTTGAATTACAGGGTCAAGCGCGCCACTCATGCCGTTACAGGTAGTGCAAGCAAAACCCACAATACCAAAGCCAAGTTTTTCAAGTTCAGGGAGTAATTTTGCTTCTTCTAGGTATGATTGCACCGCTTTTGAACCCGGTGCTAATGACGTTTTAACCCAGGGTTTACGCATTAAACCTTTTGCATTTGCGTTACGCGCAAGTAAGCCGGCAGCAATTACGTTGCGCGGATTACTGGTGTTAGTACAACTGGTAATAGCAGCAATAATACAGGCGCCATCTGGCATTAAGCCTTCCTCGTTTTCAACCTTGCCTGATATACCTTCTTTTGCTAAATCGCTGGTTGATACACGGCGATGGGGATTTGAAGGCCCAGCAATATTACGTCCAACGCTAGATAAATCAAAGGTCAAAACACGCTCATACTTTGCGATTTTTAAACTATCGCTCCAAAGGCCTGCCGTTTTAGCGTAGTTTTCTACAAGCGCGATTTGCTCTTCATCACGCCCTGTTAAACGCAAATAATCGATTGTTTTATCGTCTATATAAAACATGGCCGCAGTTGCACCAAATTCTGGCGTCATATTTGAAATGGTAGCTCTGTCACCAAGTGTAAGCGCGTCAGCACCTTCACCATAAAATTCTAAATAGGTCGAAACCACACGCTGAGCGCGTAAAAATTCAGTAATGGCCAGTACTATATCGGTTGCAGTAATGCCAGGCTGACGAGTGCCTGTAAGCTCAACACCTACTATATCAGGCAGGCGCATGTACGAGGCACGGCCAAGCATTACGCTCTCAGCTTCAAGCCCACCTACGCCCACTGCAATTACGCCAAGTGCATCCACATGCGGGGTGTGGCTGTCGGTACCTACTAAGGTATCGGGAAATGCAATGCCATCGCGGTTTTGAATAACAGGCGACATTTTTTCAAGGTTAATTTGATGCATAATGCCGTTACCAGGCGGGATAACATCAATATTTTTAAAGGCGGTTTTAGTCCAGTTTATAAAATGAAAACGGTCATCGTTGCGTCTATCTTCTATTGCACGGTTTTTTTCAAATGCTTCAGGATCAAAGCCTGCGTGCTCAACTGCTAATGAGTGATCAACAATTAGCTGTGTTGGCACAACCGGGTTTACTTTTGCAGGATCACCACCTTTAGCGGCTATAGCGTCGCGCAGGCCTGCTAAATCAACTAATGCAGTTTGGCCTAAAATATCGTGGCACACCACGCGGGCCGGATACCACGGAAAATCTAAATCTTGTTTGCGCTCAATAAGCTGTTCAAGGGCATCGGTTAGCATATCAGGCTCACAGCGGCGTACTAAGTTTTCGGCAAGTACGCGCGATGTGTAAGGCAATGTGGCATAAGCGCCTGGCTTTATTGCATCTACCGCAGCTTGCGTGTCGTAGTAATCTACATTGGAGCCGGGCAATGGTTTTCGGTATTGGGTGTTATTAATTATGGTCATAATACATGTTCGCTAATAGGTGACGGGAAATAAAAAGGCAAGAGGTGAGCGTGTTGCTCACCCTATACCAATCCGCTTAATTAAGTATTGTTACGGATTGGTATTATGCGTAACTAATCAGCCTCTTGATTCAATTGGCGTGTAGCTGCGTGCGTCTGGTCCTGTGTAATCGGCACTTGGGCGAATAATACGGTTATTAGCACGTTGCTCTTTAACATGTGCAGTCCAGCCTGTAACACGGCTCATAACAAATATTGGCGTAAACAATTTGGTTGGAATATCCATAAAGTGATACGCCGATGCATGGAAAAAATCGGCATTACAAAACAGTTTTTTCTCGCGCCACATAACCTCTTCACAACGAACCGAAACCGGGTAAAGCACATCATCGCCCACCTCAGCCGCTAGTTTTTCAGAGAATTTTTTAATAATTACGTTACGCGGATCTGACTCGCGATAAATAGCGTGGCCAAAGCCCATTATTTTATCTTTACGCTCTAACATGCCCATAACTTCTTGCTCGGCGTGCTCTGCACTTGTAAAGTTTTGAATCATATCCATAGCGGCTTCGTTTGCACCACCATGAAGTGGCCCACGTAGCGTGCCAATAGCGCCCGTTACACACGAATGAATATCAGAAAGCGTTGATGCACACACGCGCCCCGTAAAGGTAGAAGCGTTAAACTCATGCTCTGCGTATAAAATTAGTGACACATTCATTACTTGAGCAAAAAGCTCGCTCGGTGCTTTGTCGTGTAATAAATTTAAAAAGTGCGCGCCTACTGAGTCGTCATCAGTTTGGGTTTCAATGCGAACGCCATCGTGTGTAAAGCGGTACCAATAACAAATAATGCTTGGGAACACTGCAACCATACGGTCAATCGCATCGTTTGCTTGGCTAAAATCAAGTTCCATTTCTAGGTTACCCAGCATAGAGCAACCGGTACGCATAACATCCATTGGGTGCGCGTCTTTAGGGATATTTTCAAGCACGGTTTTTAGTGCATCTGGCAGGCCGCGTAAGCTTTTTAATTTAGCTTTATACTCGGCTAGTTCATTGGCTGTTGGTAACTCGCCGCGTGAAAGTAAAAAAGACACTTCCTCAAACTGTGCTTTTTCGGCAAGTTCGCTAATATCGTAACCACAATACGTTAAACCAGAGCCAGTTTGCCCTACTGTACATAATGCTGTTTGCCCTGCAACTTGCCCGCGTAAACCTGCTCCGCCTAATGCTTTATCTACCATGATCTTCTCCTATCTAAATTTGTGTGTGGTATCTATTTTAATAGTTATTATTTGTCAGATTTTGATGAAAAAAGGTTATCAAGTGTGTTTTCGTATGTGTGATAATCTAAAAAGTCGTATAACTCGGCGCGTGTTTGCATGTTCTCAATTTGGCTTTGCTGAGAGCCTTCATTTAAAATCGCAGAGTACACATTAAGAGCGGCTTTATTCATAGCTCTAAACGCACTAAGTGGGTAAAGCACCATTTCAACACCTACCTCGCTTAACTGCTCTTTTGTGTAAATAGGCGTTTGGCCAAACTCTGTAATGTTAGCTAAAATTGGTACATTAATCGCTTTCGAAAATGCTTGGTAATCAGCAAGGTCGTGCACAGCTTCTGCAAAAATCGCGTCTGCGCCAGCTTCAACACACGCAGCTGCGCGGTCAATCGCAGCGCTTAACCCTTCTTTTTGAAACGCATCGGTGCGGGCCATAATATAGAAGTCGCTATCGGTTTTAGCATCAACTGCGGCTTTAATGCGGTCAACCATTTCACCTTGGCTTACAATTTCTTTATTAGGGCGATGACCACAACGCTTTTGCGCTACTTGGTCTTCAATATGAAAACCCGCCGCGCCTGCTTTGGTCATTTCTTTAACGGTACGAGCAATGTTAAACGCGCCGCCCCACCCTGTATCAGCATCTACTAGCAGTGGTAAATCGCTGGCACCGGTTATGCGGCGAATATCTTCAAGTACGTTATCAAGGCTGGTCATGCCTAAATCGGGCATACCGTAAGAGGCATTTGCCACACCTGCACCAGAGAGGTAAATTGCTTGGTGGCCCATTTTTTCAGCCATCATGGCTGTGTAGGCATTAATAGTACCTACTACTTGTAATGGGCGGTTATTCGCAATGGCCTGTTTAAATTTTAATCCTGCTGACATTACTTTCTCCTCACTTTGAACGGTTGCTATATGGAGTAACTTATAGTTTTAGTTTTGATCTTAATTTTGGCTGTTTTTGTTAGCGAAGCAGCTTATGCTCTCTACTTCGCTAATAAATCAAATTTGGTTTGAATATTGGCTTGCGAGGCACTTATGTGTCGCTTCATAAGCATTTCGGCAAGTTCACCATCATGGTTTTCTATTGCGTTAATAATGGCTAAGTGCTCGTCGAACGCTTTAGATACACGCGGCCCCACCATACCCATTTGCACACGGTACATACGAATTAATTGATAAAGTTCGTTACATAACAAATGAATTAAATGAGCGTTTTTACTACCTTTGATGATGCGATAGTGAAAGTCTAAATCGCCTGCTTCTTGATAATACGACTCGCCTTCTTTTACACGCTGAGTTTGCAAATGCTGATTAAGTAATTGCTTTAAACCTTTAACTTCCTCGGGCTCCATATTGTCGGCAGCAAGCCTACAAGCCAACCCTTCAAGGGAGCTACGAACCTGATACACTTCAATTAAACGTTCTGCTGTAAGCGCCACTACACGGCAGCCTACATTGGCTTTACGCTCAACTAAATAACAGCTTTCTAAACGATTTAATGCTTCTCTTAGCGTGGCACGGCTTACGCCGTAACGCTTTGCAAGCTCCGGCTCTGATATTTTGCTGCCTTGCTCTATGCTGCCCTCTACTATTTCGCGGCGCATATCTACAAACACTTGATCAGATGCTGTAGTAATAGGTGTATCGTTTAAAAAAGGTTGCGTCATGGCTTCATAAATAAATTGTCGACAATTGATGGGTTAACTATGTGCTTAATAAAAAAACATGTCAACCCCACCCAGGGTGAAAATGAGTAAAAAACACACTCATTGTCGACACTGTTAATCTAAAGTCTTATAAAATCGCTTTAAAATTAAACTAAAAATACAATATGTCGACATACCAAAAAATTATAAAGCCGCTATTTAACACTGAAATAGTGCGTTAAAAGTGCTAATATCGCGCTTTATTTTTTAATGTACGAGCCAACGCGTGAACGCCAACACTTTTATTCCTGAGCATTTTATTGACGACGTAAAAACCTATTTACCTGCGCACCTCAATTTAGACGACTTTATAAACGCGTGCCGTCGCCCTCTCAGAAAATCTATTCGTGTAAATACATTAAAAATTAGTGTTGCTGAATTTAAACACCGTGCAGAGAGAAAAAACTGGCAACTTACACCCATACCTTGGTGTAATGAGGGTTTTTGGCTAGAACGCCCAAGCGATGAAGAACAAAACTTAGCATTAGGCAATACCGACTTACATTTAAGCGGCGCCATGTACGTGCAAGAGGCAAGCTCAATGCTGCCGCCTATGGCACTAAAACAAAGTATTGAAAACTCAGATTTACAAGATAATTACGTACTTGATATGGCATCAGCGCCTGGCTCTAAAACTTCGCAACTTGCCGCAATAATGAATAACCAAGGCGTACTTGTTGCCAACGAACTTTCGTCATCACGCTTAAAAGTACTTAGCGCTACGCTTAAACGTATGGGCGTAGGTAACTGTGCGCTTTCGCATTTTGATGGCGTCATATTTGGTAACTATATGTTTGAATGCTTTGATAGCATTTTGCTTGATGCACCCTGCTCTGGCGAAGGTACCGTACGTAAAGATGCCGATGCACTTAAAAACTGGTCAATAGAATCAAATATAAAAATTGCTCAAGTTCAAAAAGATTTAATTAAAAGCGCTTTCTACGCATTAAAACCAGGCGGTACGCTGGTGTATTCGACCTGTACGCTTACCCCGCTCGAAAACCAACAAGTATGCGACTACCTACTGAATGAATTTGGTGACTATATTGAGCCGCAATCGCTAAGTGATTTATTTCAAGGGGCAGAAAAAGCCACAACCGCCAAGGGCTATTTACATGTGTGGCCGCAAACATTCGACAGTGAAGGTTTTTTTATCGCTAAGTTTAAAAAACTCGCAAGCAGCAATAACCCAACCCAAAGTGTTAAAAAAGGCGCCTTTCCATTTAACGAGTTTGATAAAAAACAAACCACTTCTTTTATGAGCGAGCTTAAAAAACAGTTTGGCTTAAAAACACTGCCAGGTAAGTTAATGCAGCGCGATAAAGAACTGTGGTTATTCCCTGATGGGTTTGAAGCCGTTCAAAACAAAATAAAATACGCACGTTTAGGTATTCAACTAGGTATTATTCATAAAAACGGAGTAAGGCTCACTCACGAGTTTGCTACCGTGTTTGGTAATGAATGCAAAAGCAATACATATGCTTTAACAAACGAGCAAGCAAACGACTACTTTAATGGTAAAGATATACGCCTAGAAGACGTTACAAAAGCCAGCGGCGAAGTAGTACTAACCTTATGTGGCTGCCCTATTGGACTGGGTAAATGGCAAAAAAATAAGATCAAAAACTCTTTGCCACGCGACCTTGTGCAAAATACTCTGTTAATAAGCTGGGTATAAACAAAAGTATAAAGATGCGCATAATTAATCTAATGATTTGTTATCAAATGTAACCGAATGGCAAAATTAGTTATGCAATTCTAAGTGGCTTGACTAAACTTTTAAGTACTTTCTTCTTCTCCCTAGGAATTACGAAAGTGTATTTAGTTAGCGCAAGGCTCAACTAAGAGCCATTTGTAGCCCAGAGCTTATACAATGGCTCTGGGCGTTTTTTTATAGTACTTTCTATAAAACCTAGCACTTACAATAATATAAATATCCATTGAACAGTTATTATTTAAGCTGAACTCCAGAAATAGACTTATCCTACCTTTATTTATTAACACCAAAATTTAAACTGGTAATAGAAACTTCAATATATTAGAAAGTACACTTTGATTTTACATAGCGACCAATTGAATATAGTATTATAACAGAGTAAAAAATTTAAAATTACAGTAAAGGATTAGTAATTACCTTAGCACTGTTGCCTTAATAATCAAAGGACTAACTTTTGAATAGAAGATTTGAAGCACTTGATGCATTTAGAGGGATTTGTGCGATCTCTGTAGTGATTTTTCATATGCATTTCGTTAACTCAATAACTGAATTAGATTTTTTTAGAGGTAGCGCAGTATTCGTAGAGTTCTTTTTTATTTTAAGTGGTTTTGTATTAGCACATGGTTACGGCGATAAAAAAGATTTAAATTTTAGAAGTTTTATGAAAGCCCGGTTCTTCCGTATCTACCCGTTACATATACTTATGCTAACAGTATTTATAATTTTAGAGCTAGGTAAATTATTTGCTTATAAGTTCGGGGATATTTCATTTAACAATCCACCTTTTACAAACGATACATCAATTAATGAAATTGTTCCTAACCTACTACTGATCCATTCATGGACTTCTTTTACAGACCCTCTCAGTTTCAATTACCCTTCGTGGAGTATAAGTATTGAGTTTTACAGTTATGCATTACTTTTTACTACTATAGCCTTTTTTAAAACTAGTAAATCTATTGTTTGGTTTTGCATCTCTGCTATTGCTTTTAGCTTAATATTTTTAAAATCAGACCTATTAGTAGAAAGTGTACTAAAAGGTTTATCTTGTTTTTTTGGTGGCACAGTAATTTATCTACTATTTAAAAAAATATCGTATTTTAGATTTCCTCTTGCATTAGCCACTCTAATAGAGGTATTACTAATAATTCTGATAATTTTCGTTGTAAGCGTTAACTTTAAATACAAGTCATTAATTGCGCCTTTTTTGTTTCTTTTAACTGTATTATTTTTTGCATTTGAAGCTGGTTTAATATCAAAGTTATTAAAAATAAAAATATTTCAAACCACTGGTAAGTTATCTTATTCAATATATATGACTCATGCTGCAATATTGTTTATCTTTAACTCTATTGGAATAGTTTTACAAAAAGTTACTGGTGAAAGCATAGCACCAATAATAAACTCACAACGCTACCTTGATTTTGGTGGGCAGCTCATAAATAACACTCTGATATTAATTACGCTTTCAATAATCATCTACACATCAAAAATAACTTATTATAAGATTGAATTAAAAGGTCTTGCTTTAAACAAAAAACCAGAAAAGCCATTTATCAAATTAACAGGTAGCACTTTGCGTTAATGAAAACAACAAGCCTTATAAATTTGGCAATTGTTGTTGACTAGCTATACGTAACCTACATTAAAAATGATAAACAATTATTATAAGATTGAGTGGTTTGATAGCATCAGTTAATACTTGCATAGGCGCTAATTTATATAAAACTCATTAACTTAAAATATAAACTCAACTTCTAGTTTACAATGTAAAAATTTTAAAACTTTATAAAAACACAAATATACTCCACTAATGCTATAAAGCCCTATCCTATTCAATGACTTTAACATAAGTAACAGCTAGCTATGTGTTTAAGTAATTTATAAGTGGGAAGCCGAGTGTGTAATTATATTAATTATTAAATAACGAACTAGTTAAACGTTTTGGGTTACCATAAAATAATTCAAGTGCTTTATCTTCGCCCAGTAATTCAGACACTATTTTTTTTGCTTTACTTAAAATTGGAGGTCTTCGTTTAAGTGAGTGTGCGTCAGAGGCAACGTAATTCACTAAATTTTTCTGCAACATATCAAAGCTAATTGTTTTTGCACTGTCTCCCCATCCCCCTTCCAAGCTTGATGCTGTTAACTGAAACTCACACCCTAATTGATTTAATCGCTCAATATAAAAAGGGTTTGCTTGTATATCTCGGTTACGTTCTGGGTGAGGTATTATTACTTTTATATTTTGCTTTGCAAGCCAGTTAATAAATTTATCATAGCCCTGTGGAACATGTGAATGTGGTAGCTCCAATAATATACAATTAAATGAATCAATTTTGCCGATGAACGGGAGCTTATTTGATAAAACTAATGTCATTAGCTCAATATCAAGCCTTACTTCTGCAGCAACAGCAAGATTTATAGTAATACCATTTGCCAAAGCTTGCGCTTTTAAGTTCTCTAAATCGTTGTACAAATGGGTGGTAGAATTATCAAAGCGTCCAATATGTATATGAGGAGTAGCTACCATATGAGTTATTCCATCAGCTTGAGCCATTTTTAAAAGAGCTAATGACTCTTTTATATCTTTAGCGCCATCATCTAGATTAGGCAAAATGTGTGAATGAATATCAAACATAAATTATTACCTACTAAGAATTTGATTGCTCTGGCTTTTGCGAATAATCATGATAATCGTAATAGCCATGACTGTGTTCATCTTTACGCTTATTCATGTCGACTTGATTAAGTACAATACCTGCAACATGCGCTTTAGATTCAAATAAACGTTCAACACCAGCTTTAATAAGTTTAATACGTGTAACATCTGATTTAACAACATAAATGACCGAATCAGCATTTTGTGCAACAACTAAAGCATCACTTACAGCTTGTGTAGGTGGAGTATCAATAACTATGTGATCATATTTTTCTTTCAAAATATCAAGTACCTCACTAAATTGAGTACTCGATAAAAGCTCTAATGGATTTCCTGGAATTTGACCACTTGGCATAACAGCAACTCCCGATTGACCATCAATATGAACGCATTCCGGTAGTTGTTCGGTACCTACTATTAAATTACTTAGTCCAGGATGAAATACCGGAATATCAAATCGTTTTGCAATACTTGGTTTACGCAGATCAGCGTCAATTAACAAAACTTTGCCCATTTGCGCTAATGACATTGCTAAATTAGCAGAAGTAGTTGTCTTACCCTCACCAGGGGAGCTGGAAGTAATCGCAATTACTTTATGTTCACGATCGAGTTGAGTTAACAACAAACTTGTACGAAAAGTTCGCACTGACTCAGCAAACCTTCTAAAGTTATCATCAAGGTATGCATGAATAGGAAAATGGCTTTTCCTTGGTATTTTTACATATGGTAATAATCCAAGCATACGCTGAGCAAGCTTACTCTCAACGTCACTTTTAGTTTTAACGGTATCATTTAATGCATCAAAAACGAAACTCATTACTGCTGCAAACCCAAAGCTAACGACAAAGGCCAGAATAATAATAAGTTTCTTGTTAGGCTTTGACGGACTATTAGGCGCATAGGCTTGATCGGTAAATCGTGCAGCGGCAGAACTAAAATCACTAGTTACTTCTGTTTCTTTAGAGCGAGACAAAAACGTGTTAAAGATATTTCTATTTGTTTCAACTTCACGTTTAAGCTGATTATATTGGGTTTCTTTGCGGGTAATCTCCTGATACTCAGCACGAATCTTAACTAAATCTCGCTCAAGCGCGCTAACAGTTCGCGTTATTCTATTAAGCTCTTTTTCAATACCTGTGATAAGACCTTTGATTTGCTTATTTAAGTTATCTTTCACCGTTTTAAGTTCAGCCTTTGCTGAAATTATTTTAGGGTGCTTCGGTCCGTACACTTCACCTAATTCACTTAATTTTCTCTCAACTACAATAACGTCACGTTTAACGTTTTGTATAACTTGGTGAGAAGTGATTTCAGGCATACTGCCTAACAATTCTAAGTTATTATTCCCGTACTCACTTATTACACGATTGATACTTTGCAAATTATTTTGTTCGTTACGTGCAACAATTAATTGCTGCGATATTTGCTCAAGCTCTTGTGTAGCAAGACCTGCAATACCTTCAATATCTACCAATTTTTGTTGCTCTCGATATGCTTGCAGGCGTACTTCAGAATCATCTAATTGGATGCGTAACTGAGACAATCGAGTATTCAGCCAACTACTAGCCTGTTGAGTGATGCCCATTTTAGCGCGCATTTGACTTTCTATGTAAACTTGTCCAACAGTGTTAGCCACGAGTGCTGCCAATTTAGGATCACTCGATTGAAAGCTTATTCTTACTAATTGCGTATTCCTAATTGGGGTTACATAAAGGCGAGATTTGAAAGCGCCTAATAAATTAAGCATTTCACGTTCAGATTGATCTTCTGGTGAATAAACAATGATTTCTTTTTTATTAAGAGAAGGTATATGTTCTTTCAGTTTATTTTTAACCATTGACTTTAACTGATTTAAAACAGAGGGCTTTCCTATAAAGTCGGGATGCGTTTTTAAGTCAAGTTTAGTAATTACTTCACGCGCAATACTGTCGGACTTCATTACCTCAAACTGTGTTAAATAATATTCTTTCTTGTTTGAATCTAAACCATATATTTCTTCAAAGCTCACAGCTTTGGCCTGCTCAGCCTCTATAAGTAAAGTTGCTGTAGCGATATATTTAGGTACTAACGTAAATGTCGCCATAATAGCAAGTAATGTAACTACTATAGAAAAAGCAAGAATTCGCCATTTAGCTCGCTTAATTACATTAAAATAGACGCCTAAATCAATAATATCTTCACTGTTTATTTTTTCATTTGTATGGTGCATTTACTACTGCCTTGTAAACTGCTTTAAAACAAGCGTTGTTCTATTTTTATGGTGTCGCCCGCTGCAATTTGGCTTTTTAAACTACCTTTATTTTGCTGCTGTTTAGTTTGTTCTTTAAAAATATAAATTTTGTCTATAGACGCACGTTCAGTTAACCCACCAGCAAGTGCAATAGCCTGATTTACCGTCATAGCAGGTTGATAAGGGTATGCACCTGGGTTTTTAACCTCTCCATGTATATAAAAAGGACGATATTCAATTACTTGAACATAAACATTAGGGTTGACTAAATAATCAGGGCGTAAACCATTAGCAATTACTTGCTCAACCTCTGAGGTGTTTAGACCTGAAAGTTTAACTTTACCCAAAAATGGATAGTTAACCTCTCCGCTGTTACCTAACAATGCAGTGACCTCCAAGTCAGGTTGGCCAAATACTTTAATTTCTACTTTATCACCTGCACCTAAAACGTAGCTTTGCTCTGATTGAGCAAAACAAACACTACTAATTATTAATAGTGTAAATATAAAAATAAGCCTCATTAACTAGCCTTTAAAGCAAATGTAAAGTTAATACCAACAACTGTGCGATCAAACTCGATTTCATTTTGAGTAGAGTTTTTATCAATAAAGTCTACATAAGTAGAAACCATACCGAAACTATTTGTTACATAATTGAGACCTAAACGTAAACTTTTAGTTTTATCTTTACGACCAAAATCACCCGTGTATTTTTCATCAGTATAATTAAGGCTGGCGAGCGAACTCAGATAATCATTCCAATTATGAGTCCAATTAACACCATATAAACTTTCTTTGATGTAATCGCCTTGAACCACAGGATCTTTTGCTGCTCGACTCGTTAAAACTTGTAAAGTAGAGTAGCTTAATGGCTTCCAATTAACTTTAGCCTCCCAGCTCAAACCACTAAAGCTTTTACGCGCTGGGTTATCAAAGTCTTTATTTTGATAACCCAGCTTAAAAGAACCTGAAGTTAGTGCCGTAGCTTCCCACTGCATACCTGCTAACATTTTTATGTCATCAGAGTCACGAGATACTCCGCTAATTTCTAGCACGTCATAACGATAGTACTCTTGTTGAATTTCAATAAATACACGTGATAAAGCTTGTGTATTATAATAACCAGTAATGCCGATTGACGATTTATCGTAGTCACGATATTGAGATACTTCTCTAAAATTTAAATATTTTTTATTTAAATAAACAGCATCAAGAGCTATTTGAGCTTTTGAGCTTTGAGCTCCATACTCATAGCGAGCTGTAAAATTTTGTAATTTATATTTAACAAGTTCATCAACGGTATCTCCCAACCCTTCAGTTAAGCCGCGACCTCTAGATTCGTATAGCCAATCAGCATCTCCAGTTACATCTAAACGATGCTGGCTCGTAAACTCTCTATGAATAGCAGTACCAATATTTACTTGAGTATAATTATCGACTGTATCTTTATTATGTAAGGCACTACTCGTACCTAAGTCTAATTTGTAGCTATTAGGTCCATCTTCAATTAATGCTTTGACATTTGGTGTAATAGCCCAAACTAATCGTGACTCCTCTTCATCGGGAGTGCTGAAAAAATTACTATTACTACTGAGACCGGTTTTTAAGGTTGGAGTGATTTCTACTCCACTTTTTGTTATAAAACTACCTGCACTTAAATTACTTGCTGCGGCAGGGGCTACTATAGCTATACTAAGAAACGCACCTAATGAAGTAATTATTTTAGTATGCATTTGCATTTTTGAACCCTTTAAAAATTGTCATGAAAATGATTTGTACATCAAACCAAAGTGACCAATGTTTAATATAATGTAAATCAAATTCTACGCGTTTTTCCATCTTGTTCAAAGTATCAGTTTCACCGCGCCAACCATTTATTTGTGCCCATCCAGTTATCCCTGGCTTTGCTTTATGGCGTAACATATAGAACTCTACCTTTTTACGGTACTCTTCATTATGTGCTACTGCATGTGGCCGAGGCCCAACTATAGACATATCACCCTTTAATACATTAATAAACTGAGGCAACTCATCAAGACTTGTTCGACGTAAGAAACCACCTAAAGGAGTAATTCGTGAGTCATTTTTTGTAGCTTGAGTTACTACTGAACTATTTTCAGTAACGCTCATTGAGCGAAATTTCCATACTTTAATTTTACGACCATCAAGGCCATAGCGGTCTTGCTTGAAAATCACCGGACCTTTTGAAGTAAATTTTACTGCAAATGCAATAGCAATAAGGATTGGGGAAATCAACGCCAAAATAATTGAGGAGACAACTATATCCTCCGTGCGCTTAATAAACTCGCGAGCTCCGATAAAAGGCGATTCAAAGACGCTCAATGTATCAAGCTCACCAACATGTTCGATACGTGCATGTATCAGACTTGACACTAAAAAATCGGGAATTATATGGACATCAACGGTTGTATCGCCAAGTTGCAGCAAAATATCTGCTATGCGTTTGTCTGCTTTCATTGGTAATGCTATATATAGAACACCAATATTACCATTTCGAGCGGCAGTAACTGCATCTTGTATCCTACCGGCTACATCATGTTTGACTGAATTTTCGAATAATCGCTCTGGTTTTCGGTCGTCATAGAAGCCTAAAAATTTAAAACCTAGCTCATCATTTTTATTGATTTCGTTGTATAAATGAACAGCGGACTCAGTTGCACCTACAATCGCTACATTTCGTAAATTAATACCTAACCGTCTTCTATTTCTTTTGAATAGATACGTGGCAAGACGCCAGCCGTACATATATGCAACGCTGAGCAAAAACCACAACCCTAAACCAATACGAGAAAGCGAATCAGAAAATTTAAAAACAAAAGATATCAAAAGTAAAAATGCAAATGAAATAAACAAAGCACCCCAAGCACACATGACCATTGTTCTAAATTTACCGGCCCGCCAAGATCTATAAGCAGATAATATTTCAGCACAATATAAAAAGCTTAATGCAACACTGAGAACTGCCACCATATAAATAGGAGTAAGCTCTAAGCTATAAAATAAAGCTGAACATTGAAAAGCCGTAAATAATGCAAAAATATCGAATAATCGGTAAAAGTTCGCATCAGAAGAACCTGTTGGTTTAAATGTCCTTGAAGATGTCATACTATTAATCCCTATAGTTATCTTACAGTGAAACACGCTTACTAAAAGCAATTTTAATAATATATTAATGTACAGGAAGGTTCAATAATATAATCCTTTATACCTTAAATATTAAGAATGAAAAATAAAACCTATAAATAAATATTGAAACAAATAAATTTAAACAAAAATAAACAAGCTAAACCAATATAAACTCTTTAAATTAAAAACCCAACCTGACACTCAGCCTAAAAAACATATTAACTCCAGTAAAAATAGAATTAAAATAGCACTAAGCTGATGGAAAAGTTAAAAATATGGCTCCCTGCATGGATAATAAACTTTATATAAATAGACTATGTTATACGAATAAAAACCTAAACCCACGCATGCTTATCATTACTAGAAGTTAGTATCTCCCCGTTACAAAGCATTAGCTTTTATAGGAAAAATATAACCCCATTAAGATTCAATTTTTTGATTTAATAAAATAATTTAAAAATCTAAATGGTAATAGAATTAAGGTACGTGGGCTTACTTTATAAATTCTATTTAACAAAACCTTATCTAAACCTTTACCAGTAATAAAGTGCTTTACCATTAAATAAGAAAATTGCTCCTCTAGCCTCGAGTAATTTGATTTAACTTTATTTTTTTCAATTGAATTTAATTCAAAAAAAGAATAAATTTTTCTATAAAATAAAGTTTCATAACCAATTCGCGTTGATGAAGCTAGTTTCCCCCAATCGAAAGAGTCGAAGAATATATTTACACCTCTCCCGCAATAAACCCCTTTATTAAAAGAAAAAACCACTTTACTAGAACTATGTGCAAGTTCGAGCCAAAGAAAATAGTCTTCCCCAGCACTTACTAAAGACTCATCAAAACGATGGTTTTTAAGCTTATCAAAGTTATAAACAACACTAGAGGTTTGGCTTATGTAATAGTTTAAAAATAGACTGAAGCAACTCTTCCCGGTTAACATTGCAAAATCATCTTCCAAATGAATATTATATTTACAGACAGCCTTATCTAGATCTTTAAAACAGCCTGTTTCGTTAAATAAGGAATGTTCAGAATCGAAACGACTATGATCAGAAAAATAAAAATCTACATCTTGAATAGATAGAGCTTTCATAGCATTTGAAATATGAAAGTCCATCCAACAATCGTCGGAGTCTAAAAAAGCTAAAAACTCTATATCCTGTCCATAAAGATAATCTAACGCTTTGTTTCTAGCAGCAGCTGGCCCCTGATTTTTTTGTAAAATTAATTTCAAAGTACAATTTTTAGGTAACTTTATCTCACTAATCTCAGACTTAGCGGAAATAGGAGATCCATCATCGACTATAGTTATTAGAAAATTTATCCCCTGAGCACTCTGTTTAAAAATTGAAGCAAGTGCATTCAATAAGAGCCCGCTCTTCTTTTGATAAAAAGGAATAACAACTCCGACATTAATGCTTTTCATAAAATATTCCGTTATAAATAAACTACATTATTAATTTATATGGCTCAGATTAAACTTTTAAATCGCAATATTCTGACAACTTACTAAGTGCCATATCTGCTTTTAAATTAAAAATTTTATCTTCACTTAATTGACCGCCATTTTTAGCTAACTTCAACAGTTTTTCACCCGCATTCTCAATATAGTATTTATCAGTAAAACTTAGCATCTTTGCGAATTGTCGACTACGTTTGCCAGTACCTAATTTACCAGTAACTTGAGACCATGAGTCTTTAATTGAAGAGCTTGGCATTTGACTAAATTCCAAATCAATATTTAGTGATTCAGCCCAATCAAACCACTTATTATGATGTATCGGTAATATTGGCTTTAGCGATACCCAAGGTACTCTCAAAGTATCAGCCAAAATTGTGCCATGCATTGCTTCTGTGATTAATAGTTCCGTCTTTTTTAACTCAGTTAAAGACTCTAAAACATCTGGATTAGTGGGATCTATAAAATTGATACCCGCGAGTTTACAAACCAACTCCCAATTACCACGCGGAATACTTTCATAATGGGGCATAAAGCTGATTTTATGTTGTTTTTCTTGGTTAGGTAGCTTCATAAAATGAGTTAAGATAGCAGCATCTGTTATTGCTAGGCTTGGATCTAAGTTTAATGCGGCTGCAGTTCTAGGACCTCTAACAAATGCTATATCCCAGCTATCATCATGCACATCAGGTTTCGGTGTATAACCACCATAGCCTGAGCCCATAACTATTTTTTTGGGTTTCTTTGGTAAGTAATCCCATAAAATAGAGCCAATACCTAAAAATAGTTTTGATTCGTCTTCGTCAAAAAAGCCAGGAGAAACTAATGAATCCCACATATATTTATTTAGCTCATCACCGAAGTTAGGCACGTGTCCCGAAAAATAGGTTAATTTCACTTTAAATTTCCTTATAATTTTGTTTATTTGCTAATTTTAAAATAATTTTGTTTTTTGGAAAAATACTTAAGGCGCTTGAGGTCAATTTCCCTCCATCAAAGAGGTACATTAATATGAAATAAATAATTATAAAAAATAACCCAGCAAAGACTACGTTTAAAATTATTAGCTCAAAATAAAAGATGTTACCTAAGCTTAGTGTTAGTAATATACTTATGACGGCACAGATAACAGGTGATATAAAACTTGAAAGATATTCACTAATAGTTATATTTAATAATTTACATGAACGCATCATAGAGGCAGTGCAATAAGTTAGCTTTGCAAGTATGAGGGCAGCTAAAAAACTTTCAACTCCCCAATATACACACAACGTTGTTATTGGCACTATAATAATTGATAACTTTAATTGTAAATGAAACCACCATTTCGCATTATTAGTTAGAAGAATAATATTTTTTTGTGGAATGCCTAATATTACTATCATATATGCAATGCAGAAAGCTTTAAATATTAGAACTGACTCTAGCCACTTTTCTGTAAATAAAATAATAAATATATCTGATGAGTACGCGAATAAAAAAATAAAAATTGGATATAGTAGAACAACTGAAAAGTATACAGAGTTTAAAAATCCCACTTTTAGATTGCCATTTTCTGCCTGAGTTTTAGCTAATATAGGAAAGCTAACCTCAGATACTGTACCAATAAAGACCTCATTAATTATAGTAGATAACCTTTTAGCGACACTATAAAAACCTAACTGCCTATTCCCTAAAACACTCCCTATAATAAGAGATTCATAATTACTTAAGGCAAAAGTAAGGCCATTAGTTAACGTTGTATATATTGAAAATGAGTTTAGCTTTACTATATGTTCAAATTTAAAAACAAAAGAAACTCTATCTCTTGTGGGTATGTATACAACTAAAAAATTGAAAATAGAAAGCACTACCTGAGACCAAATTAGCGCCCATATACCATAATCTAATGTGAGTAGTAATATTATTATAAAAGCAGAGATAATACCTGAAAAAAAAGTCCTCAAAGCTAAGTTTGCATACCTTTGTTCCTTTAAAAGCAGTATATTTAAAGTAGAGTACAATCCATCAAAGATTAATTTAGAGCAAAATACCGCCAATGCATAATTAAATGTTTCAGTTTGAAAATCGAAAGGTGATATCAAGCAAAATACTAGTATTGAAAATACGAGTAAAATTGAAACAAAAAAATTGAGCCAAAAAATACTACTAATCGTGGGAGTATCGCTAATTTGATATTTTATTATAGCTTCTCGCCAACCTACTGGCATTAAGCTACTCGATATATAAATTATTGACAAAGCGAATGCTATCAAACCAAAATCTTCTGGTGCTAAAATTCTAGCCGAATACGTAAATACAGCAAAGTTAATGATTGGTGGGAAAAATTTACTTATAAAAAGCCAGACTATCCCTTTAGATTTACTGTCATTCACTTGTTTAATCTTCTTCTAACGACGCGAATAAAAAATTGTGTCTTTAAATTTTTTAAAATAAAGATAAAAGCAGAAAGAGAATTTGTAATAGATTTTATAGTTGTTTTATAATTTTTATTTTTTATTGAAGAGTAAAAACATATCCATTGCACTTTAATATTAATGCTTTGTGCGTGTCTTAGTAATAACTTTCTTTCATGAGAAGTTAAACTTTCTATCTTAGCTAACTCATAGTCGCAATCTCTCAATTTAATCAGATCTTTTTTACTATGATTACCTGATAGTGAGTTTTGACGAACAACAGCTACATACCCAGAAGCTTCTATTAATTTTAATTTAGCTCCAAATATTAAACACCGACAATAGAGTTCATAATCTTCACCCAATCGCATATTTTCTTGATAAGTTAGGTTATTCTCTAATAAAAAATGACGTTTAATTATAGGTTTAATAAACCCAAGTTCTTTTCTAAACTCGCCTTTTTTAGTAATGTTCGACTCAATAAAATCTGATAAAGATATTAGCGTTGGAAATTTTTGTCTTTTTCCAAGCATTGCCGTTTTTCTGCTAGTTGGATCATTCTCATTTATACGAAATTTGTCATCTGCAATTAGCTCTATGCCTTCACTATGTGCTAATAACTTCTTAAAGCGACCTCTTTCAATATAGTCATCTGAATCAAGTACTGTTACCCATTTAGCTGTACACTTTGTGAGAGCAATATTTCTAGCTTTCGCTGGCCCACTGTTTATATCAGTAGAAAATACAGAGACTTTTGTGAATTGCTTTTGTAAGCCTGCCAACATTTGCATAGTACTATCGGAAGAGCAATCATCTACTACAATCACTTGACTAACAAACTCGTCATCTACTACAGATTCGACTGCTCTTACGATTGTTTTTTCTGCATTATAAGCAGCTATAATAACTGCTATAGTATTGTTATTGAACAAAATATATCCCTATCATTAGTCGTAACAAAGTTACGTTTCTCAACGTGTAGTCACCTAGTCGAATCAGCTTTTTTCCAAGTCACAGTTTTCTTGCCTGAAATGGACTGTAGAATACCAATACCAGCAGCAATATTAGCCATAGTAAAATATTCAGCTATTACCGCTAATTTTGAAACTACAGGTATTTTTGGGAATTTATTTAACCAAGATAAAATAGCCATTACATAAAAAATAACATGTAATATCAGAATTGAAGTGAAAAAATAACCGCTTTCAAAAATAGCTAGATAAAAATTAGACACTAAAGCAGATATCATAAAAAATAGACTATACCAGCGTAATACTTTATGTGAGTAGAGTTTCCATAAATTAAACAGAGACAGCTTATTTAAACATTCAGCCCGCAAATGTTTATAACTATTATATGAGCGGTTACTGATCCTGACTTTTCTAGGAAACTCTTCGGCAGTGGTCTCTGCACCTTTTTCATAGGCTGTAATTGAATCATCAAATTTCAGTTTATAGCCTTGATTTACCACCCCCATTGAAGAACAAAAATCATCCAGAACATGTACAGGTAATTCTCTTAACAGAGATCTTCTTATTGAAAAAATAGACCCATCGGCCCCCATCATCGAACCTGACAACGACTCCGACTTTTTAATCATTTCTTCATATTTCCAATACAACCCATTACTTTGCGCTGCCCCCTCAACATCATCATTGGTATAAATTAACTGCCCTGCTACACCACCAACGTCTTTATCTTCATAACATTTTGCAATTTGTAATAAAGCATCACTTTTTAAATAAACATTAGCGTCAGAAAAAACCAATATATCGCATTCAATATCAACTAAAGCCTTATTAATTGCATTAGTTTTGCCTAGACCATCACTCACTTCAAATAGCTCAACTCTACCAGGGTGTTTATCTATATATTGTTTAGTTATTTCTACTGTTTTATCTGAGGAAGTATCAGATATTACAAGAATTTTATAATTACTTGTGTCGTAATCTAAGGCGAGGTGATTTTCAATTTTTTTACTTATAACAGCTTCTTCGTTATGTGCTGGTACTACAATAACGATAGTTCTATCTGTATTTGAAAAATTAGCTTTAACATTATCTTTTTTAACTAAACCGCACATGTATATACTTAAAGGAAACAAAAAATATATATAAACCAAAAAAAATATTGAAATAAAAAATATTGTCATTACTAACCACCATCCATTGCTATGCCTTATCTAAGGACTTTAAAAATATTAGATTTTCACCAGCATTATAGTTACTGATAAACCCTTACATAATCTATTAAAAACTGCTGTGGGAATATGGCGTCATCAATTCCATGTTTTCCTCCCCAAGAACCACCAATTGCTAAATTAATAATTAAATACATTGGCTCATCAAAAGGCCAATAATCTGCACTGTCGCCTTCTTTTTCATAGCTAAAAACTAACTTATCGTCTATGTAGAACTTAATTATATTGGGATGCTTTTCAACAGCATATGTGTGGTAATCTGTTAATAAATTATCTAATTTAAATTCTTTATTTATACCTTTTTTATTTTGATGATTTCTCTTTGTTGTATGCAAAGCTACATGCACTTTATTTTTTTTGTAGCCAACATACTCCATGAGATCAATCTCTCCTTTAGCAGGCCACCCTTTCCCGCCTTTATCTGCACCGAGCAGCCAAATAGCGGGCCAAACACCTACGCCTTTAGGCAATTTAGCACGCACTTCAATTCTAGCATGTGTCCATGAGTTTAAGTTGCGTGTCGTTAGGCTCGCAGAAGTATAAGGTTGCTTCTTTGCTTCAAATAACTCTTGCCATAAACCTGAATCATTTCCAGCATCTTTTCGAGCCTCTATTATAAGGTTTCCATTTTTTACTCTAGAATTTTCTAGATTAGATACATTATAAAATTGCTTTTCTCCGTTACGAACATATCCTTTTTCGTATCCCCATTTACTTTTATCTGGAAGGCCTTCGTAATTAAATTCATCACTCCAAATTAGTTTTTTAAACTCTTGTGCATATAATGAATGTGAAAATATAAAAAAGAATAAAGCGAAAAAAAATTTTCCCTTCATGCGTAGCTCCTTACTTTACCGCCAGATAAAATTCCATAAAAAAAACCAAAACCATGAGACAAATCACATAAGCTGTCTAAATGTGTACGTTTAGGACTAATCAAGAATGGTAAAAATGATAGTAAGCCCTTAACTATATATGCAGTACCTTTAAAGGCGCATGTACTCAATACCTTAAAAAAAGACTTATTGCAGCTTTCAATTTTAAAGCCTGTGGCTCCCATCCTAAAACAACGTCGTAATGCCCACTTAGTAGTTAAGCGTTCTTGTACTATGTGCTCTTGAACTATCGCACTTTGCACCCAGCTAATTTTACCACCGGATGCTGTAAGTCTTAAGAAAAGCTCTTTATCTTCACCACCGTGGATTAGTGACTCATTAAATTTAAGATTAAATTTTTGCATTGTGTTGACGTCAATTAAAATATTATTAGTTGCCGCCCATTTAACAACTACACCTTCATTTACCTTACGCTCATGATATAAACTTGCTAAATTGAAATATTTAGCTGTATTAGCTGGAAAGATAGCTTTTTGAGGTCCCGCGACAACGTCAAAACCATTCATTTTAGAGCAAAGTGATTGAAGCCAGTTTTGCTGCGCGAAAGCATCGTCATCAATAAAAGCTAGATAATCGTAGCTTTTATTTGTAGCAAACGTTAGAGCATTATTCCGTGCATACGGTATACCTTTTTTTGTTTCGAGAGCATGGATGATCTTTACTTCACTTTCATTTGAAAACTTACTTAAACTATCACCAACTAGCTGATTATGTTTTAGATTATTTTCAACAACCAATATACTCAATTCGATATTATTATTGATCTTTTGCTCAATAATACTCAATAAGCACTGCTCAAAGGTCGTACTTCTACTTCCTGTTGTTAACACGGCAACTAGTACTTTCAAAGAAATCTCCATATTAATTTAATAGTCTTTTTCTAATTGGGAGCCATAACAAACTGCACGCTCTTGGGTTCGCTATTACTATACAGAGTGACTTTAAGACTTTTTTATTTTTAATTGACTCAACAAGTGAAATATAGCTTTTAGTTTTAGATAAGTTTCTACTTCTGAGTTTAAAAGCTTTATATTCCAAAGGTTGAAAAGGGTACATGTCTGCAAACTTTTTATCTCCCCATTGAAACTTATCGATATGCTCCTGATTAAGCTTCCCTGAAATAGAGTCCCCTCTGATGTTATATACATAACCACAAACTTCTACCACCTTAGCTTTCGCTTTCGCTGCTAAACAAGATGCTAAGAAATAGTAGTCTTCACCAATGCGAACCTCAGGCCAATACCGCACCTTATTAGTTATTAAAAAAGACTTTAAAAAAATAGGTTTTACATAACCGGTAGTTTTTTTACCCATAAAATCTGAATTGCCAGCAATAAACTCAGCAAGTGATAAATTGCCCTTTTTAAGTTCATTATTAGTATAAAATGGCTTAAGCTCGTTAGGATCCCCTAAACACATGTAAAAATCATCGATTAAAATATCAGCGGTTCCATCATCTGAATTAATCATTGTATTTAATCTGTTAGGTAAAAAGTAATCATCCGAGTCTAAAACAGCTATCCACTTCCCTTTTGCAGCTGAAAACCCAATATTTCGAGCAGCTCCTGGACCACCATTTTTACTAGAACGAATTAACCTGACACGTTCATCTTTATAGTTTTCAACTACGCTACAAGTGTTATCATTTGAAAAGTCATCTACCACTATTACCTCAAGGTTTATATCTTGCTGCAAAGCCGAGTCTATCGCCTTACTGATAAACTTCTCAGAATTCCATGCTGCGATAATAACTGAAACTTCTAATTCAACTTTCATATGATTCCTTGTTGATATAATCGACTAAACCCTCGATCATTTTAAAGTCCTTAGTACTGAGTTATCTCGTTTTTACCTAAAAGCTTTGCAAGTACTCCAAAATGTAGAGTTCCTCTTAGTAACCATTTATATTTTTTATCACTACCCAGTATTGATATAAGGCACATAAATAAGCAGAACGTAAACTTACAGATTGCTAAAGCACTATATTTTATTTTATTTTTAAAACTAAACTTATGTTTGAGTACCCGGGCACCACATGTTTGTCCAAATCTAAATTTTCGTTTTAATAGCCACATTAAATTTGCTCTCTCTAACGGCACAGCTTCTGTTACTAATGCATCCGACGCAAAAGTGATATTGCCGCCATTAGAATAAACCGATGAAAAATAACTACTATCCTCCCCCCCCGATTTACCCAAAGAAAGGTCAAAACGCAGCTCAGCACAGGCAGGGTGCTTTAAATGAATTAGTGCGTTTGCCGTTGATGTAGTTTGTATTACACCTTTTACATACACTGGATGTTGGGAATGAAAATCACATTCTTTCATCCAAGCTGGTGCATTTTCCTGATAAATAGCTTTAACTGGTCCGCAAACAACAGCAGCTTTTTCTAATTGTGCTTTTTTGTATAAATTTGAAAGCCAGTAAACTGAAGCTATTTCATCATCATCAATTGATGCCATCCAATCGCAATCCACATTATCTAAGCATGCATTCCTTGCAATTGAGATATTTTGAGAAGGTGCATGTACATACCTTAAATTCAAACCAAATTCTTCAGCCCAAGCTTCAATTGTATCTTTTGCTTTATTTGTTTTATCGTTATCAGCAACTAATACCTTTAACGTTATATCCTCTGATAAAGACTGTTTTGCTAAAGACTCTAGTGTATCCCTGAGGCTACTTCGCTGGTATGTACATATTGCAACACAAATTTCCATGTAGTAACCCTATCTAATTAAACTTTCCATTTGTGGCAGATGACCATTTGTTTAATGCAACCTCAACTCCGCCATCAAACTTTTTACCTTTTGATACTAACCAGCCTGGGTAAACATCAGTAGATTTCACTAATTTCATTACTCTATCGGGATGGATCCCAATATTGAACGCATTAAACAAGCGCAAAGTTTTTGCCACTCCAAGAACAAAAGCTTTTGGTAACATGACCGTTTTCACATTTTCAAAATGATTAGACTGAAAAGTTATTATGATATCTTCTAGAGTGTAGCCCTGGTGGTATGCACCATTAAACGTAATCAGTGTTTGGTTTTGTTCTTCAGCAAAATTAATAGCCTCAAGTAGATCATCTACGTATATGCACGCTTTAATGGTATTCTTTCTTCCTGGATAAATAAATATGCCTTTACTAAGTAATGTTGCCAACCTAGTAAAGTTACCACCTTCGCCAGGCCCAAATACAACTGCTGGTCTTACTATTACTAAACGTTTATTTTTTAAATCTTTATTAAGCCATTCTTTATGGATTTTCTCTGCAATCATCTTAGAATAGCCATAAGAGGACTCTGGTTGTAATACGGTTTCTTCAGTTTTTTGCTCTTCGCTGGGCCCATAGACTGAAATCGAACTAGTAAAAACTATATGCTCAATACCTGCTCTTTCTGCATATTTACATACTTCAATTGCACCACATACATTTGTTTCATAGTACTCATGGTGTTCATGCCCTGGAGTAGTATGAATAGCTGCAAAATTATAAATTTTTTCAACACCATCAAACTTCTCTAAAGAAGATAGATCCCTTACATCTGCTAAGATGTAATTTACACTTTCTCGTTTAACCTTAGGCTTTTTAATATCCACTGAAATAATTTTTTTACATCCTTGAGCTATAAGCTTGTCAATAAGGTGAGAACCTATAAAACCTGAGCCGCCAAAAATAACTACACCTTTAAGTACTTCATCACTCATAACTTTCATCTTCCTTTAAATAAACCCAGGATATACACATAAAAAAGTGGATAATCGTAAACTGTTCAAACCAAACAGCTTCTAAAAACGTTTGTAAAAACATGTAACTCAAAATCAATATTGCAAAGAAATGAGAACTACCTAAGTGAATGTGTTCTAAATCGAATATCCTACTTATAAATATTACAATTAAATATAAATATAGAAACAAACCTAATAAACCTAGCTCAACTGCCACATCTACGTACATGTTATGAAAATTAAACCCAGCTCCTGACGGGACGTGGTGCAAAGCCCAAATATCCTCAGCTATATTATTCCCAACGTAAAATAGACTTTGGAAGCCGACTCCTAAAATAGGGCTCTCTTTTATCAGAGATACACCTCTCTCCCATAAGTGGGTTCGACCAGTCAATGTAGGGTCTTTACCTACGCTATACATTAACTCATTAAAACTTCCGTTTATAAGTGAATAAACCAATAAGAACATGCAAAATATAAATACAAAAGTTATAAGCCAATTAAACTTTCCCCTAGTAAATTTATCTAGAGATAAGTTCTGATAAAAAATAATAACTAAACTTATAAATACACTACCTATGACAAAAATAATCGCGCCCAATGACTTTGCTTTAACTAACACTAAAGTTGACGTAAGTAGTAATACAGCCCCTAATAATCGACTAAAAATATCAATTTTATTATTCATCGTTAGTGTAAGTGCTAATGCAATACACATAGATGTATTTGCAGCTAGATAATTTTTACTACCAAAAATACCAATTAAACTTATTTCGCCTGTCATCCCATTTAAAGCAGTTCTGGATGAAAGCAAGCTCATCACCATTGCAATTAACATAATAAAAGCTGAGGCTCTTAAAAATAAATTAAGTGGTAAACGGCTAGCGATAACAACAGCATAAATAGTAGTCAGCAATAATTGTATATTTGCTCTTAATGCTGTAGCGGGAATATCAGACCAAACCACCGAAGCTAAACACAAACCCGGTATTAAAAATAATTCCCAGTTTATTCTGCACACTTTTAATGTATAGGTAATTCCAGATGCAGCATAAACTGTACCAGCTATTAAAAATGTTAAAGCAGCGAGAGCCCCAAACATCGTATTAAACAGTAATGAACCAACAGCTAATGATGCCCAAATTGAAGCGTATAAATAATCTTTTTTTATAAGCATTATAACCTTAGCTACAGCCATTCCATTTAAAAAATAACAATATTAAACAGTGAGTTAGATTAGTTTTCTTATTTGTTCTGTAAATTCTTTACCAAGGTGACTTGATTGCATAGCATATTCAACATTTGCAAGCATATAACCAAGTTTAGATCCGCAATCATGTGATTTGCCTTTTAAATGATATGCCTCTAGCGTTTCTAAATGACGAAGCTGCAGTAATGCATCAGTTAACTGAATCTCTCCACCAGCTCCGGGTGGGGTGTATTCTAATAAATCCCAAATTGCAGTTGAAACAACATAGCGCCCTGTAATCGCTAAATTGCTTGGTGCTTCATCATTATTTGGTTTTTCAACCATATTTTTAATAGCAGCACTTTCGCCTGCTTTAATTTTTTTACCCGCAAGGTCTACAACACCATATTGATGAACTTGCTCATGTGGTACAGCTTCGACCATTACTTGGTTGTGACCTGTTTTATCAAAGCGATCAATCATTTGACTTAAGTTGTCTTTTTTAGCGTCTGATTGGTATTTGTCGATAATTACATCTGGTAGCATAACTGCAAATGGATTTTCGCCAACTATAGGGCGAGCAGCTAATACAGCATGTCCAAGCCCTAAGGGAGCTGACTGCCTTACTGAAATTACAGTTACATCTTTCGGTACTATAGAACGCACTTCTTCTAAAAGACTACGTTTTACTCGTGCCTCAAGCGTAGCCTCTAGCTCGAAGCTAGTATCAAAATGGTTTTCAATCGAGTTTTTGGATGCATGTGTTACAAGTACAATTTCTTTTATTCCTGCAGCTACGGCTTCATTTACTACATATTGAATCAGCGGCTTGTCCACAAGAGGGAGCATTTCTTTAGGGATGGCTTTTGTCGCGGGCAGCATGCGTGTTCCAAGGCCTGCGACTGGCAATACTGCTTTTAATACTTTCACTTTAATTCCTTTTATTTTGCTTTATGAAAGCACAAAAAAGGAATTAAAAAATTTAAAATCCTTATATATGTACTTCACTTACCATGTGAATTTTTATTATACACACCACAAGAATCTACTCAATAAAAAAAAGCATCCTTTTTGATGTTTTTATGTTAATTTTTTGTTGCACCACATTGGGTTTTTTATGCACTGTATTAGTGCGATAAAGCTTGTACTTTAAAAGTTTATTTTACTGTACTAAAAACACTCATAATATCCGTAAAATAACTTAAGAAGGATACACGGTAAAATTTTTTAATCTGTAACTTTAAAGAAACAGCTCTTACAGTTACAAGGGAAGCTCTTTAGAACAAACTACTGCTCTTCTAAATCAAACTCAGTTAAATGGCCGTCGCCGTGGATTAGTTGGTAGCGGGCTAAATTTCCTTGCTCTAATGTAATTAAGCTAATGGCGGAGTCGCTTACTAAATACTTTTGCCCTTCGCCTTTAGTTTGGTGTTTATCTACTTCCATGTGCCAGCGTTTCGTAAAAAAGTTAAGCGGGCTTTTGGGGCTGTATAATATTGAATCGAGCTTATCAAGTACGTTAATTAGCTTACGCGGGAATTCGTTTTTGATACCGCTAGCGGTGAGTTGCCATATTCTGTTGGGATGGTCACCAAAACGCTTTTGCACTGAAAAGCAAAATGAATAATGCACATCGCCCGATAAAATAAGAGTTTCGTTTGGGGTATCGGTTCGTCTAAAGGTATCGAGTAGTTTTTTAGCTGAGCCCTCGTGAGCCATCCAGTTTTCTACATCAACCATAAGCGGTTGGCCGCACATATTAAACGCGGCTTGTATTGCCTCTATTGATTTAACACCAAAAACAGGGGCTGGTGATACGATAATCACTTTATCATGGCTTAGTAAGCTCTCTTCAAGCTCTGTGAGTCTTTCCCAGTCGAGCAACCCTGAAGGCTCATTAAAGTTACTCTCATTACGCCATCGGTGTGTGCGGGTATCTAGCACAACAACTTTAGGTATTGTTGTTAACTCGTAATGCCAATAATTAAAATTGTTTAAAGGTTTATCAAACGCTTGTAGCTGCCAAACATTATTAGCGGATTTACTTTGCTTAAAAGGCGTTAATAGCTCACCTGTTTTTATTAGTGCGTCATTCCCCATTCCTTGAAATAGCCAATAGCTAATTAAGCCATTATTAATAATTCGCTTACTGCACGGGTTTTGATTTATAGCTTGCTCCCACCCTGCAGTAAGGTTCCAATCGTCGGTTACATCATGATCGTCAAATATCATTAAAGTAGATACATTCGCAAATAAACGCTCTACTTCGTTTAGACCTTTCGCATAGTCAATCAGCGCTGTTTTTTCGGCATTAAAAATGGTCTGATTTTTTGAACTTTCACCTAAGTAACTCGCTTCTTTAATATTTACACATTGCCAAGCTAATGCACTAAAATTTAGTAAATATAGAGCAATGTACTCTTCAAAGTGAATTAGGTGGTTGTAGGCTTTTACACTAGAGAAATGCGGCTCGTCTTTTTTAAGCCAATAGCCAACACCTAGTTTAGGACGCTTTTGCCAAGGTGTTTTTGGTAAATATAAATGGCGATTATAAAGCTGATCGTTAATATCATCTGGCAGATTAAGCGCTAAGGTTTGCTCTTTATAAATACCCAAAGCTTCAATTAATTGGTGAATAACTAATAACATAGGGCCCGCTACGTCATCAGCATAAACCTGATCACCGCTTAATAATAAAAGTTGAGCGCCTTGGTTATTATTTTCGCGCCTTGTATTTTGCCACTCGCTTGCAGACACCAAACTATCTTTTGCTGGGTGGTGCGCATTACGGCACGAGCCATGTAGTATATTTGTAAGTTTATTAGGTATTACAAACGCAGGCGCAGATTGGCTTGAATAACACCAAGGGGATAAATCAACTAAGCTGCCATCTATAATAAGTTCATAGCTTAATAAGCTATCAAGAGGGAATATAGTACTTACCGGTTTTATAATTACAAAGTGTAAATATAAGTGCTGACCTAAGGCTACCGTTTGTTGATCGCTATAGCTTTCGAGTTCGAGGAGGTTTATTTGGCAGCTAGCGGGTTTAGAGGTGGCAAACTGAATACACACACCCGTTTGCTCTGCACGGCGCACCATTGGCCCCATTAGTAAAATAGGAAGTAGCGCCGTATCAGTAATCATGTAGTTAGCCTTTAGCTGCTAATTTAAATAAAGAATAGAAGTTATCGGTAGTTGCTTTAGCAAGCTCGTTAAAGTTAATGCCTTTAAGCTCGCTAATGTAATAGGCTACATCTTCAACATAGGCTGGCTGATTTGTTTTGCCTCGGTACGGGACTGGCGCTAAATACGGCGAATCGGTTTCGATAAGTAATCTATCAAGTGGGATTTGTTTTACTACTTCTTTCAGTTCAACTGCATTTTTAAAAGTAACAATACCCGATATTGAAATATAAAAGCCCATATCAATTGCTTTTTTTGCCATATCCCAATCTTCTGTAAAGCAATGCAGTACGCCACCGCAATTTTCTGCTTTATGTTCTCGCATTAAATTAATTGTATCTTCTCGCGCATCGCGAGTATGGATTATTAAAGGCTTTTGTAATTCGTTTGCTACTTCTATGTGGCCAACAAAACTTGCTTGTTGAACTGCATGCGTATCTTTTGAGTAGTAATAATCAAGCCCCGTTTCGCCAATAGCGACTACTTTTTGGTGCGAAGCTAAATCGATTAATTGCTGTTTGTTAAGCGCGTCTTTTTGATCAAGCGGGTGTACACCACATGAAGCTGAAACATCATCGTAGTGTTTTATTTTATCAAGCATGCTTGGGAATTGGTCAAGCGTTACACTCACGCATAAGAAGTGTTCAACTTGCTTTGCACGTGCTTTATCAAGTACTTGGTCAAGGTTTAAATCTAGTTTATCAAAATCAAGACGATCTAAATGGCAATGAGAATCTACAATCACTATATGGCCTGTATTGTTTTATGGTTTTAAGTTACTAATTAAAGAGCACTAATAGCTCAATAAAGTTGAAATGGCATAAACTTATATATGCTTAAAACTACATGGTATACGTAGGATTACCGGAGTTTAACATAGTCCCTAATAGCTTTTCGATTTTAGCATTTAAGTTTGTTTTATCATCTAAGAAACTAATGCCTATGCCTGGTGGATTAGAGCTCTGTGCACCTTGCGGGGTGATCCACGCGACCTTACCCGTTACTACATCGTCCTCTAGGGCATCGGGTAAAGTGACGCGAAGCGCCAAAGAATGCCCTACTTCGTAACGCATGTTAGTACGTACAAATAGGCCGCCTTTTTTTAAATAAGGCATGTAACAACTATACAACTCATCTAAATCATCTATATCTACTAAAAGCTCTTGCATAATAAATCCTATTGATTGCGTAACGTGTGTGCTAATCGCGATACAGCAAGCGGTAAATTAAGGCCCAGTACTTGAATATTATTTTGTAAAAATTCAGCTAATGCATGCTGTGCATTTTGGTAAGAGTCAAAGCTCATACCCTGTAAAAGCTGCTGCTTTAATTGCTCACTTAAAAACAACGTAAATATACGTACTAGCTCTGGCTGCTTATTTATTATATCGACTAACGCATTGAAATTATGGCTTTGTTTAAAGTCAGTTGCAAACTTATAAAGTGTATCAATATTATTTAGTTGTTCTTGCTCTTGCCACTTTTTTATTTGCAGTGGTTGGTTATAAAAAAGAGTGAGCCAACTAAAATGTTGGATTTCTAACGTTTGTAGCCATTGCTCTGCAAGTGCGGTATTTGTTACTTTTACCTCACTTTTAGCGCAGCGGCTTAAAATAGTGGCTGGAAGCTGTGCAGGCTGACTTGTTGTTAAGATTAAAAAGCGGCTATTGGTTGGTTCTTCAAGCGTTTTTAATAATGCATTAGCCGCAGCAACGGTCATTTTTTCACAGTTTTCTATAATGGCGACTTTGTTACCATTTTGCGCAGCTGAATGATTCATAAAATCACTGATACCGCGTATATCATCTACGCCAATACTTTGCCCATCAACTTGCGTTAACCGCTTATCAGGGTGATTACCCGCAAGCGTTAGTGAGCAGCTTTTACAGTGCCCGCAAGGCTTGAGCAAACCATTATCAGACGTTATTTCCTCATTAATATTTTGACATAAAAGTGCATTGGCAAGCTCATCACTAAGTGCGAATTTACCCACGCCTACAGGCCCACAAAATAATTGCGCATGATGAAATCGATTTGCACGAAAGCTTTGTACTAAGCGAACTTGAGTATCATGTAGCCATGGCAATGCCATATTATTTTAAGCCTTCAAAAAACGTGTGTAGTACGTTAGTTATATCGCGATGTACTTTATCAATACTTTGGTTTGCATCGACTGTTTTTATTGTATTATCGTCATTTGCAAGCTCAACATAACGCATACGCGTACGCTGAAAAAATTCAATGGCTTCTTGCTCTATTCTATCAAGCTCACCACGGCCTTTTGCTCGCTCAAGGCCAATAACTGGGTCTATATCAAGATAAATAGTTAAATCGGGTTTTAACCCTTTTAATACCATAGACGAAAGTGAGGCCAATGTATTAGAGCTAATACCACGCCCTCCACCTTGATATGCCTGAGACGATAAATCGTGGCGATCTGCAAGTACCCATTGGCCTTTATCAAGCGCTGGATTAATTACGTTATGCATTAACTGAGAGCGCGCCGCGTACATAATAAGTAGCTCAGTTTCAAAAGCGATTTCTTCTTCGTGTTCAGCTTTTACAAGCGTTCGTAATGATTCAGCTAAAGGCGTACCACCTGGTTCGCGGACATTGATAAAGTCTATTTTTTGCTTGTTTAAAAAGTCTTGGCATAGCGAAATCGCTGTGGATTTACCTGCGCCTTCAAGGCCTTCTATTACTATAAATTTTGGTTTCATAAAAAAGTTAGTTCTTTTTATTTAAAATATAAGTGTTAACTGCCACATTGTGCTGCTTTAATGTGGTTGAAAATTGATGACTACCATCGCCTTTTGAAACAAAGTATACATAGTCACTTTGCGGCGGGTTAACGGCGGCTAAAATAGCAGCTTTAGATGGCATTGCTATCGGTGTTGGTGGCAAGCCATTAATACGATATGTGTTGTATGGTGTGTAATCGCGTAAATCTTTACTTTTAATATCACCATCAAAATCTGCGCCTATTCCGTATATGACGGTAGGATCGGTTTGCAACCGCATATTCGTATTTAATCTATTTACAAAAGCTGAGGCTATTAACGGGCGCTCGCTGGCAAGGCCGGTTTCTTTTTCTATTATTGAAGCCATTATCAACGCTTTATAAGCTGTATCATAAGGTAAATCGTCACTGCGCTCGTGCCATGCATCTTCCAGCACTTGCTGCATTTTAACCGCTGCACGTTTTAATACACTGCTTGCTGTGTCGTTATTATGATAGTGATAGGTATCTGGGAATAACCAGCCTTCTAAGTACATATCGCTGTTGAGAATTTGCATACTTAGCGCATCGTCTTTTAAATCGTTTTGTAAGTTATTTGCTTTTTTTATAGCCTCAAGTACTTCACGTAAGTTTTGTCCTTCAATAATGGTAAAACTAAAACTTACTTGATCCCCTTTATTAATTTTTTTTATATTGGTGATCACACTATCTGAAGTGAGTTCATAAAGCCCTGCTTTTAAATCGGTAAGGGTGGGATCTAACTTAGCCACGACTTGATAGCGCCAACAGCTTTCTAGCCAGCCTTTAGCTTGCCATTGTTTACATAACTGGTTAAAACCTGTGCCTTTTTTTACTTCAAAATGAGTGTTCGTCGAGACTAACAAAGGGCTTGTTATAGTGGCTTGTAACTGCTGATATCCTACAATCGTGGTAATAATCGCTAGTAGTAATACCGATAAAGTAACTTTTAACACTTAGCCTCCTTGGCTAATAATTCTTTTAATAGCAACTGACTTTTTGATACATCAAATATACACGACCCAATGCTTTTAACCGGTATGGCCGCCATTAGGCTATTACATACAAAAACAGCGTCTGCTTGTATTAAATCCTCAACGCTAACCACTTTAAATTCAATAGCTAATTTATCACATAACGATTGCAGATAAACCCCTTTGATCCCGCACTCCTCAAGCTTTGGAGTAAAAACACGGCCCCCTTTAATCGCAAATATATTAGCCGCAGAGGCTTCAATAACATTATTGTTATAATCAAGTACTATAACGTCATCGCAGCTTTCATTCTGCATAGCTTTTTTTATTAAAATTTGCTCTAAACGATTAAGAGTTTTAAGGCCAGCAAGTAAAGGCTGAGCCGCTAATTTAATAGGGCTTATTGCTAGGCTTACACCATCTTGATGCAGGCTCAAATAATTTTGAGGATAGGCAGCAACATTGAGTAGAATCGTTAAATTACACTCAGTAGGTAAGCTATAACCCCGTCCGCCTTCTCCGCGAGTAACAACAATCTTAAGCACATTTAGTTTGTATGATTGAATACAATTGCCTATGCGCTCTTCTAGCTCAGTAAAATTAATATTTGGAAAGCCAAGCCTTTGCGCGCATTCAGTTAAACGTGCTTTATGATATGGCCAATACTGCACTTTTCCATCAACAACTTTAGCTGTAGTAAAAAAGCCATCACCATAATTTAAGCCTCTATCTTGGGTGCTTAAAGTGCTATTTTGATCTGTCGTTATTATTGTTTGCATTTAATTTGGCATATAAAAAAAGCCCAGTTAAACAACTGAGCTTTTATAATTTCGTTCGTTGTTAAAAAGATTATACCTTTTTAAATAGCAACGAGCCATTAGTACCACCAAAACCAAACGAGTTACATAAAGCAAAGTCCAACTTTGCATCACGTGCAGTATGAGCAATGTAATCTAAATCACAGCCTTCATCTGGGTTATCAAGGTTAATGGTTGGCGACACTTTTTGATCAGTTAACGATAAAATAGAAATAATCGATTCAACCGAGCCTGCAGCCCCTAGCAAGTGACCCATCATTGATTTAGATGAGCCTACCATTACATCTTTTGCGGCATTGCCAAAAATAGATTTAACAGCTGCAGTTTCTGCTTTATCGCCAGCATTGGTAGATGTACCGTGCGCGTTAATATAACCAACTTGCTCTGCATTTACTTGAGCATCGCTTAATGCATTTTGCATAGCAAGCGCAGCCCCTGCACCGTCTTCTGGTGGTGAAGTCATATGGTATGCGTCGCCGCTCATACCAAAGCCAACCAGCTCAGCATAAATTTTAGCGCCACGCGCTTTAGCGTGTTCGTACTCTTCAACTACAACAACACCTGCGCCGTCTGAAAGCACAAAACCATCTCGGTCTTTGTCCCACGGGCGAGAAGCTGCTTGTGGGTCGTCATTACGTGTAGATAACGCACGAGCTGCATTAAAGCCGCCCATACCAATTGGTGTACACGCTTTTTCTGCACCACCGGCAACCATTGCATCGGCATCACCGTATGCAATCATGCGCGCTGCATGGCCTATGTTATGCAACCCCGTAGTACAAGCAGTAACAATAGAGATGTTAGGACCACGAAGCCCATGCATCATTGATAAATGACCCGAAATCATATTTATTATGGTAGAAGGCACATAAAATGGAGAAAGCTTTCGAGGGCCACTATTAAGTAGCTTAATGTGGTTCTCTTCAATGAGTGTAAGACCACCAATACCTGAGCCAACTGCTACACCAATACGTGTTGCGTTTTGTTCAGTGATTTCAAGGCCTGAATCTTTAAAGGCTTGAACACCCGCCGCAATACCGTACTGAATAAACAAGTCCATTTTTTTAGTATCTTTCGCTGACATGTATGCAGTTGCATCAAAGTCATTAATTAAACCAGCGAATTTAGTACCAAATTTTGATGTATCAAAGTGTGTTATTGTTTGAATACCACTTTTACCATCTAATAAGCCTTGCCAGGTTGATTGAACATCATTACCTAGCGGCGTCAACATTCCTAAGCCAGTTACGACGACTCGACGTTTAGCCACGGTTTGCCTCCAATAAGGGATATTTTCACCAATTGATTAAAATATTATTATTTTAGTAAGCTTATTAACTTACTAAGTTTAAATCGAATTGGTATTACAAAGGGAATTCATACCCAAGCGACCTCAAAGTGCGAGTCTCAAACTCTACTAAATACGTGCTTTAAAAAACACATGCATTAACGATAAACAAGGGTGAGTTTGAATCATGAACTTTGAGGTGGTTTGGATATAAAAATTAAAGGCAGCGAATGCTGCCTTTAACTTGCGATTAATTACTCAGCGTGAGCTGTAACGTAATCGATAGCAGTTTGTACTGTAGTGATCTTCTCAGCTTCTTCATCTGGGATCTCAGTGTCAAACTCTTCTTCAAGAGCCATAACTAGTTCAACAGTATCAAGAGAATCTGCACCTAGGTCATCTACGAAAGAAGATTCGTTTTTAACTTCTTCTTCTTTAACACCTAGTTGTTCAATGATAATTTTCTTTACGCGTTCTTGGATATCGCTCATTCTTCTTTCCTTTATTAAAAACGCCAATGCGTTATTTTCAGATTGCGGCGTAGTTTACGCCGCATAATTCTCTGATTCAATGATTTGACCATAAATAATTGTCTGGTCAAACCTCTGAGTGTCTATTTTGTCTTTTATCGCTTATTTTCACAGCGATTTCAAGTATGTTTAAAGCAAGATCACAAAAAATTCAATCTTTTTAAGGTAACTTACTTAACTTAATTTAGTGGCAATGTAGGTATAATGGTTATTAAACCATGTACATCGCGCCATTTACGTGCAAAGTTTCGCCTGATACGTACGCAGCTGCGTCAGATGCTAAATAACACACAGCAGCTGCAATCTCATCTGGCTGACCTAAACGACCCGCAGGTACATTAGCAAGCGTAGCTGCTTTTTGATCGTCAGTTAAATCATCTGTCATATCGGTTTGAATAAAGCCAGGCGCAACCACATTTACTGTAATTCCGCGTGATGCAACTTCACGTGCAAGTGACTTAGAAAAACCAATTACGCCAGCCTTTGCCGCAGCGTAATTAGCTTGCCCAGCATTACCCATAGTGCCCACAACTGAGCCTATGTTAATGATACGGCCATTTTTCTTCTTCATCATTGGACGTAAAACTGCTTTTGACAAACGAAAGATAGAGCTTAAGTTAGTATCGATAATATCGTCCCACTCGTTCTCTTTCATACGCATTAATAAATTATCGCGAGTAATACCCGCGTTATTTACTAGTACATCAACATCACCAAAATCGGCCTTAATCGCGGCAAGTGTAGTCTCAATCGAAGCAGGTTCAGTTACGTTTAGCGCATAGCCTTTACCGTTATCAGCTAAATATTCACTAATTTTAGCTGCGCCTGATTCACTCGTCGCAGTACCCGCTACTTTTGCACCTTGCGCTACGAGTGTATTAGCTATTGCTTTACCAATACCACGACTAGCACCTGTAATAAGGACAACTTTGCCCTCTAAAGAAAATAAATTAGTCATTATATATACTCTTATTTAGCAGCATCGATTGATGCGGCATCATTTACTGAGCCACAAACCATTGCCTTATCAATTCGTTTTGCAAGACCAGTTAACACTTTACCTGGGCCAAATTCGTAGCTTTGCGTTATACCTTGTGCAACCAAAGCTTGTACTGTTTCAGTCCAGCGCACTGGGCTATATAATTGACGTACTAATGCATCTTTAATTGCATCCGCTGTACTTTCTGCTTTTACATCAACATTATTAATTACATCACACTTAGGTGTATTAAATGTTAAAGCAGCGAGATCATTAGCCAGTTTTTCTGCTGCTGGTTTCATTAGCTCACAATGCGACGGTACACTTACGCTCAGTGGTAATGCACGTTTTGCACCCGCGTCTTTACATGCTTGCGATGCTCTATCTACAGCCGCTTTGTGCCCTGCAATAACAACTTGACCTGGTGAGTTATAATTTACCGGAGAAACAACTTCGCCCTGCGCTGATTGGTCACATGCAGCTTTAATTTCGTCATCGCCCAAACCTATAATAGCGGCCATAGAGCCTACGCCCGCAGGTACTGCTTCTTGCATGTATAAACCACGGTTTTCAACAAGCTTTACCGCTTCGCTCAAGCTTACAACGTCGCTACATACTAAAGCTGAATATTCACCCAAGCTGTGCCCTGCCATTACAATTTCTGCATGTGGATTTTCTGCTAACCAATGACGGTAAATAGCCACACTTGCAGTTAATAATGCAGGTTGAGTACGGTGAGTTTGGTTAAGGCTTTTTTCTGGGCCATTAAGCACAAGTGCAGCAAGGTCATAACCTAATGCGTTCGACGCCTCTGCAAATGTTGCTTTTACAATATCTGAGCTTTCTAACAGCTCGCTCAACATGCCAACGCTTTGAGAACCTTGACCTGGAAATAGAAGTGCAATTTTTTGTGCCATACTTTGCTCTTTTTAATTAAACAAAAAATAATATGTAATTAATACGGCACCTGAAATTTAATTGGCCGCCGTATCATTAGAATGTGTTTTTTCGAAAATTGCGGCTATTTTATCTGGAAGTTGGCGTTCAACTTCTTTTACCGCTTCATCGATTGCTGCTTGAAATGCTTTAGCTGATGCATTTCCATGGCTTTTAACCACAATACCGCGCAATCCTACCAGAGAAGCACCGTTATACTGGTCGGGGTTCACCCTATTATAGAGTTTTTTTATAACGGGCTTAAGAATAAAGGCCATGCATTTGTAAACTAAGTGCTTTTCAAGGGCTTTTGTAAACTTATTCATAATAAGTTTAGCAATACCTTCACAGGTTTTTAATGCGACGTTGCCAACAAACCCTTCACATACTATTACATCAGCCTTGCCTGAAAAAATATCACTGCCTTCACTATAGCCAGTGTAATTTATATAAGGGCTTTGCTGCATAAGTTGCGCGGCTTGTTTAATACCTTCATGGCCTTTTATGTCTTCTGCACCAATGTTTAGTAAACTTACTTTGGGATTTTCGCAGCCAATAGCTTGCCCAGCAACCACTGAGCCCATAATGCCAAACTGATATAATACTTCAGCATCGCAGTGTACATTTGCGCCTAAATCGAGTAAATAAACAGGGTTTTCACGTTCGGTAGGCACCGCAGATATTAATGCAGGACGCTTAACGCCTGGCAGCATTTTTAGTACGTAATGTGCCATAAAAAATAATGCACCGGTATTACCCGAGCTAACACATGCTTGAGCCTCACCTGATTTAACTAAATCAAGGGCAACACGCATAGAAGAGTCTTTTTTTGAACGCACGGCAATTGCTGGTTCGCAGGCATTAGTAACTATTTCACTACAATGGCGAATAATAAGTCTTGGATGAGATAAAGAATCGAGGGATTCGAGTTCATTTTGTATTACTTGCTCGTTACCACACAATATAAGCGTTAAATTGGCATGAGCATTTACTGCGCAAACGGCAGCGGGGATAGATGAACGGGGGCCATAATCGCCCCCCATCATATCTAACGCTATGGTTAGATTAGTCAGCATAAAAGCAATCTCTTAGTTAGAAATTACTTGAACGCCTTTGTAGTAACCATCTGCAGTCACATGGTGACGACGATGAGTCTCACCAGATGTTTGGTCTACAGTTAAAGTTGGACCACTGATCGCATCGTGTGAACGGCGCATGCCGCGTCTTGCACGAGACTTTTTGCTTTTTTGTACAGCCATAGTCTTCTCCTAAGAATCTTTCTTAAGTTGTTTCAAAATATCAAATGGATTAGGTTTATCATCTTCCGCCTTTAACACACCAAAGCTGGCAGGCTTTGCTGAATAACTGCATGAAGCTTCGTTGTGAGTGGCAACTAATGGAATTGCTAAAATCAGTTCGTCTTCAATTAAATCAAAAACGTTAATTTCACCATTTTCATCAAGCGCTACTTCATCGTAGTCTTCTGGAAAAATATCTAAATCTGTATCTTCACCTACTGGCGAACAAACAAAATCTTGAACCAAATCCAACCCTAAATCACCATTACAACGTTGACAAGTGACAGTTACGTGTGTGGACAAATTGCCGCGAATCACAACTAAACCTTGGTCGTCGTTTTTGCAATGAATTTTTACCGCTATTTCACCTACTTCTTCCTGCACAACTTTCTCTAAACGAGTAAGTTTTTCAAGCGGTACAATTCCGTCATACGATAAACGGTGCTGCGCTGCTTTGCCTGGATGAAGAGTGATGGGAATTTTCACCTTTTGCATAGGGGCTGCATCATATAGATAGTTAGTTGGTTAGTCAAAGTAAAAAACCATTTTCAGGTAGTTTTTCACGTGTTTTACTTACGGATCTGATTTATCCTAACTCAAACTGATTTTCATTAGGAAAATAATCCATGAAGTACCCACTTATATTAGCGTCAAGCTCGCCTTTTAGGCAGTCTTTATTACAAAAATTTAATCTGCCATTTGAATCATTTTCGCCAGAGATTGACGAGTCACCACAAGCAAACGAAACACCTGAGCAGCTAGTAAAACGCTTGAGTGAGTTGAAAGCGCGTGCTGCAACACAACACTTTAACACAGGCCTTGCTATCGGCTCTGATCAGGTTGCTGTATTTAACAATCAAATTTTAGGTAAACCACATAATAAACAAAATGCTATTAAGCAGTTATCTTTATTTAGCGCCAATACTGTAACATTTTTAACTGGCCTTTGTGTTTACGATATTACCAGTAATAAAACAAAAACCTTAATAGAACCATTCGAAGTTGTTTTTAAAGCACTTACCCGTGAACAAATTGAAGCATACTGCGATGCTGAACAACCATATAACTGTGCGGGGAGTTTTAAAAGTGAAGGGCTAGGTATTTGTTTATTTGAAAAATTAAACGGGGACGATCCTAATAGCCTAATAGGCTTACCGCTAATTAAACTCAGCCAATTATTAGCTGAGTTTGGTATTGATGTATTAGCGGCTCAAACACCTCAAGCAAGTTAAATTACTAACCGAGTAATACTTGTTGCAACTGCTGGTAATTATCAACAGTTGCAACAGGTGTTAATTCACTTAACTGCTGGGCATTATGTACACCCATAGTAACCCCTATACGGTCCATATTTGCGGCTTTGCCCATTGCCATATCAATTTTTGTATCACCTATCATTACAGCATCATCGGCGCTTACGCCAATTTCTTGCAATAACTGATAAAGCATATCTGGCGATGGCTTAGACAGTGCGTCATCACTTGTACGCGTTGCACTAAAAAATTGCCTAAGCTGGCTTTGATCAAGTAAGCGCTCTAGTCCATCACGCCCTTTACCTGTGGCAACAGCTAACATTATTCCTTGCTCTTGTAAGGCGCTAAGTACACTTGCAACATCATCAAAAACGGGCGTTGGCGTCATATCAACACGGTATTGATGTTTATAACCTGCAATTAAAGCCTTTTGATGTTTTACCTGCTCAGGAAATAAAACGTCAATAGCACGCTCAAGTGACAAACCAATTATATTCTTAATTGCATCATCACTTGGCGGCGTTAAATTAAGCGACAAAGCACTTTGTCGAATACAGTTAACTATTTTTCCGACTGAATCCATTACAGTGCCATCCCAATCAAAAACAACCAGCTTATACTTTTTAATTGGCGCTGCTTTTATCACTGTTTTGCATCTCGTAATTTTAATAACGTATTTTTAAGTGTTTTATCCAGTGGGGCTTCTATACGCATGGTAGTTTCGTTTTTAGGGTGGTAAAAACTTAAATCGTGTGCGTGTAAAAATAAACGATTTAAGCCAACTTTACGCATAGATTCGTCAAACCCTTGGTCGCCATACTTATCATCACACGCTATAGGGTGACCTTTACATTGAGTATGCACACGAATTTGATGCGTTCTACCTGTAACTGGCGATGCCTGTACAAGTGAGCAATCGTTGAAACGCTCAAGCACTTTAAAGCGAGTATGCGAAGGTTTACCCTCAACATTATCTACTCGCACTACTCGCTCGCCCGATTTAAGCGTATTTTTACGCAAACCCTCTGTCACGTTTTTCGTTTTAGAATCCCACTGACCTTCTACAAGCGCCCAGTAGTTTTTTTCCATTGTTTTTTCGCGTAGCTGCTCATGTAATGCAGTTAATACAGAGCGGCGTTTAGCAATTAGTAAACAACCTGATGTATCACGGTCTAGCCTGTGTACAAGCTCTAAACTACGCTCATCAGGGCGAAGTGCGCGTAACGCTTCTATTAAGCCATAACTTAAACCACTGCCACCATGCACAGCCATGCCCGAAGGTTTGTTGATCACAATAAGGTATTTATCTTCAAATAAAATATCGTCCTCAAGGCGAGTAACTTTATCTAGTTTTGATGGTACAAACTCTTCTCGCTCAGACACTCTAATAGGTGGTATACGCACTACATCGTCTAGTTGTAACTTATAAACAGGTTTAATACGTTTTTTGTTTACACGTACCTCACCTTTACGAAGAATTTTATAAACTGCGCTTTTAGGCACCCCTTTTAAATGGGTAATAAGAAAGTTATCAATTCGTTGACCTAAATGGTCTTCGTTGATTGTGACAAAAGATACTTGTAAGCCGGTTTTTTCTGACATTGCCTAATCACTGATTTAAGTAAAATAATTTAGTTGCTAACACGGTAATAATAGTGGGATAATCAGCAGCGCAAATATTTAGTATTTGCAAATAACAACGGTGCTTTTTAACACATTAAAAGATTCGTGATGCACATTCTGGGTAGCCGATCATACAGATCCGAGTTAAGTTTTCCAAAGCTTTTATGCCTCCTCAGTTAACACGTGCGATCAATTAATAGCAATGCGCGTAATATATTGCTGCTTAAGCTTGAACATGAAGTAACTTTTAACGTACTAGAAAAAGCAATGAACAGATAATTTGTCTGATAGTGACGGCGTAAAAACGCGTCGTTCAGCACTGGCTCAATTATTGTAGTACCGTACAGCAGCTTATTTAGAACTAAAAAAATCTAATAAATAAGCGTTCATTAACATTGGCAGCGACTCTTGCTCGTAAACTGGCTATTAGCTAAGCATCAAATATGTTTAGCTCACCAAACTTATGAGCCCTACGCGCCTAATATGAATGACATTTAGTAAGATTGATATGACAGGCCGACTTCTGGGTAAAACGTGTAACGTAGCTGAAAAGCCGACAGTTTTAGCACCATAAAGAATTTAATAGTGTGATTACACGCTATTGTTTGCCAGCATTTAAAAATACTGCATACGAAATACAGAGCAGTTCCGTTAAAGACCCAGTCGTGAGGCTGTATATTCTAAAAATAGGAACAACTGAACAGGCGATAAAACATCGTCATGTCAGCGACAAAAATTAAGTAGAGTAACAATATGAAACGTATGCTAATCAATGCAACGCAGCAAGAAGAAATGCGCGTAGCACTGGTTGATGGCCAACGCCTTTATGATTTAGATATCGAAAGCCCAGGTCACGAACAGAAAAAAGCCAATATTTACAAAGGCAAAATCACTCGCATTGAACCATCTCTTGAAGCGGCATTTGTTGACTACGGTGCTGACCGCCATGGTTTCCTCCCTTTAAAAGAAATTGCCCGTACATACTTCCCACAAGGTTATACTTTCCATGGTCGTCCGAACATTCGTGACGTGATCAAAGAAGGTCAAGAAGTAATAGTACAAGTTGATAAAGAAGAACGCGGCCAAAAAGGCGCAGCGCTAACTACTTTTATCAGTGTTGCAGGTAGCTATTTAGTCCTTATGCCAAATAACCCTCGTGCTGGCGGTATTTCTCGTCGTATTGAAGGTGATGAGCGTACTGAACTAAAAGAAGCACTTAGCCGCCTAGAACTTCCTAAAGGTATGGGCTTAATAGTTCGTACAGCGGGTGTTGGCAAATCATTTGAAGAACTTAACTACGATTTAAAAGCATTGTTAGTGCATTGGGATGCAATTAAACAAGCAGCCGATAGTGCTAAAGCGCCGTTTTTAATTCACCAAGAAAGCAATGTAATTTTCCGTGCAATACGTGATTATTTACGTCGTGATATTGGCGAAATATTAATCGATAAACCACGTGTTTTTGAAGAAGCTAAAGCGCACATTGAGCGTTTTCGCCCTGACTTTATGAGCCGTGTTAAGCTTTATCAAGGTGACACGCCGTTATTTACGCATTACCAAATTGAAAGCCAAATTGAGTCTGCGTTCCAACGAGAAGTTCGTCTACCGTCTGGTGGTTCAATTGTAATTGACCCAACTGAAGCACTTACTTCAATCGATATCAACTCGTCTAAAGCAACAAAAGGCGGCGATATTGAAGAAACAGCACTAAATACCAACCTAGAAGCTGCAGACGAAATTGCACGCCAATTACGCTTACGTGACTTAGGTGGCTTAATCGTTATCGACTTCATTGATATGACACCTCCACGTCATCAACGCGAAGTTGAAAACCGATTAAAAGATGCTGCTCGACCAGATCGTGCTCGCGTACAAATAGGCAAAATCTCTCGCTTTGGTTTACTAGAAATGTCGCGCCAGCGTTTGCGTCCTTCATTAGGTGAAGCAAGCCAGGGCCCGTGTCCACGTTGTAGCGGCCAAGGTACTATTCGTTCTAACGAATCAATTGCACTTTCTATTCTTCGCTTAATTGAAGAAGAAGCAATTAAAGACAACACAGCACAAGTAAATGCACAAGTGCCTGTTGCTGTTGCTGCTTATTTGTTAAATGAGCAACGTCGCAGCGTTCACCGTATTGAAAAGCACCACAAATGTGATGTTGTGATTATTCCTAATCAACACATGGAAACACCACACTACGAAGTAATGCGTTTACGTAAAGACGAAACACTTGAAACAGTAAGTTACGAGCAAGTTGTTGCACCAGAGCCTGAAGCATTCGAAATGTCTAAGTCTCCTTCTGCACCAGTACGTGAAGAGCCTATGTTAAAAGGCGTTGTAATGCCTTCAACTCCGGCTCCACAAGCTGCGCCTGCAAAGGCAGTAGCACCTGCTGCGCCAGTACAAACTAAAGCTGAAGGTGGCTTATTGGCTGCTATCGGGAATTGGTTTAAGTCTTTATTTGCAAGTGAATCTGAAGAAGAGAAAAAAGCAGCAGTTGAAAAACAGCAGCAAGAAACTCGCAATAATAACAACCGTCGTGGTAACGATAATCGCCGCCGTAATAACAATCAACGTCGTCGTAATAACCCACGTTCAAAACCTCGCAACGAGCGCCAAAGTGCTGAAGAAGGAGTTAAAACAGACTCAACAGCAACTAATGAGACTCCAGAAAGAAACGAAAATCGCAACAAGCGACGTCGTAACCCTAACTCTCGTAAGCGCCCTGAGCATAAAAACGAAGATAAAGATCAAGCAAAAGCAGATACAACTGCAAAAGCTGATACTGATTCTAAGCCTGCACAAGCTGCAGAACTTAAAGAGCAAAAGCCGAAAGTTCGTCGCCAACGTCGTAACGTACGTAAAAAAGTACGTGTACAAGATGAAAGCGCAGAGCAAGCAACTACAACAACAGAGCAAACATCTGAGCAGTCTGTAGTAGCTGATAAGCCGCAAACTAAGGAGCAAACGCCAGTAGTTGAAAAACAAACTCAAGCGCCTGCTGAAACAGTTGAAGCTAAACCAGCTAAGGTTGAAGAGGCACCTGTTAAAGAAGAAAAAGTAGCAACTGTAGAATCTACTGATGAAGCTGTAAATGCTGATGATGAGCAAGGCCAAACACGTACACGTTCACGCCGTTCTCCTCGTCACCTTCGTGCATCGGGTCAACGCCGTCGTCGTCCTGAAGGCGAAGCAGAAGTTAAATCTGATGATGCGCCTGCATTTGTACCCGTTGCTGATCAAGCGGCTGCTGAGTATGAAGCAGAACTAAAAGCTAAATCAGAAGAAACCCCTGTTGATGCTTCACAGCAAGTTGAACAAGCTATTGCAGCTGAAGACTTAGCAAAGGTTGAGGCAGTACAAGATGAACAACCAGCTCAAGCTGAAGAGCCAGAAGTAACTGAGCAACCAGCTAAAGCTGAAGAGCCAGTAGCAACTGAGCAACCAGCTAAAGTTGAAGAGCCTGTAGCAACTGAGCAACCAGCTAAAGTTGAAGAGCCTGTAGCGACTGAGCAACCAGCTAAAGTTGAAGAGCCTGTAGCGACTGAGCAACCAGCTAAAGTTGAAGAGCCGGTAGCAAATGAGCAACCAGCTAAAGTTGAAGAGCCAGTAGCAACTGAGCAACCAGCTAAAGTTGAAGAGCCAGTAGCAACTGAGCAACCAGCTAAAGTTGAAGAGCCAGTAGCAACTGAGCAACCAACTAAAGTTGAAGAGCCTGTAGTATCTGAGAAACCAGCTAAAGTTGAAGAACCAGTAGCAACTGAGAAACCAGCTAAAGTTGAAGCCGTGGCTAACGCTAAAACAGTAATAGTTAAAGGTGCTGCAAGTGCACCGATGGCTCAACCTACTCCGGTTGCTGATAGCGAAGTTAAACACACATCTGTTGCAATGGCTCACGATAAACGTGACCTAGTGCCAGACAGTGGCTTACGTGCAGGGTCAGTTAAGCCTGCAGGTCGTGCGAGTTCTGCAATGACTAAAACAATGAGTGCTGATTAATAACTAACACTCATTAAAAAAGCCCCGCTATATACAAATAGCGGGGCTTTTTTGTTTACAGGCTTTAAATAATTATTAAAGTTTGTTCACGCCGGTAATAAGCGATCTACCCACAAAGAGGTTAAGAGGCGCTGCGCTTTTAGAGGGGGTAATAAAGCTAAATCTAGTTACCTTGAAAAGCTCAGCTTAAAGTCATGGCTTGTGTTTTCTCATATACTCCTCTTTCACTTCTCTTTGTGAAATAAGATCTTTAAGTAGTTTTTAAATTAAATAACAAAAGCGTTGCTTCTCGCGTAAGCAGGCTTCACGCCTTCAACCAAAATTAAATATCCAGTACAATTAACCTCAAGACGCACAACTTATTGGCGCAACGCTTTCAGAACGAGAATAAAACTAATTTATGCAGCCAATAAAAAAGCGCGATGTAAATATCGCGCTCTTAAATCGGCTTTTAATTAGATAAAATAAGTTTATCCGCTTTCATTTTCCATAAAGCGTTGTAACTGATCTTTTAAGTTCGGCGGAATGCCTTTTATAACCAGTGTATCTGTTGCTTCGTTATAAGTTACGCGCTCTCCTAAATGTTTACGCTCAAAGCTTACGCTTACCCCGCCGCCTAAGCCTGAAAACTTAACCATACTGGTAACTGTTTTTTTATCGACAGGAAATGACTCTTCTAAATCATAACTTTGCTCTTTGCAAAAACTATCAAATGGGCTGTCATCGCCTTTCGTAAGTGTAGCCGAAAGCTCGCTCACGTTTGCATCTTCACCGGTAGTTACACAGTCGTTACAGTAATCAAATACTTGTTTACGTAAATCATCTTTTTCTGATTTCTCGAATTGTTGCTCAGATAAATAATCTTCAACAGCGCTCAACATAACTTGGCTTTGCTGCTTAGGATCAATACCTTCTTCACAACCTAAAAAATCTAAAAAGAAATCTGCAACTTTGCGCCCAGCACGGCCTTTAATAAAGGAAATATAGCGATTATCTTCTGCTTGGGTATCCCAGGCTGTTAAATCAATTCGCGCAGCTAATTGCATACGCGATATATCTAAATGGCGAGATGCGGCTAAATCAAGCTCAGAAGTCATTGAGTAATGCTCTTTAATGTTGATCATCGCAATAAGCATGTAATCGGTAGCTACATATTGGTAATGACAAAATACTAAGTAACCTGTTTCACTAAACGCATACTTATCTAACTCTTCTTTTAAAACAGTAGAAGCTTGCTCCGTCATGTGCCAAAAACCTAGTTCATCATTGCGGTAGCTTTGCATTGCAGATGCTACAACACTGTTTTTTTCGCCACTAAAGGCGCAGTAACCTTTACCGGGTTTACCATTGTACGCATGATGTAATTGTTCGATAAAAACGGCTACTTTATCGTTAACAACCATCTCATCATTTCTAAGGTGAATTTGCGTATCGTCGTCTTTTTTGTCTACATAATGAACGACTAGTTTTTTAACGTCTGTTGTCATCTTTGTTTTTCACGCCTCTGGTGTTAAAATACGAAAATATAACTCTTTTATTGAACCAACTGATGCCAATCTTATCAAAATACTCTAATGAAGAAGTAGAACAAATCGTCGATCAGCTCATTGATGTGCTAACTAAACACAATGCGCCGGTTGATTTAAGTCTTATGTGTTTAGGAAATTCTATCACGCATATCTTAAAAGAGCATGTACCAACAGGGAAAAGACAAGCCGTTACCGAGAACTTTGCAAAAGCACTCGCGCAGTCGGTTAAATAAAATCTATGAATTTATCGCAGCACAATCAGTTTTCATCAAAAGCAAGTCAGTTATTAAGTTGGGGGCATTGGTTTACCTTTGCCAACATCGGCTTAGCGCTACTTATTAGCTTAAGCTACTTATTTGCAGACTCGCCACCATCAAGCTTTATAGGCATTACATATATGCTAGTGACATGGCTAAGCCATACTAGCTTTATCGCCTTTTTAGCGTTTGTGCTGACGGTATTTCCGCTTAGTTTAATATTCCCCTACCCTAAACATATACGCGGAATGGCAGCAGTTATAGCAACTGTTGGCGCATCGTTGCTTACTTTAGATGCCTATGTTTATGTTAATTTGGGCTATCATTTAAGTGGCTCCGCTTTACCCGAAATTATTTCTTTACTATGGCACCGCTTAACTAGCTCTCCAGCTTTAACTACCATTTTAGCCGGTGGCATTGTACTACTTATTTTAGGTTTTCAACTTGTAGTAAGTAATTATACGTGGCACCACCTAGCACGTTTAAAACAATATAAATTTGCGCGTTATGCCATATCTTCTTTAATCGTTTGTTTTGCACTTAGTCATAGTATTCATATTTGGGCTGATGCAAATTTAAAATTTGACGTTACAAAACAAGACAATGTGTTGCCTCTTTCTTATCCAACCACGGCTAAAAGTTTACTCGCTAAAAACGACTTACTCGATATAGAAAGCTATAAACAAGCACATAATGTTAAAATAAATAATCAAAATATTAGCTATCAAATGCCAGCCCCGCTGGAAAAATGCGAAGACTTTACGCAAGCCAATGTTGATATTTTTGTATTTGACACTAAAAAAGAATTAGCTGCATTTGTTGCTAACAATAACAACTTGCATAAAACAGAGCAGTTTTTACAACCAACAAATCACGACGACACTTTATTTAGCTTAGTGTATGGTTTACCCGCTTTTTATAAAGCGGCAATACTCAATGAGCAAATATTACCAGCATGGCAAAGCCAGCGCCGCAGTGTACAAGTTGAGGGCGTTAAAGAACTCAATTTTATTAATGATCAAGCTCACAGCACAAGCGCAATACGAATTATAAAAAGTAGCGATGTTAGTACTATAAAAGATGCTAACACCCATGTTTTTGCATTTAGTCTTGCTAATGAAAAAGCAGAGGTAGTTACCACCTCAGCGTTATACAGCTCTGACAAGCGCATTTCTAAAGTTGATGGGCTTATTCAACCCAGTGATTTAATTGCGACAAGTGTTGGTCAATATTTAAATTGTAAAGCAATCGCTAAACAAACAATGCTTGGCGTAAACCTATATAAGAAAAAAGACGATATGGGCGTAAATTACTCACAAGGTGTAGTTATCGCGTATAAAAAAGATAGAATTACTTTAATAGATTCAGACGGTAACTTTAAAAATATATCCGCTGCTGAAGGCTTTTCTATTGAGCAAGGGCTAGATATCCCATTTTTAGTGCAAAGCATTAAAAAGCTTAAAACCTTTACTCAATAACTTTAGTGCGACTGCTCTTACCTAGCTTGCTATAACAGTAAGCTAGGTTATAGTTTTATATTATTTAATTAACGTATAAAACTATCAGGGATTATCGCAATGCTTCGATTAATATATTGCTCTTTATTATTTACTAGCTTTTGCACCCTAGGCAATACAACCTACTATAAATGCGTAACCAAAAATGGAACTACGTTTTCTCAATTCCCCTGCGATGATAAAGCCACTACCTACAAAGTAAGTACTACCGGTAATCAATACTCTGGACCCAAGGTTAATTATACCAAGCAATTAAATGAGCTAGAACGCGAGAGGCTCCTAACAGGTTTAGAAGCCGAGGTAAGAAGTAATAACCATAAATTAGCAATACTTGATAGAGAAAAGCAGCGTGCTGAGTATAAACAACAAGAACGACTTAACCATATTTTAGCTGATGATGATAAAAAGCGAATTACTAAAGATATAACCAAAAAGCTAAAAGTGATCAATCAAAGCTATAAAAAAGATGTTGCAACGATTACAAAACATATAAAAAAGCTCGAAAAAAAGATAGCTCAATACCAATAAAGCGCGTAAACCGTTTGGGGTAATTTTCTATCTCAAGCAGCTATTTTCAATGCTGCCTAAAGAAGAAAAAGTTCAACACGTTCTAGTGTTTAATTTATTAAATACCATTTTACTAGAATGCCGCTTAGGTATAATTTATCTTGGTTTTAAACTTAAAATAACATACCATTAACACAATAGAGTATAAGCTCTACGATGTATTAAGGAGTTGTTATGCAACCACGAGATATTGCTGAACTGATTTTAACGGGCTTTAAAAAGCATTATCAGCTATTTCAAAAAATAACAGCTAAAGCACCGATGGCTTTTGCTCAACAAGATTGGCAAGCAATTAACGATATCGGCCGTTTACGTATAAGCTATTATGATGATCGTGTTAACGAAACCACACACACATTAAAACAGCAAAATCCAACCGAACAACTCGATGAAACACTTTGGCTAGAAGTAAAAAAAACATATCAGCAATTTTTATGTTTTCATCCTCAGGCAGAATTAGCCGAAACATTTTATAACTCTGTATTTTGCAGGCTGTACCATAGGCGCTACTTTCATAATGACTTTATTTTTGTTGAGGCCTCATTAAAGGATGCGCCATCAGTGCCTGTTGAAGCCGAATATAGGACTTATTTCCCAGTTGTTGACGGTTTAAAACCAACAATAAAACACATTATTAATCACTTTGATTTTAAAGCTCCATTTGTAAATTTAGAGCGTGATATACGTTTGCTCGTAAAAGCATTTTATAAACAAGCACCCGATACTCACCACCAACCTTGGCAAATGCGTTTTGATATATTACACACGCCTTTTTATCGTAATAAAGCGGCTTATATAGTTGGCCGTGTGGTGTCACAAAGTGGTGTTCAGCCTTTTATTATTGCCGTATTACATGATGAAGATAACGGTCTTTATTTAGATGCACTTTTAACTAAATCATCTCAAATGCGAGTTATTTTTGGCTTTGCCCGTGCTTATTTTATGGTAGAAACACATGCGCCTTCTGCATTGGTGCGATTTTTAAATCAGCTTATGCCTAATAAAACATTAGCCGAGCTTTACAACGCAATAGGCTTTCATAAACAAGGAAAAACTGAGTTTTATCGCGAATTTTTAAGTCACTTGTCACACTCAAATGACGAGTTTACTATTGCGCCCGGTACACCCGGCATGGTGATGATGGTATTTACCCTCCCCTCCTTTGGTTATGTATTTAAAGTAATAAAAGATAAATTTGGAGAGAGCAAACCTTTTGGTCGTGATACTGTTCTAAAGCGTTATCAGCTCGTAAAGAGTCATGACCGTGTGGGCAGAATGGCCGACACAATAGAGTATTCTAACGTCGTATTTCCTTTAGCACGTTTTGATAGTAATTTACTTGCGCAGTTACACAAAACAATAGGCTCATCTATGGTCATCGAAGGCGATTGGTTGATCATCAAGCACCTTTATATAGAAAGACGCATGACACCCCTTAATTTGTTTTTAGAAAGTGCCAGCGAAGAAAGTGCGGCCGATGCAATAGAAGAATACGGCCAAGCGTTAAAAGAAATGATTGCCGTAAATATTTTTCCAGGTGATATGCTTTTAAAAAACTTTGGCGTTAGTAAGCACAAACGCATTATATTTTATGATTACGATGAAGTTCAGTACCTAACAGATATGAACTTTAGAGCCCTACCAAAGGCCAAGAGCTACGACGATTACTTAACCGATGAGCAAAGCTATTCTGTTGCTCCGCAAGATGTATTTCCTGAGCAACTTTGTACATTTGTAATGCCAAACCCTATGTATAAAAAGTTTTTACTCAGCACTCACCCAGAACTAATAGATGTTAGTTATTGGAAGCAAGCACAACAAAATATAAAAAACGGGCAGGTAAGTCATATTTACCCCTACCCGACAGCACAGCGCTTTATTCACCACTGGTAAGCGCTAAAGGACACACACAATGAATATAAGTAAAATAGATTTAAATTTACTGGTTTACCTCGACACATTACTACGAGAATGCAACGTAACGCGTGCTGCAAATCAGCTAAGCATAACGCAACCCGCAATGAGTAATGGGCTTAAACGTCTGCGTAACTTATTTAACGACCCCATTTTAGTACGTACCAGCGATGGTATGGTACCCACTGAACGCGCTATTGAGCTTCAACCGGTTATTCGTGGCATATTAATGACCCTTGAAGAAACCCTCGCGCCTAATCGCGAGTTTGAAGCAATTCAAAGTAAGCGTGTATTTAGAATAATGGCCAGCGACTATGCAGCAAGCACCCTAGCCCCTAAACTGTTAAGTAAATTACATGAAGAAGCACCCGATACAACATTAGATATACTTACACCCAGTGACGTAACATTTCATGATGTTGAAAACGGTAAAGTGGATATGGCTATTAACCGCTTTGAAAATTTACCTCAATCTTTTCACCATAAACGTATATGGAAAGACAGCTTTTGTTGCCTGGTAAAAGCAGATAACCCAATTATTGAACACTTTAGTCTCGACAGCTATTTAAAAGCTCGCCATATATGGGTAAGTAAAACAGGTTTTGGCGTAGGTGTCGGTATGGACCCCAAAGATGTGCAAAAACTTGGCTGGGTTGATGAAGCACTGGCTCACTTTGGAAAACATCGCAACATTGCTACCTTTACACGTAATTACCATGTAGCTATTCACCTAGCGAAAGAGAAAAACTTAATTGCAACCTTACCTTCAAAAGCTGCCAATATTTATTTAGATGATCCGGGCCTTAAAATATTAGAGCCGCCGTTCCCTATTCCACCTTTTGAGCTGGATATGATCTGGAGCCCACTTTTACATCGTGACGCAAGCCATATTTGGCTACGCCAAAAAGTAGCCGAAGTAGCTGAAGAACTTAAATAACCTTATTACACTATATGATGTAAAAATTGCTAGGTTTAATATATCCGCACAAACCTAGCAAACTCAAAACTACATTTAAAGCACTATTTATCAAAAAGTTAAAATAAAAAATAAACATTGGAACGTGCTTTGCTTTTATTAAATGGAACTATACATTCATTTAATAAAAGAGGTCATTATGAACACCCATCAAGGAACAGAAGTAAATCATATTACTGACATCATTCAAGTTATGAACAGCGGCATCGATTTTTATCAAAAAGCACAAGAGAAAGTTGAAGACCCTGCAATTGGTGCACTTTTTCAACGTATGATAGATGCCCGAAAAGTGAGTGTAGAACGCTTACAACCTTATGCTATTAACGAAAAAGGTGAACGAGAAGACGGCTCATCTTTTGCTGTTGAAGCGAGACGTGCTTACACAGCGCTGCTTACTACATTTAGCTCAAATAACGATAGCACATACGTAAAAGAGCTTGAAGAAGTTGAGGATAAAACCCTTGAAGAAATTAAAGCCGCAATGGATAAGCCACAACCTGCGGACTGTGAAGCAGCTCTCGCTAAAACATTACTAACGATGCAAAGCTGTCATGCTGAAATGAGCCGCATGCAAAAGCACTAAAAGTAATAGCTTATACTACAACCCAGCTTTTTAGCTGGGTTTTTTATTGCTTTAAAATCATTTAACCTGTTTGAGTAACATGCCATAACATAATTCATACAAATATTTAATCTTATTAGAATATTTATTTAACTGTATTACTTTTCAGCTGTGCTAGTTTTGTTAATAGGATCCTAAAAACCTCGCTGTGGCGCCGCAGCTTTAATTAAAATAGTAAGGTCCAATATGAAAAATAAAACAGCTAAACTGCAAAATAACGCCGACGTAGACATGACCCCAATGCTTGATATTGTGTTCATACTGCTCATATTTTTTATTGTTACTACCTCATTTGTTAAACCCGTCGCCATTGAATTAAATCGACCATTAGACAAACCAAGTATTGAAAAACAAAGTAAAAATGCAGTTTTCAGTATTGATGCAAATAACGGCGTTTACTTTTCAGGGAGGTTAATTAACTTGGAGCACGTGTCGAACAACTTAGCCATGTTTGCAGCTAAATATAAAATAAGCTCTGTGCTTATAAAAGCAGATGAAAACAGCGAGCACAACACACTGATGACTGTGATGAACAGCATTAAAGAGTACGACAACTACGCTATTAGCTTGGTTTCGGATTAAAGCCTGTTAGCTAATCAGCGCCCAATGTGTTTTGGTTAGGAGTAATTGAACAGCGGTACAGAGTTTTATGTAAAGTAACGCAATGGGTTAATCACTTCTCAGCCTTAACTACAACCCAAAAAAAGGGCCTTGCGGCCCTTTGAGTTAAATAACGAAAGGGAGTGTTATTAATTAAAAGCGGTATTCTGCGCCTACATAGTAGTACGCACCGTTAAAACCAAATGGCGCTGAGCGACGTGAGTATTCAAATACACCTGAGCTGCTCACTATTGTGTTGCCGTTTGCATCTACAATAGTGCCTGAGCGAGAGTTACCAATTTCGTTTTTATCTGGGTATACGTCAAACAAGTTGTTTGCACCTATATTTACCGATAAATTTTCAGTAACAAAGTAATTAACTTTAACATCAGTTAATATTTCTGCGCTATAAGTTTGGCGACCACCGTCTTCTACTGTGTACTCACCAAAGCGATTGAGTGATAAGTTTACTGTCCAATCATCACGTTGATAAAGCGCACTTAAATTAATACGGTCTTCTGGTTGCCACTCTTCAATAATCGAAATTTCTTGATCAGAGAATACGTCTTCTACTGGCACTGTTTCAAGGCCTGAGCCAGATGGCGTAAATAACGATACAACATCAGTTTCAGTAAAGTTAGCAGCTAGCGTAAAATCAAGCGTGCCACCAAAACCTTCGGTGTTCCATGTTGCAACAAAATCGATACCCGATGTTTCTGTATCTGCCCCATTTAAGAAAAATTGGCCCGCACCCGCACCTGAGCTAAGTAGTGCAGCGTCTAAGCTTGAAGAAAGCCCTTTGCCTAAACGGTTACTAATTACAATACGGTCATCAATATCAATTGAGTAGTAATCTACAGTCACATTAATATTATCAGTTACGTTATAAACAATACCTAAACTGCGGTTTTGCGATTTTTCTTCTTTTAGTTTTGGAATACCTAAACTTTGTGCAAGTGTAGAGTCATTTCTAAATGTACCTACTTCCTCAGCAACTAAAGAACCATCTTCTGCAACTACAAACTGTGTACTGATATTATTAAAGTATAATTGCTGCATTGAAGGAGCTCTAAAACCGGAGCTTAATGCACCACGTAATGAAATATCGTCAGTAACAGCCCAATTACCTGCAAGTTTAAAGTTTACAGTGTCACCAAAGCCTTTGTAGTTATCGTAGCGAAGTGCACCCGATAAAATAACATCTTCGATTATGTAAGTTTCTGCATCTAGGTAAAACGAAATCACATCACGCGACTCATCAACTGACGATGCAGGAGAAGAACCACCAAATCCTTGGGTACCGCCAGATGCATCTTCAGAGCCCACACCACCACTTAAGCCGCTGTAAATACTTACGCCATTACTGGTGTCGTAATCGCGATACGCATATTCGCTGCCTTCTAAAATTCGATACTCATCAGTACGAATTTCAGCACCCATAGCGAGTGAGTAATCATCAAAGTTTTTAGTGAAATCAATATTGATTGTTTGCAGTGATAATTCCATGCCATAAGCGTACGCTTCACGAGGAATAGTGGTACGGATATCTGCAGCGCTTAAGCCTTGGTCATAACGTAAAAAGTTAGCGTAAGAGGCGTTAATTGTGTCGCTTGTTGTGTAGTCAATGCTATTTTCACCGTATGTGTACGATAAATCTAAACTAGCATCGTTATCAAATTCGGTTTTGTAACCAAAGTTGTATGACACATCATCAATCGTTGTATTAATTTTAGGTAAAAAGCCTAGCGGAATAGTTGCATCACCGTCTTGCAATACTGGGTTACCGCCAGCATTTGCATTATGACGGAAAAATGCAGCTGATTCGTTATCACGAGTTGAGTATGTGATAAAACCATAAAGCTCGCCATCACCTAATTCATAACCCGTATTAACGGTTAAGCCAAATTGCTGAGAGTCGGCATCACCAATTCTAAACGTGTCTCTATCAACCGTTAGTTCGCGCGGATCACCGGCAAGTAAAGTGCCATCACTTAACTCAGTACATCCGTAAAACTGACATGAGCCATGCAAACCTGCACGGTTTGTTGGCGAACGGTCGCGATAATTAATTGTTGTGTTTAAATAACCATCATCGCCTAATGCAAAGCCTTTGTTGAAATCAATATTAATTGTTTCGCCATCACCCTCTGAATATTCACCGTAATTAATCGCTGCTTTACCGCCTTCGCTCGCATCTTTAAGTACAATATTAATAACACCCGCAATAGCATCAGAGCCATATTGTGCTGCAGCGCCATCACGAAGTACTTCAATACGTTTAATAGCCGATGCTGGAATAGCGTTCATATCAGTACCCGCAGTACCACGCCCTACCGATGTATTAATATGAATGATACTTGCTTGATGGCGACGTTTACCGTTGATCAATACGAGAGTTTGATCAGGACCTAAACCACGTAATGTTGCAGGTCTTAATGCATCGGTACCGTCACTGATTGACGAACTTGAAAAGTTAAATGAAGGTGCAATAGATTGCAGCATACGGCCAACTTCTGTTTGACCTGTATTTTCAAGTGCTTCGGCACTTAAAATATCTACTGGAACAGGTAAATCCTCTACTGAACGGCCCGCTACGCGGCTACCAACAATAGCAATTTTTTCGATTTTTTCTTGAGCAACTTCTTCTGCTGCATTTACACCTTGCGAATTTGCTGCAAGTAAAGCTGGTAATACTGCTGCACTGACCGCTGAAAGCTTCATCATGTTGTTATCATTCCTGTTGATTTGTTTGAGTTTTATACTCAGTAAACCATTTTGATCAACAACCGCATCGAGCTCTGTCCCACCTAGTAATGCTTCGAGTGCATCTAGCTGAGTGTAAAATCCATAAACCGAATTTGCATTATATTGCTTCGCCAACTCAAAAGAGAAAACCACGGTTTGCTCTGTTTGTTTTGCGTATTCAATTAAGGCTTTGTCTGCTCGCTGCGCTTTTATATCAAATTGCACCATTTGCCCAGTAGTTTGAGTTGCAGCTTGTACACTTAAGCTAAAAATAGCCGGTGCAAGTACACTAAAACCACTCAATAGATGCGTTTGGTTACTGCGCAATTTATATAAACAGCTGACAAACAAAAATCCTCTATTACTTTGCTTCTTTTTTTTAATCTTTTTTTTACTTATCGTATTTATAGATGCAACTTTAGCTAACATTAATTTAATGTGCATAACGTCTACTTATGATTCTGTGTGGTGTTTTAGCGTTACTACATGCTCACCTAAACGCTCATGTTCAATCGAAAAGTTAGTGTGTAAACTTTCTAATAAACCTTCCACATCACCGGCTTTAAACACGCCAGCTACTTTTATACTCGCCAGTGCATCTGACGACAATTCAAAACGAGTCGATGTGTATCTACTTACTTCATTTAGTGCATCACTTAGCTGTTCACCATTAAAAATAAGCATGCCGTTTTGCCAAGCTAAATCACGTTGTACATCGCCCATTGAAAGCTGAGTGATAGGTTTAGTAACACTTTGCTCTATAACTGCTTTTTCGCCAGAGATAACAATATTGGCGTTAATTTGACGAATTTTTTGCGTGCTATTATCTGCAAGCTGATAATCTTTAAAGTCGTTAGCATCAACGGCTACGCTCGGATCAGTGATCATCACTTTACCTTCAGTCACTACCAGCTCTAAGTCTGATGACGTATTGCGCTGCACATTGAATACCGTGCCAAGGGCTGTAAAACTTTTATCACCTGCCATAACACTAAACGGACGTGTTGCGTCTTTTGCTACATTAAAACGCCCCTCCCCTCTGCTGAGTAACAACTGCCTGCGCCCTTTACTGTATGCAACCTCTAATAAACTATTGGTATTAAGCTGCACAATAGTGCCATCTGGCAGAACGTAAGTGGATTGTTCACCTACTTTTGTTTTGTAAATTTTAGTGTAATTAACTTTCGCAAGCTCTTGGTTATAGCCGTTTTCTAAATTAATTAATAAGTAGCTGCATACCATTAACGCAGCAAATAAACTCGCTGCAATTGAATAAGAAAACATCCACTTCTTTTTAGATTCTTTTGCACTATTGTGCTGTGGAAATAAATTACTTAACTCATTTAATACAGATAACTCATCCCATAATTGGGCTAGTTCATAAATAGCGTCTTGATGAGCCGTACTTTGCATCATCCATAATTTAAATTGCTCTTTTTCATCATCGGTCAAACCCCGATCGATGGCACTTATCCAGTCACATGATTTCTCTAAAATGAGATCTTTTGAATTAAATTGATGAACGTTACTCATTCTGCAACCCTCCCTACTGAAATAGGGTGAGCCTGTGCTTTTGGGTGTACTTCATTGCCTTGTTCATACTCACGCATATAAAGCATGGTTTGTAATAACCCTTTTGCAATGTGTTTTTCAACAGTACTTTGACTTAACTGCATTTGTTCTGCTATCTCTTTTTGGCTCATACCGTATACTTTTTTTAATATAAAGCATTTACGAATAGACGAGCTTAGTTGCTCGGTAGCTCTACAAAAAAGTAAAAAGCGCTCTTTAGATGTGTATTCATCTTCAAGCTGCATTGATTTGAGTAATACGGGTAATTCGTTATCATGTTCTAACGAATCATTAAATTTGTTATCCCATTTAGCAATATGGTTAAGTGCTAAGTGCTTTGCTGTTTTGAGCATATAACTGCGGGTAAACTGAATGTCTTGTTTTAAATCAGCTTCATAGCTTTTTATAAACGTTTCTTGCACAATGTCTTCTACATCGTCGGGCTGAACTATACGCGATACAAAGCGCTTTAGTTGCTTCGAAATATCAACAAATGTTGACGTGATTTTTACTTTTTTCGTCATCCTTAACACGCACCTGTTGTTATTTTTATTACCAACAGGTTACGAGTTTTTGGCATAAAAACAAGATTAAATGTTAATTTAGCGTTATTTAAATGGATAAGAAGATAAATGAGTAAATTTTTAGATTATATTCGACTTAGTTTTTTTGCTTGTGGGTTGCTGCTAGGGGTACAAATTCCGGCCTATGTAAGCGATTTTGGTCAAGCGCTCAATGCACAATTAATTGAAGCAAATAACGCAATTTCACCTTTTAAAAATGACGCTGCCACATACTTTAATAACGATTTAAATAAACTAATAAAACACTATAAAAATTTAGGCGATAAAATTGTAGGCAAAGGCGCTGAACATATTCATACCCTTAATATGCGTCAGCAATCGCTCCAGTTAGCGGTTGAGCAATTTAAGCAATCGCCTTATGTTTTTACTCTAACGAGCAACCTAAGCGATATTAAGCAACAGGTATGGCAGCGCTTTGAAGGCCAAATAGTGCTAAAAAAAGACTCTATAATAGCGGCAATTATTAGCGCCATTATAATTGCAGTGCTTGCTGAACTGCTTGGTTTTTTACTTATATCAGGGTTAAAACGCGGCTACAGTAGATTATTTGCAGCTCAAAAATAATGATTTCATAAATTCATAAAACACATCTGTTTTACGCGTTGTTAAACTGTTTTGCGGGCGTAAAAACCACACCGGAGCATCACTTTGCGCCATAACATGCGGCATAACTTCAACAAGCGCACCGCTTTTTAGCTCTTCGCTTATCGCTATTTTAGATTTGATAGCAATACCGTGCCCTGCAATAGCAGCCTGTGTCATGTTATCTGAGTTAGAAATAGTAAAACGCGTTTTTGCATTAAATGTATTTATACCACCGTGCTCATCAAATAACTTAAGTTGCCTTTGCCAAGGTAAGCATACCCAATAATGCTCTTCTAATTGAGCTAGTGTTGTAGGCATACCATGCTTTTTTATATAACTAGGCGCAGCACAAAGTAAACGGCTGTTATTAACTATCTTGCGAGAAAGCAGCCCTGAGTCTGTTAATGTGCCCACTCGTATCGCTACATCTTGCGCGTCATCCACTACATTCACAAAATGGTCAGTTATTAAAAAATCGAGCTTAAGCTGTGGATACTTACTCTCAAACTCAGTCAGTTTTGGCATTACATATTTTGAAAAAATCCAAGGCGGCATAGTAACGCGCAACAAACCACTTACCGATGAGCTACGTGCACCTATACTATGTTCGGCGTCATGTAATGCTTCAATTATGGCACCGACACGGCTGTAAAATAATTCACCAGCAGGCGATAACCTTACTCTTCTGCTATCTCTAAAAACTAAAACAGTGGCTAGTTCTCGTTCTAGTTTACTAAGCCTGTGACTTACAGTTGCGGGTGATAGTCGCTGCTCACGCGCTGCAGCCAATACCCCCTTGTTTTCGACCACCGCAATAAAGGTTTCTAAATCACTTAAATTGTACATTGGCTAGCTTAGATGTGTTTTCAATGTTTAATATTTTCGAATGAAGCTTTCAGTTTTGCAATGTTTATTTAAATAACTAGAACACACATAATCGCAATATGTTTTAATTTGAGATTTAGTAATGAGTTTAAAAGCACAAATAGATGCATACAATGTGCAAAAAGAAGCAAAATTACCTGCTGATGTACTCGCATTAATGGACACAACAAATGAAGAGCTTATAGCTCAGCACATTAAAGATAACGCCTTACAAATTGGTGCAAAGGTAGAAAACTTTAGCTTAGTAAATCATAACGGTGAAAGTATCAAGCTTAATGATTTATTAAATAAAGGCCCAGTAATAGTTAGCTTTTACCGTGGTGGTTGGTGTCCTTATTGTAATTTAGAGTTAAAAGCACTGAACGATTACTTAGCGCAATTTAAAACGCAAAGTGCCCAGTTAATTGCTATTTCACCACAGTTACCCGATGAAACACTCTCAACTACACAAAAAAATGAACTAGATTTCGATGTACTTTCAGATGTGAGTAATAAAGTAGCTGAACAATTTGGCTTATTGTTTACATTAGATGAGCGCATTCAAGCACTTTATACACAGTTTGGAATTGATTTTGAGCACTACTACGGTGATAAAAGCTTTAAATTACCACTACCCGCAACATACGTAATTAACCAAGAAGGCGTTATTACTTACGCATTCTTAAACGAAGACTACACCCTACGTGCAGAGCCTATTGATATTATGGCAGCACTTGAATCGGAGCAAAATTAATGTCTATTTTAAAATCGTTAAAAAACCTTACTCTTTCACTACTTGTCGGCTCAAGCTTAGTTTCTGGCTATGCGATGGCTGATGAAATGAAAACTCAAGAAAAACCTAAAGTACTTATTTTCGATGTTAACGAAACACTCCTTGATTTAACATCAATGCGTACCTCAATTGGTAAAGCGCTAGGTGGTCGAGAAGATTTACTACCTTTATGGTTCTCTACAATGTTGCACCACTCATTAGTAGATACAGTAAGCGGTAGTTACCACGATTTTGGACAAATTGGTGTGGCATCGCTAATGATGGTGGCACAAAATAACAATATAGACATAACAAGTGAACAAGCAAAAACAGCCATTGTCACCCCGCTTTTAACACTCCCACCACATAATGATGTTAAAGAAGGGCTGGCAAAACTTAAAGCACAAGGCTATAAGTTAGTAAGCCTTACTAATTCTTCAAACAAAGGTGTTAAGGCACAGTTTGAAAGCGCTGGTTTAATGTCTTACTTTGATGCGCGTTACAGCATTGAAGATATTAAAATATACAAACCAGATTTACGTGCTTACGAGTGGGTACTTAAAAAGTTAAATGTAGCGCCAAATGAAGCAATGATGGTAGCAGCACATGGTTGGGATGTAGCAGGCGCTAAAGAAGCCGGATTACAAACTACATTTATTGCACGCCCAGGTAAAGCGCTTTACCCACTTGCAAAAAAACCTGATCACGTTGTGAAAGATTTACATGAATTAGTCGCTCTACTTAAGTAAGCACGTTTATACGCTAATTAATCAATACCCAAGCGGCCGATGTTAGGATGACATTGGCCGCTTTTTTATGTTTGATAAATGCTTAATGGATATGGATAACGCCCAAGAACAGAACGCGAATGCTTTGCTCAGTTTTACTTATTTTATATGGGTGTAAGGCCGACAGATTAATAGACCTAGTAATTTCTCCCTTACAACGCTACTATTTAGCTAAACTAAACTTTGGTTGAAAAGTTACTAACATATTGAACTGTAATGATATTTAAATACACTTTCTCGATTCAGTAGGTTTTAGTAAAAACAAAGCAAATTTACCTGTAAATAGTAGCCGTAAATTCTATGTAGATAGCGCCGTAAATAGCTGCTTTGTATGGGTTTACTCGAGTTAGCTAATGCGTAGTGGAGATAGTTATGAAAAGCCAAAGATTAAGCGAATTTGAAGAGTATTTTCAAATAAATGAAAGTATAAGAGTGAATTTATTCGCGGTATCTGACAACCAAGTTCCTAAATCGCAACTTGAACTTGAAGACGACATTCCTCCTCTATTTAGGTTAGCTAATGAGGTCAGTGAGCTTGAGCAAAGTTCTTTACGCCCGCTTAGAAATTTAGGTGATGTTGCGCAAGAACTAGCCGCCTTTTTACAGGCGCAGTCTCGTAAAATTGATTTAATCATGAGCCATATTTTAGCCTCTGAGCAAGCACAAGATAGCGCCATTCAATGTGACAGCTATGGCGGTGGCGGTATTCGCTTTACCTCCCCAGACGTTTATTCAATTGGCCAAGCATTCAGAACGAAGCTATTTTTGCATCACGAAGCTTCTGCAGTATATTGTTATACCGAAGTAGTTGCTGTTGAGAAAAAAGATAATGAACATTATCAATACACTATGCTGTTTACATCAATCAGAACTACCGACCAAGAGCTTGTAGTAAGAGCAAGCTTACACGCCCAAACACGCCAACTAAAAAAACGCCAAGAACTTGAACAAGTTAATGCTGAACCTAACAGTGATAATTAGCTGACATATTTACGTAAAATGCTAAACTAACGGCACCTTAATTTGTATCAAAATTTCATGAACTTTAGACTTTTACCAGAATGGGCTGAGCAAGATGCTGTAATGCTAACTTGGCCGCATATAGACACCGACTGGGCTAATAATTTAGCGCGTGTAGAACCCGTTTATGTTGAGCTTGCAAAGCAAATAACACACAAGCAACAGCTTGTAATAGTAGCCCACAGTGAAGCATTAAAAATTAGTATAACAGCGCTGCTTAAAAACGCCGCTATTGATTTAAGCCGAGTTCATTTTGTAGTTACCCCTACAAACGATACATGGGCACGCGATCATGGCCCTTTAACGTGTGCATCAATAAACAATCCGCTTGAGCTAAATGTGGTTGATTTTACATTTAATGGTTGGGGCAATAAATTTGAAAGCGCGCTTGATAATCAAATTAATAAAAGCTTGGTAAAAGCGCTTGGCGATACAAATAACCAGTATCAAGCAATTGATATGGTGCTTGAAGGCGGTGGTATTGAAATAAACGAACACGGCGTTTTACTTACAACTAGCGAATGTTTACTCAATAAAAACCGTAACCCTGATTTATCAGCTGACGAAATAGAGAGCCTCTTAAAAAGCCATTTAGGCGCTATTGATTTTTTATGGCTAGAGCATGGCTATTTATCGGGTGACGACACCGACAGCCACATTGATACCTTAGTGCGTTTTGCGCCTAATAATACACTGGTATATGTAAAGTGTGATGATGAAAATGATGAACATTTTAGCGCCTTAAGCGCGATGGAAAAACAGCTAAAGAGCTTTAAAACAGCAAATAACACCCCATATACTTTAATTGCATTGCCTTGGCCAAAAGCAGCATACGACAATGAGAATACGCGTTTACCTGCAACCTACGCTAACTATTTAATTATAAATAACGCGGTTTTAGTACCTACTTATAACGATATAAATGACGAACTTGCCCTTTCGCAAATTCAAAAAGCGTATCCAACGCATGAAATTATCGGCATTAATTGCCAACCTATTATTGAACAATTTGGCAGTTTGCACTGTATTACCATGCAACTACCTCGTGGATTTTTAGCTGGAGCAGCACAATGACAAGCCCTGCAAAATTAAATGTAGCCTTAGTACAACAATCTAATAGCAATAACGCAGAGCAAAATATGGCAAAATCAATTGCCGGAATTCGCGATGCAGCCAAGCAAGGCGCACAGCTAGTTGTTTTACAGGAGCTGCACCGCAGCCTTTACTTTTGCCAAACTGAAGACGTAGACGTATTTGATTTAGCTGAAACAATTCCGGGCCCAAGTAGTAATACCTTAGGCGAGCTTGCCAAAGAGCTCGGAATAGTCATTGTTGCCTCTTTATTTGAAAAACGCGCGACAGGCTTATACCACAATACCGCTATAGTCCTTGAAAAAGACGGCAGCATTGCCGGTAAATACCGAAAAATGCATATTCCTGATGACCCTGGTTTTTACGAGAAATTTTATTTTACCCCAGGTGATTTAGGTTTTGAGCCGATTCAAACCTCTGTAGGTAAATTAGGCGTATTAGTTTGTTGGGATCAATGGTTCCCAGAAGCAGCGCGCTTAATGGCAATGGCTGGTGCTGAAATATTAATTTACCCAACTGCAATTGGCTGGGATCCACGTGATGATAACGATGAACAAGCCCGTCAAAAAGATGCATGGGTTATTGTTCAGCGTGCCCACGCTGTTGCCAATGGCGTGCCTGTGATTAGCTGTAACCGAGTAGGCCATGAGAGCGATCCAAGTGCGCAAAGCGAAGGTATTGCATTTTGGGGTAACTCATTTATTGCAGGCCCACAAGGTGAGATATTGGCAGAGGCCAATAACACTGATGAGCAAATTTTAGTGGTAGAACTTGATCAAAAAGCGTCTGAAAACGTAAGACGTATATGGCCGTATTTACGCGACCGTAGAATTGATCATTACCAAGACCTAACAAAAATTTACCGAGACTAAATAATATTATGGCGCTTGCACACAAGCGCCACATTGTAAATGGAGTAATAAATGGCGTTTGAGCAATGGGCAGCCTTGCCTTGGGTAAAATCTCAAAAAGATAAAATTCAATGGGGGCAGCTTAGTGGCAGTGGTTTAAGTATTGCCATTGCTGAGGGCGTAAAACAACAAGATGACTTGGTTTTAATTGTAACGCCTGATACGCCAAGTGCTTTACGCCTTGAAACCGAGCTTGAATACCTGTTACCCGATAATCCGGTAATGGTTTTTCCTGATTGGGAAACTCTGCCCTACGATCACTTCTCCCCTCATCAAGATATAATTTCAGCGCGTTTAGCCACACTTAACACCCTTAAAAACGAAAAACAAAGCGTTTTAATTGTGCCTGTATCTACATTAATGCTCCGTACTGCGCCTGCTTCATTTATTTACGGATCTACACTTAATTTTAAAGTAGGCGATAAGCTCGATACTCATAACTTACGTAGCAACTTAGAGCAAGCTGGTTATTTACACGTGCAACAAGTTATGGAGCACGGCGAGTATGCTATTCGCGGCTCTATAGTTGATTTATATCCTATGGGTAGCCCGCACCCATTTAGGCTCGACTTTTTTGATGACGAGCTTGATACCATTCGCTTATTTGATGTAGAAACCCAGCGTTCTGACGAAAAAGTAGATAAAATTGAATTACTTCCTGCTCACGAGTTTCCTACAAACGAAGCTGACGTAGAACGCTTTAGAATAAATTACCGAGAAAAGTTTGGCGCAAGCTCAGAGCAAGACTCTGTTTACATGCAAGTTAGTAAAGGCACTTGGCCGGCAGGTATTGAATACTACATGCCTTTGTTTTTTGAAAAACTCGCCACTATTTTTGATTACTTACCAGATACAACCACAGTAATGCAACTAGGCGATTTAGAGCATGCTGCAGATAACTTTTGGCACGACGTAAATGTACGCTACGAAAACCGCCGAGTAGATCCACTACGCCCATTATTAGAGCCAACAGAGTTATATCAGCCAATTAATGAGCTATTTTCTAACTTAGGTGAATTTTCTCGTATTCGCTTATCACTTGCCAAGCTTGGCACTAAAGCAGGCAATAAAAATCTAAGCGTTAGTGAATTACCAGCCATTCGTATAGATCATAAGCAACATGAACCATACGGTGCATTTATAAATTACGTTGCCCAGCAAAAAAAGAACAAAGGCCGTATTTTACTAAGCGTTGAATCAGACGGACGACGAGAATCGCTATTAAGTGTATTAAAACCAAGTGGCATTAAATTTAAAGAGTTTGACACGCTAGAGCAATTTACAAAAAGCGACAGCGACGTAGGTTTAATTGTAAGCCCGCTTGAGCAAAGTGTGGTCCTTGGCACTAAGCCAAGCCTTGCTATTATTACCGAGCAAGAATTATTAGGTATTAAAGTATCGCAGCGTAGGCGTCGTAAACACAAATACGAAGCAAGCCAAGATGCACTTATACGAAACTTAGCCGAGCTTAAAGAGGGTCAACCTATTGTTCACCTAGATCATGGTGTTGGCCGCTACCAAGGGCTGCAAACAATAGATGCCGCAGGTGTTATTACCGAGTTTGTAACTATCACCTACGCCAGTGAAGCTAAACTATATGTACCAGTATCAGCGCTGCATATGCTTAGCCGATACTCTGGTGGTGAAGAGGCCAGTGCCCCACTACATAAATTAGGATCAGACGCGTGGGAAAAAGCTAAAAAACGTGCGGCTGAAAAAGTGCGAGACGTAGCTGCAGAGCTTCTTGATATTTATGCTCAGCGACAAGCCAAACCAGGTAACAAATTTACGCTTGATGGACAAACATATCGTCAATTTAGCGACAGTTTCCCTTTTGAAGAAACCGACGATCAGCGTAACGCAATAGAAGCGGTACTTGGCGATATGCAATCAAAACAAGCCATGGACCGATTAGTATGTGGTGATGTGGGGTTTGGTAAAACAGAGGTAGCCATGCGCGCTGCTTTTGTAGCGGTTAACGATAACAAACAAGTTGCTGTATTAGTGCCTACCACCTTGCTAGCTCAACAGCACTATGAAAACTTTAAAGACCGTTTTGCTGACTTTCCAATTGAAGTGGGTGTGCTTTCACGCTTTAACTCAACCAAGCAGCAAAAAGACACTCTTGAAAAAATGGCTGATGGTAAGTTAGATATAGTTATTGGCACCCATAAACTCATCCAGCAAGACATTAATTTTAGCGACTTAGGTTTACTAATTGTAGATGAAGAGCATCGCTTTGGTGTTCGCCAAAAAGAAAAAATTAAAGCACTACGTGCTGATGTAGATATACTCACACTAACTGCAACGCCAATACCACGTACTTTGAATATGGCTATGAGTGGTATGCGTGATTTATCTATTATTGCGACCCCGCCAGCTAAGCGTTTAGCTGTTAAAACGTTTGTACGCCAACGAGATAGTGATTTAATTCGCGAGGCAGTACTTCGTGAAATTAAACGCGGTGGCCAAGTATACTTTTTACACAACAACGTAGAAACCATTGAACGTGTATCTCAAGAAATTAGTGAATGGGTGCCAGAAGCAAGTGTGACCTCAGCTCACGGGCAAATGCGCGAGCAAGAACTTGAGCAAATAATGGCTGATTTTTATCACCAAAAATACAACGTACTGGTGTGTACCACTATTATCGAAACCGGAATAGATGTACCCACTGCAAACACTATTATTATGGATAGAGCCGATAAGCTTGGTCTTGCTCAGTTACACCAATTACGAGGACGTGTAGGACGAAGCCATCACCAAGCGTATGCTTATTTGTTAACTGGCGATCCTAAATCTTTATCTAAAGATGCATCAAAACGCTTGCAAGCCATAGAGTCACTCGAAGATTTAGGCGCAGGCTTTGCTCTTGCAACTCATGATTTAGAGATACGCGGTGCCGGTGAGTTATTAGGTGACGATCAATCAGGGCAAATGCAAACAATTGGTTTTAGTTTGTACATGGAAATGCTTGAACAAGCCGTAAATGCGTTACGCGAAGGCAAAGAGCCAACCCTTGAAAACCTATTACAAAAACAAACAGAAGTAGATTTAAAACTCCCTGCATTACTACCTGATGACTACATTCACGATGTTAATGCGCGTCTTGGCATGTACAAGCGCGTAGCAAGTTGTGCTAGTCTTGCTGATATGGATGAATTACAGGTAGAGCTAATAGACCGCTTTGGCTTACTGCCTGACGCTGCTAAAAATCTATTTAGTTTGCAACAGCTTAAAATGCAGGCGAGTAATTTAGGTATAACAAAAATTGAAGCAAACCCTAAAGGGGGCTACTTTGAGTTTAGTCAAAACACGAAGGTTAACCCTAGCTTCATCATTGGCTTGATACAAAGTGCACCTAAGGTGTACAAAATGGATGGCGCAAATAAACTGCGCTTCGCAATTAGTGAAGCTAACGCTCGCGAACGCTTAAAAATGGTCACTGCAATGATTGCAGATTTCGAAAAAAAGGTTAGCCATTAATGTTGCTAAAAAAATCGCTTATTGTTCTATGTTGCTTATTTAGCAGCACTGTATTTGCAGAACGTTGGTTTGAAGTTGAAGTACTGGTATTTAAGCAGCGCCCTGCGCCATACTTACAAGAAGACTTTACGCTTAAACACGACACTATTGAAGATAAAAACAGCCTAGATTTAATGACACCTATTTATACAGAGCAAGCAATGCAAGCTTGTATAGATGGCGACGCGCGTTTTAAAAAGCACTCTTTTACTGATTCATTAGTTAACTCAAACCCGCAATCTGGTGTATGCGACGACAGCACTGATTACATGCAAAGCTACGATGAATTACCTGTAACGCCACAAGTAGCAGCACAGGATCATATGCAGCAAACCTATTTGTTAGCACCTGAACAATTACAGTTTAAAACTCAATTGCGTCAGCTCGACAGAAAAGGGTTAACACCTATTTTGCATACCGGATGGCGCTTTGAAGGCGCCAGTAAGTCACGTGCACCCAGCATGCATTTAATAGCTGGAAAACATATTAAAAGTGATAATAATGTTATTCCAAGCTATTCAAATCCTGACTTTGTAAGCTTATTAAATACGCAACCTGAGCTTTTCGACGACCCTGACAAGGCAAATGTTGAATGGGAGCTAGATGGTTTATTTAAAATACATTTACGACATTATTTATACATTACAGCTAATTTTGATATTAGCCAAAAGCTAGAAAACGGCAATATAGAATCAGCCCGCTTTTCGCAGTTTAGACGTGTAATAAGTGGCGAAGTACATTACTTTGATCACCCTCGAATGGGCATGATTGTCCAAATTAGAAAATTTAAACATTAATATTTAGCAGGATATAACAATGAAAAAATTCCTTATCATCGCAGCTACCTTGAGCCTTGCAGCGTGTTCTAAAGTAAATCTAGAAAGCTATGAAAAAATTAAAGTAGGCATGGACAAAACTGAAGTAGAAGCCATTTTAGGCAGTGCTGATAACTGTGTTGAAAAAACACTGCACACAAACTGTGTTTGGGGCGACGAATCTAAAAATATCGAAATTACACTTGTTTCAGACAAAGTGACGTTATATAGCAAACATGGTTTAGCTAACTAAGTAACGCTTAAATAATTAAAAAAGGGGGATAGATTTCATCTATCCCCCTTTTTTAATGTATGGCTATAAACCTACTTTTTAGAGTAAATAAGTTCTATATTTATGATTTTACTGCGGTTTAGCGTTATTTTATAGCGCTGGTAAAGCTTTTTATCTTCCTCAGTTAATACAAGTACCATATTTAACTGATAACGCCGCTCTACCCCTTGTTTAGATATTTTATTACTATCTAAATGGTATAACTTACCTTCACCACGTTTTAAATAACGCGCAAATGGCGCTAAATTAAACTGCAATGTTTGCTGTAGCGTATCGTACCCTGGTAAAAACTCTTTTGCGCTTACTCGTGTTTCGCTTGCAAAGTGCAACCACTGCGCCGCTTGCTTATTTTGCTGGCGACGCTTTGAAAATATTGATTTAACTTCTTGCGGAATTTTTTTAAATCGAACATATTCTAGCCAAATAAATTGGCTGGCTATTTTATCTTTGCTAATACTGTTTTTAAAACTAAAACGCCATTTAGGCCGACCGCGAACAATAGCCCGCCAAATTACCCGTGTTATATCTTCTTTAAATATTTCACGTAGCCCGTAAATAACCCCTAAAATTAATATTAGCGTGGCAGTTACCTCCGTAAAGGTTGAGCGTGCGTTTAGTATTACCACCATAACAAATGCCATGATAACCGCAGTCACCGTGCCTTTAACTAAACGTTTAAGGTAGCTATTAAGAAACCGTGTTTGCCGCTGTAAAATAACGCCATGCTCTATTAAACGTTGTAACAGGCGCATTTTATTGGTTATACGGTTTGCATCTTGTAATGTGGTTTCGGAGTTATAGTTTTTTTCTCCGCGGTAACTATTCTCGTTTTTACAAAATTGCAGTAGATCATTACGTTCTTTTGCAAAATCACTACTACGTGGACCTTCATCTAATAGCTTTAAAAATGACTGCTCAACATGCCAGCTTAAGTAGTTATCAGCATTAGTAAAAAATGGGATCAGTTTTTCATCATCAGGTGTGTAACGCCTAAGCTTTTTAAGTAATCCTTCACTTTGGCCAAATAACTCGATAGCTCGCTGGAAAAAATCTTCAACATCTTCAATTTTAAGTGCGTCTCGTATATCAGCATCAAGCGCTAGACGAACCTGATAGCAAAACAAATTAAGGTTTTGGCGGTAATCTTGTTGCTCACCTTTGTTTTTACTAACAAAACGGCTTCTTACTAAGGGTAAGTGAATGTTGTTAGCGTTATACGCTAAGTGCGATTTAAAGTGGTTATTAAAGTAAGATTCTTCAGTGAGAGTTTGTGGGTTAATACCCATTTCATTGGGTATAGAAAAATACAGATCAATACGCTGCTCAGCACGCGGGTTGAGCTCTGGTTCAATGACAAAAGATAAGTTTTCGTCTTGCTTTAACAATCAGTTCTCCTTCTAATAATGGTATTAAGTGTACTTGTCTCCTTTGTTTTGTTCAATAAAAAAGGCCCAGTAAAAACTGAGCCTTAATACGATTAATGTGCTAATTAAAACTTAACGTTTACACCAGCAAATACACGACGACCAAGTACATCGTATGTGTACGGGTCAGTGTTAGAATCGTTGTTACCTGAGTAGTATGGTGGTTGCTTATCAAATAAGTTATTTACACCAGCAGTTAACGATACCATTTCACTGATAAAGTAAGAACCACTTACATCATGGTAAACAACAGATGGTGTTGTTGGTGCATAACATGTAGATTCTTTACCTAGACAGCTGTAGCTATCCATTCCAGCAATGTAACGTGCTTTGTAATTAGCAGACCAAACATCACCTTTAACATCTAACTCAAAGTTTGCTTTAACGTCAGCATAACCACCAATACCAGAAGTGATTAAACCAGCGTAATCAATGCTTGATTCAATAACATCAACAGTGTATTCGTCAAGGTAAGTAACATCTAATGACGTGTTCCAAGCAAGACCAGCTAAATCAAATTTGTAATTTAAGTTTAAGTCATAACCTTTTGTTTGCTCATAACCTACGTTTTGTAGTTGGTTATTAAACGAGATACGACCAGTGCTTTGGTTAAAGTCAATATTTGCTGAACTACAAAGTGCTGTTGATTGATTAGCTAAAGAGCCATCTGATGCAAGACATGAGTCAACAATGTATTGGTTATTTACTGTAGCAATAGCGTTTTCAATTTCAATGTCGTAGTAATCTAACGTCATTGAGAAGCCATCAAACCACTCTGGTTCGTAAACTACACCAACAGTAACTGTATCAGCCAACTCAGGTGTTAATTGGTCATTACCGCCCACTGTAACTTCAGCTTGATCTTGTGCACCTGTAAAGCTAACTTGCTCGTAAGATGGAGAATCACCTGAATATAACTCAGCAACTGTAGGAGCACGGAAAGCTGTAGAGCGAACACCACGAAGCATTAGTTCGTCGTTTACGCGCCAAGTTAAACCAAGTTTCCACGTTTCATCAGAACCAAATGTGCTGTAGTCAAAAGCACGGATCGCAGCGCTTAATTCTACATTCTGTGCTAGGTAAGCATCAGCAACTAAAGGAATAGCAAGTTCAAGGTATGCTTCGTTTACATCAAAACGACCGCTTGTTGCATCAACACGTGGGTCATTCGCAAGACCTTGTGAAGTGATAGAATCTGGTGTGTACCATGCTTTTTCTTCACGACGCTCAAGACCTGCTGCAAAACCTACAAAGCCCGCTGGTACTTCCATTAACTCACCAGAAAGCGCAGCTGTAATCATAAACAATTGACTACCACCTGAGTTTTGCTCGGTGTAAACATAGTCACTAAAGCTGCTGCTTGACCATGAAGCTTGTGAAAGAGGGTTAAAGTTACCAGCTTCAATTTCGCTTTGAATTGAACCCATGTTGTGAAGGTTGCTTAAGCGATCCACTGAGTCATTACGACCAAAAATAACTGATGTATCCCACTCTAAGCCATTATCTAAATAACCTGCAGCACCGATAACAGAACGAACTGTATCAACTACTTGAGATGAATCACGTGTACCAGTGTCTACCATACGGCGGCCGTAAGAAACTTCATCACCGTAGTTAATGTTTTGGTCGATTAAAGAATCACCCATCCATTCAGCGTAGTCAAAGTCGAACCATACTGGTTGAGGCGCTAATTGCTGCTCTGACCAACGTTTTGAGTATGTAAACTCAGAGTATAAACGCGTGTCATCAGTTAAATCAAAGCTACCAATACCTGTAAGGTTTAAACGACGCATTGGCGTATATAAGTAGCTAGATTGCGAATAGTTGTAAGCGTCACTAGTACCAAAGTCGTGCCAGCCATCATCAGCTTGACCTTGCAAAGATTCATCACCTGACCAAACATGGCCATTAGGCGTATAAGAAGAACCAGAACAGTATGGAGCACTGCCATCGCCATCTTCAGTTAATGGACAATCAGAAAAACTACGATCTGCCTGAGAAGCATCGCCACGGTCTGTATACTGTAAACCGATTACAACGTTACCACGACCGAAGTTACCACCCATAGTGATATCAAAAGACGTTTCATCTGCATCACCTTCAGTAGTGATTGCTGATTTAACGTTAAGGTCTAAGCCTTCAAAGTCATCTTTTAAGATAATATTTACAACACCTGCAACAGCATCCGTACCATAAACAGCAGATGCGCCATCTTTAAGTACTTCAATGTGCTTGATCATAGATACCGGAATAGTATTCAAATCAACGGTAGAAGCAGCACCTGTACCTGAGTTGATCATACGACGGCCGTTTACAAGTACTAAAGTACGTTGTGAACCTAAACCACGTAAATCAATTGATGCATTACCACCAGACCCATTATTTATACCTGGGTTAGTCATTGCGCCGCCTGTAGCGGTCATTTTTTGTAGTACAGAGTCTACTGATACAGCGCCTGAAGCAGTGATATCGTCAGCACCGATAATAGTAACTGGGCTAGCGGTTTCCATATCTGCGCGCTTAATGCGAGAACCCGTTACTTGAATTTTTTCGATTGCTTGTGCTGAGTCTTCAGCAGCTAGAACTTGCACACTTGAGAACATTGGGAATGCTGCAATTACAGCTAAACCAAGAGTTGACTTTTTCATGAATAAACCCTACTTGTTGGAAATTTACCTTAATTGGTAATGCTCACTTTTTATTAGAATAGTGAGTCAGGAGGGCAACTTAGGCGCTTTTAACTGAACGAAAACTTAACAGTAGTTCGTTTTATATCACACAACAAAATAGAATAACCATTTTAGGTACATAGGTTACATTATGTTTCAGTGTTAATTAATAAATACACATTAAAAACAATACTATAAATAAATATAGAAACATTATAAATACAGCTGAAACCAAAGTGATTCACTTTGTAATCAAATGTAATTACTTGAGTTTTGTACCAAAAACAGACAAATTAACAACTTGATCACAGCACATTATTAAAAGCGTAAAACTAAATGTTAATTACTAACCATATTTATGCATAGTTACCGGCTAAATAGTCTTAATTAGTTACTTACAAAGGAATTTTGGATTTGTTTTTTGTTCAGCGGCAATTAAAAATTGAACTTTTTAGAGTTACTTTTACAGCGAGTGGGAATTGTAGAGGTTTAATCAGGCACTGAGCTTTAATGATCTGAATAGAATAAAGCTCGTACAGTACAGTGAAGATTAAATTTAGTAAGTGACATAAAAATAATAGTTGAGAGTATCAATTTGTGATGTGGTAGTGTTTTTTACTATTAGCTCTAAATTCCATAGCATTTTTTTTTCTGAGCAAATACCAACCATCGTATTGCTTTGCCATAAGTCATTATGCTTTTTAAAAAATTGCGGAATATAACCCATATACATAGTGATCCCTTTTAGCTTGGCATCTTCAATTTGTATATTTGCAGGTAAGTCACTAAAAATAGTGAATGGAGTTTCTGGTGAAAGGTTTTTCTCACTTAACCATACTTTAACACCGTTTGAAAAAGTACATGGTAAATTAGCTTCACATTTGGCGTTTTTAAGTAATTTGACGTCTGAATTTTTAGAAAAATCACACGCTGTTAATAAAAAAATCAACGCAGTAAATAAACTTAACCTATATATAAGCATAACAATGTCGCAGCAAAGAAAAGCAAATACTAATAATCACGACTATAAATAACAAGTGTGAGTGTTACTATTAGAGCAAATTAGGCACAAACTGTATCAAAAAATAAACAACAAGCTCACAAAGTTTGATTGATGTCATAATTTTATGTAATTGACCTATCTTTTTTAGGCCAAAAAATTTATCATTTCACCCGCAAAAAATAAGGGTTTCTCGAGTTTGTTTTCTGAAGCATTCAGGCTTTGAACGTTTTAGGTAACACGCTTGAGAAAAATAGTAGGCCCCACTTTTTTAAAGTGGGTAATTCATTTCTAAACGCATTTATTGCAGCGGAAGCCAGAAAATGAGCCAAACAGTAGCATCACAAACTGAGTATAACTATAAGGTTGTACGCCAATTCGCTATTATGACAGTGATTTGGGGCATCGTTGGCATGAGTATTGGGGTTCTGATTGCTGCCCAATTAGCTTGGCCAGCACTTAACTTTGATACACCATGGTTAACTTACTCTCGACTACGTCCGTTACACACGAACGCAGTAATTTTCGCATTTGGTACCAGTGCACTTTTTGCGACGTCTTATTACGTCGTTCAACGTACTTGTCAAACGCGTCTTTTCTCAGACAAACTTGCCGCCTTTTCGTTTTGGGGCTGGCAGCTCGTTATTGTACTAGCAGTAATTACATTACCACTTGGTATTACTAGCTCAAAAGAATACGCAGAACTTGAATGGCCAATCGATATTTTAATCGCTGTGGTTTGGATTGTTTACGCAATAGTATTTTTTGGTACTTTAATTAAGCGTAAAGTGTCGCACATCTACGTTGCTAACTGGTTTTACGCTGGCTTTATTATTACTGTTGCAGTGCTACACATTGTAAACAGCATGGCAGTACCAGTATCGTTAACTAAATCATATTCTATCTACGCAGGTGCTGTAGATGCAATGGTTCAGTGGTGGTACGGTCACAACGCTGTAGGTTTCCTACTAACTGCTGGTTTCTTAGGTATGATGTATTACTTTGTACCAAAACAAGCAGGCCGCCCAGTTTACTCATATCGCTTATCGGTAGTTCACTTTTGGGCACTTATCTCATTATACATTTGGGCAGGTCCTCACCACCTTCACTACACTGCACTTCCTGATTGGACGCAAAGTTTAGGTATGGTTATGTCTATTATCTTATTCGTTCCATCTTGGGGTGGTATGATTAACGGCATCATGACCCTGTCTGGCGCTTGGCATAAGCTTCGCACCGACCCAGTATTGCGTTTCTTAGTTGTTTCATTGTCTTTCTACGGTATGTCTACGTTTGAAGGCCCAATGATGGCAATTAAATCTGTAAATGCGTTATCTCACTACACAGATTGGACAATCGGCCACGTACACTCAGGTGCACTAGGTTGGGTTGCTATGATCTCAATTGGTGCTATTTACCACCTTATCCCTGCGTTATTCGCACAAGGTCGTATGTACAGCGTTAAATTGGTTAACACCCATTTCTGGTTACACACGGTAGGTGTTGTACTTTACATTGTTGCAATGTGGATTTCAGGTGTTATGCAAGGTCTAATGTGGCGTGCAGTTAACTCTGACGGTACATTAATGTACAGCTTCGTTCAGTCTTTAGAAGCGTCGCATCCTTTCTACATTATGCGCTTTGTAGGCGGTGTATTCATCGTAACAGGCATGTTAGTTATGGCTTATAACGTTTTCCGTACAATTTCAGCTGAAAAAGAATCACTGAAGTTAGACGCGCAAGCACAATTAGCATAACGGAGTGAGATGATGAGCAATAAAAATTCACAAAACAAACATGAAATAGTAGAAAAGAACGTTGGCCTAATGGCTATTCTGACTGTTTTTGCTATTAGTTTTGGTGCATTAGTTGAAATTACTCCGCTAATGTTCCAAGACGATACGACTAAACCTGTTGAAGGCCTGCGCCCACTTAACGCGCTTGAAATGGAAGGCCGAGACATTTATGTACGTGAAGGTTGTTACAACTGTCACTCACAAATGATCCGCCCTTTTCGCGATGAAGTTGAGCGTTATGGTCACTACTCTGTAGCTGGCGAGTCAGTATGGGATCACCCTTTTCAATGGGGTTCTAAACGTACTGGCCCTGACCTTGCTCGTGTAGGTAAACGTTACTCGGACGATTGGCATTATGCTCACTTAGTTGACCCACGTGCCGTGGTTCCTGAGTCGAACATGCCAGGTTTTCCTTGGTTAGCAGAGACAACGGTTGATACAAGCCTAACTCTGAAAAAACTACAAATTTTCCGTGATACTTTTGCTATCAACCCTGAAAACCCAAAACACCCGGGTTTAGGTTATGGCAGCGACGAAGAGCTTCAAGCAGATGTTGAAAAAGTTAACGCTATGAATAACGGCGAAGGCGCAACAGAAATGCAAGCCTTGATCGCGTATTTACAGCAACTTGGCACCCACTTGAAGTAAAAAATTATGGATTACGGAACATACAGAGGCATTTTGACTCTGGTAATTTTAGTATTGTTTATTGTGATTGTTGTATGGGCATACAGCAAACGTAGCAAAAATCGTTTTGATAACGCTGCTAATGCCATTTTTGAAGATGAAAAAAAACATAACAACACACTCTCTAACGAGGAAAAGGAGTCTGAAAAATGACTAGCTTTTGGAGTATTTGGGTTATTGTTTTAACCCTAGCCTGTTTAATTATCATCTTTAGCTTATTAGTTTGGAACCTTAAAAACTATGCTGGCGTTAAAGAAGGTGAAGATTGTGGGCATGAATATGACGGTATTACAGAGCTAAACAATCCACTACCAAAATGGTGGACGTACATGTTCTTTGCAACATTTGTTTGGTCTGTATATTACCTTGCAGCTTACCCAGGTTTAGGTAACTGGGAAGGTTTAGGTAAATGGACTAGCTCTAATCAGGGTATTACGTCTTTAGCTGAATCTAAAAAAGCAGTTGCGGATGCTAAAGAAGAAGGCCGTTTTGTTAAACTTGATAAAGAGTACGAAGCTGCACAAGAGCGTTTTGGTCCAATTTTCAACAAACTTGCACAAGTACCCGTTTTAGATTTAGTTAATTCTAAATTTGAAGGTGATGCAGCGCAGCAAGTTGCTCTTGAAAATGGTGATAAACACGAGCAAACAGATGGTCAATTAGCACTTGAGATTGGTCAGCGTTTATTTTCGCAAAACTGTGCTCAGTGTCATGGCTCTGATGCCCGTGGTGGAACTGGCTTCCCTAACCTAACTGATAAAGATTGGTTATACGGTGGTTCACCTGACAAAATTAAAGAAACACTTCTTTATGGTCGTATAGCTGCAATGCCTTCTTGGGGTGCTGCACTTGGTGAGCAAGGCGTAAAAGAAATGACGGCTCATGTTCTTAGCTTATCTGGTCGTACTGTTAACCAAAAAGATGCAGCCGCTGGCGCCGCTAAGTTTGCCATGTGTGCAGCGTGTCACGGTGCTGATGGTAAAGGGTCTGTTGCACATAACTTACCGTTTGGTGCACCTAACCTAACAGATAACATTTGGTTATATGGTGGCTCTCAACGCGCTGTTGAAGAAACGCTTAATCATGGCCGCGCCGGTGTTATGCCAGCATGGAAAGACATTTTAGGTGAAGATAAAATTCACTTGTTAACTGCGTATGTTTACAGCTTATCGCAAGATAAATAAACATTGAGTTAACCAATAATTAATCTTTTTATTTCAATAGATTAATCCAGATCAAAAAAGCCTCCAGTCGGAGGCTTTTTTTTAGTCTTTTACAAATATTTGCTATAAAATAACCCCACCTAAACTAATTTTAGAGCAACTATGCAACCTACTCCGTGGTATAAAAATTTTTGGCCTTGGTTTTTAATCTTTTTTCCTCTCGCGGCCATTATTGGGTGCATAACGTTAATTATTACTGCTGTGGGCAACGGCCCAGACATGGTGGTAGATGATTACTACAAAAAAGGTAAAGCTATTAATTTAGAGCTTACTAAGTTTGAAAAAGCCAAAGCACTCTTTTTACACGGCGAGCTTAATGTGACTGATGAACGCGTTAGTTTTAAATTTACTAAAGGCGATTATAGTAATGTACCTGCATTAAAATTATCATTTTATCATCGCACCATCAAAGCCCATGACTTTGCCGCCACATTAACTCCAAATGCTAATAAAGAATTTACAGCCCTACTCGAAAACTATACACCGGGCGCCTACTCTGTGTTTATAGAGCCTATAGATGGCAGCTGGAAGTTAAAAGAAAACATCACACTTCCTACAGAGCAGCCTCTGTTAGTTACGCCTAATTATAAGTAGTAGTAAATATGAGTACTTCTTGCTTTCATTGTCTTGAGAGTGTGCCTAAAGGGTTTAGTGCAACTGTTATTATAGATAACACGTCGCAGCCAATGTGTTGTATTGGCTGCCAAGCGGTTGCACAAAACATTGTTGATCAAGGCATGACCGACTACTACAAATACCGTACTGTTCGAGCCGGTAAAGTAGAGCAATTAGTACCAGAGCAACTCGCGTTTATAAAAAGCTACGACAATGAAGACATACAAGATGAGTTTATAGCCACAAACGACAACATCTCTGAAGTATTATTAAGTGTTGAAGGCATTACCTGTGCCGCGTGTGCCTGGCTTATCGAAAAGCAACTACTAAGCTTAAAAACAGTTAAGCGCGTTGACGTAAACACCTCAACTAACCGCGCTATGATCCAGTGGGATAAAACAAACACACCACTGAGTGAAATCATTACCGCTTTGGCTAAAATTGGCTACAAAGCCTACCCGTTCCAAGCTGATACAGAAGCCCAACAAAAGCAGCAAACAGCTAAAGCTTATATACGTCGTTTAGGTGTTGCTGGGCTGATGACCATGCAAGTAATGATGTTCGCATTTGCCATGTACTTTGGCATGTTCTCAGGGATGGATAGCAACTTTGAGCAATATTTTAGGTGGATAAGCTTAGTGCTTGCCTCGCCGGTTATTTTGTACAGCGCCCTGCCCTTTTTAACTAATGCCATTAATGGTTTGAAAGCCAAGCAACTCAACATGGATTTACCCGTATCGCTTGCTATTTTTGGGGCTTATGGTGCTAGTTGCTATGCTACGTTTATGCAAGTGGGCGAAGTTTATTTTGAATCAGTTTGTATGTTTACCTTTTTGCTATTGCTAGGTAAATACTTAGAATTTAGAGCCCGATTAAAAGCCAGTGAATTTACAGTTAACTTACAAAAACTACTCCCTCTTACTGCCCGCACACTCGATGAAAACGGCAATGAGCACATTATTGCTGCAAAAAAACTAAAACTAAACGATATAGTACTCATAAAAGCTGGCGAAACTATTCCAGCCGACGGTGAGTTAGTTAAAGGTAAAACAACAGTCGATGAGTCAATGATGACCGGCGAGCATCAACCTGTTACTAAATTTATTGGTCACAATGTTTACGCCGGTTGCGTTAATCACGATGGCGTAATAGAAATAAAAATTAATAAAATTGGCCAAAACACGCTTTTAAACCAAATTATTCGCTTGCAACACAATGCATTAACCAAGCGCCCTAAATTAGTGGAGATAACCGATAAAGTAGCTCAGTGGTTTATTGCATCTTTACTTATATTTGCCTCTATAACTGCTATTGGTTGGTATCAAATAGATCCTGAGCACGCCTTTTGGATCACTATTTCGGTACTGGTTGCCACTTGCCCATGTGCTTTGAGTTTAGCTATTCCAACCGCACTTACGTGCGCCGTTGCAACACTTACTCGAAAAGGCATATTGATAAAGCAAGCGCATGTACTTGAAACGCTCTCAAAACTAACATTATTTGCTTTTGATAAAACAGGCACGCTTACCCAAGGAAAATTTACACTCGACGCGGTAGATATACTTGATGAAAACTACAGCAAAGCTGACGTTTTAGAAATAGCGGCTCAGCTTGAGCGTTATTCTGAGCACCCTATAGCAAGTGCATTTAATGGATACCCCCCTGCTAAACATGATTTAAATAATATAGAGGTGCATCCTGGCCTCGGTATTAGCGCACAAAATGCAGCTAACCATTATGCTATTGGTAAAAGCGGCTGGTTTGAGAGTAAAAAAACCAACGCTCAAGCCAGTTTGTATATAAACAAACAAGTAGTTGCGCGTTTTTATTTTGTTGATAAAGTAAAAAGTGATGCAGCAAAACTTATTAGCTCTTTGCAGTCGCAAAATTTAAGCTGCCATATGCTAACGGGTGACGCTTCCGATGCAGGGCAAAAAATTGCTAAGCAGCTAAAACTTGAAAGTGTGCAAACAGGCCTCTCACCTAAAGATAAACAAACTGCTGTAGATCAATGGTCATCGCAAAATGAGGTTGTTGCAATGGTGGGTGATGGCATTAACGACAGCCCCGTATTTGCCAGTGCTCATTTATCTATTGCAATGGAAACCGGCGCTGATATTTCTAAAAATAGCGCTGATGTAGTGCTATTAAATAGTGATTTAGCGTCAATTGATCACCTATTAAATGTGGCTAAACAAACTAGGCGTATTATTAAGCAAAACCTTGCCCTGTCTTTATTGTATAATGCCTCTATCTTGCCGCTCGCAGCCCTTGGTCTTGTTGCTCCATGGATGGCCGTTATTGGAATGTCTGCCAGCTCAATTATTGTTATTAGCAATTCACTAAGGCTTTTAAAGTTATGAGCATAATTTATATTTTGATCCCGATTGCTATATTGTTCGTCATTATTGCCATTGGTGTATTTTTTTGGGCTGTTAAAAGCGAACAATTTTCTGATTTAAACAAACAAGGTCACAGTATTTTGTTTGAAGATGATAAAGAGCAGCACAACAAAAGTAATGATTGACCCTCTTTATATTAGCGCTTTTTTAATGGGCCTAATTGGCAGCGGCCACTGCCTTGCTATGTGCGGAGGTATTGCAAGCTCTTTACAATTAGCCAGCGACAAGCGTAAAACACTTACCTACTCATTCGCTTATAATATTGGGCGAGCATTAAGTTACATGGTTGCAGGCTCACTTGTTGCGGGTATAAGTAGCCAATTTGCTAAACAAAATACATCATTTTCTATAACGCTTTCATTTATTGCAGCAATTTTTATGCTTTTGGTAGGCGTTTATATAATGCGTTTAGGTCCTACATTGCAATGGTTAGAGAAAATCGGCAAAACGCTTATTTGGCAGCATATTGTTAAGCTTAATAAATATTTAATGCCCGTTGACTCAACAGTTAAAGCATTGGGTTATGGCGCGTTATGGGGCTGGCTTCCGTGTGGTTTGGTTTATTCAGCATTAACGTGGGCAATGACGAGCCCTACAGCCTTTGATGGCGCTATTGTAATGTTATGCTTTGCACTAGGTACATTTCCAGCCATGATCACTCTTGGCTTAGCGGCGCAAAAACTTAATAGCATAATAAACCATCCTTGGACCCGTATTGTATTAGGTAGTGTTATAATTTGGTATGGTATCTACTTATTGATTATTGCAACCGACAAGTTAGTACATTAATGTTTATAGTGTATTAACCTTTCGAGGTTTATTTGCCCCAGTATATAAAAACTAAAACGGATTAAATTATGGATTTCTCTCAAAGTCGCGCTAAAAGTAATTGTGCTATTAGCTGTAATAACTGCAGTATAAGCCAATTGTGTTTGCCGTTTTCGTTAAATGGCCAAGAAATGGATAAACTTGACGAAATTATTGAGCGAAAAAAACCACTGCATAAAGGCGACTATTTATTTGAGTCCGGCGCACCTTTGCTGGCTATTTACGCTGTACGCTCTGGCTCATTTAAGTCTTATACACTCTCAGAGCAAGGTGATGAGCAAATTACAGGCTTTCATTTAGCCGGCGATTTAGTCGGGTTTGATGCTATTAGCAAAATGGCCCACCAAAGCTTTTCTCAAGCACTTGAAACCTCTATGGTATGCGAAATTCCATTTGATACCCTTGACGAACTAGCCGGTAAATTACCTAAGCTTCGCCAGCAAATAATGCGTTTAATGAGCAGCGAAATTACCTACGATCAAGAAATGTTGTTACTGCTTAATAAAAAATCAGCAGAAGAGCGCTTAGCCAGCTTTATTTATAACCTTTCAGAGCGTTTTGGTGAACGTGGTTTCTCGCGTAAAGAGTTTAGATTTACCATGACCCGTGGAGAAATCGGTAATTACTTAGGTTTAACCGTTGAAACCATTAGCCGTTTATTAAGTCGTTTTCAAAAAGCCGATTTAATCAAAGTTGAAGGTAAATTTATTACTATTTTAGATAACAGTGCGCTGGCAAAAACTGCGGCAATAGTTAAGCCTTGCTAAGCCAGTACTCCCTGTAACTTTGATTTAGAACAACAATTTGTGTGCTACCCCTTTAACTGTTTTGTATTTACGTTACACTAAATATAGAACTTCAACTAAGGAGTAGCTCATGAACACCATAAAACGCATTTTAGCGGTTATCGATCCTACCAAAGACGACCAGCATGGCTTATCACGCTCAATTGAGCTTGCCAAAAAATCTGGCGCAAGTATTACCGCCTTTATGACGGTTTACGACTTCTCTTACGAAATGACTACCATGCTCTCTGGCGAAGAACGAGAAGCCATGCGAAGCGCTGTTATAAAAGACCGTGAACTTTGGCTAACCGACTTGGTCTCTGTGTATAATGATATCAATATAGAAACGCAAGTGGTTTGGCATAACCGTCCTTACGAAGCCATTATTAATACCGTTATGGAGCACAACTTCGACTTAGTCATTAAAGGCACACATCAGCACGGCGCGCTTAAATCAGTTATATTCACCCCTACCGATTGGCATTTAGTACGAAAGTGCCCTGCCCCGGTGTTGTTTGTAAAAGAAATGGCGTGGCCAGCTAATGGTAATATTTTAGCTGCTATTAACGCAGTAAGCGAAAACGATGAACACGTTGCACTTAACAAACGCATTATTAAAGATGCACAGTTTTTATGTGAACTGGCAAACGCAAAACTCAACTTAGTTAATGCATACCCAGCTACACCTGTAAATATTGCTATCGAAATTCCAGAGTTTAACCCAGGTGTGTATAACGAATCAGTAAAAAAACACCACATTGAATCTACAACACAGCTTGCTAACGACTTTAATTTAACGACAGAGCAATGTTTTATTGAAGAAGGCTTACCTGAGGATGTGATCCCCGATGTAGCTAAACGTTTAAATAGCGAATTAGTGGTTATTGGCACTGTTGGGCGTACTGGTTTAAGCGCGGCTTTAGTGGGTAACACCGCAGAGCATGTAATTGATAGTTTAGATTGCGATGTACTTGCATTAAAACCAGACGGTTATGTCAGCCCTCTTGCCAAAAGTTAAACAAAGCCTTAACTAGCGCTTTAATACCCATAGTACTTGGGTATATAATACGCCCCTTTATTTTTAGCAATTAACTTTGCGTATGTTTATCAAGGGGGCGTAATTGTCACATTCAGATCAAGCTAAAGCTCAATTTAATTTAAATAAGCTTCAAAAGCGTTTACGCCGCCAAACTGGTCAAGCCGTTATGGACTTCAATATGATTGAAGAGGGCGACCGCATTATGGTGTGTTTATCAGGCGGTAAAGATAGCTACACCATGCTTGAAATGCTTCAGCACCTTAAACGTGTTGCGCCAATTAAGTTTGACTTGTTCGTGGTCAACCTCGATCAAAAGCAACCAGGCTTCCCAGAGCATGTATTACCAGAGTATCTTGATAAACTTGATATCGAATACAAAATTGTTGAAGAAGACACCTACAGTATTGTTACCGATATAATCCCTGAAGGTAAAACAACGTGCTCACTTTGCTCGCGCTTACGTCGCGGTATTTTATATCGTACGGCAAAAGAACTTGGCGCGACTAAAATAGCACTTGGCCATCACCGCGATGACATGATCGAAACACTCTTTTTAAATATGTTTTACGGTGGCAAGCTTAAAAGTATGCCGGCTAAATTAATGAGCGATAATGGCGAGCATATGGTTATTCGTCCATTGGCGTATTGCAAAGAGGCCGACATAAGCCAATATGCTTTTGTACAGGGTTATCCTATCATTCCGTGTAACTTATGTGGCTCACAAGAAAACTTACAGCGTAAGCACACCAAAAACATGCTTGCTAAGTGGAATGAAGAACACCCTGGCCGTATAGAAAGTATTTTTACAGCGATGCAAAATGTAGTGCCTTCTCATTTAGCTGATGCTGAATTATTTGATTTTGAAAACCTAAAAACCGGTGAAGTAATAGATGGTGGTGATATTGCGCTAGATAAGCCAGATATTCCAAAAGTGCCTGTAAATACAGACGACGAGCAACCAGCTCAAGCTGATGTAGTTACTATAAATTTAAGCTAAATTACACATTTAAGGGCTTATATTAAGCTCTTTTTAGCCCTTCGCTAACCCCTGTAAAAACTCTAAACTTAGCTTTTCTTGATTATTTGCCTGATACGGTAGTTGTTGTAAGCTATCGTATGCAAAATCGGTGATCTCAAAAATACTAACTTCACTATTACCAAAACTATTGAGCTCACCAGGACTTGGTGACATCCTCTCAATCACAAAGTCACTTAAATGCATATCAGTAATACCTTGGGGTAACACCGACCAATGCGCTTTTAAGGTAACGCTTTGACTCCCTTTTGACAAACGCTCTTTAGCCACTAAATGTGCAAGAGGTGTATTACCACTGTATAAATTAGCCCTTACACGGTAAAGGCCACTCTTTTCTACAGTTAAATTTGCAGGCACAAGCATATTTTCATTTTGGGGGTAAGCATTTTCAAACCCAGTTAACGTGGCACTAGGCGCCATGTATTGAATCTGCGCGACTACTGGTATTTTTTTCCCTGCTATATCGGCATCAACAAATATTTGTAAATTACGTGGGTAGTCTTCTTTAGCTTTAAAAGTAACAATAGCCTCACCTTGTCGCGCTGAGCCATTGTGAGTATTTAGCACTTCTTTGGTATCTGTATTTGATAACTCAACACTTACTTTTGTTAAGTTAGTTGCACTTACACTCAACTCAATTTCTTCTGGGTAAACATACCTATATTGCTTTAAGCTCAAAGTAAGCGCTTCAGTGCCCGATTCATCAATTGGGCTTATTACAGGATAAAATTGGTTTGGTTTTAAACGGTCTTCATCTTGTGGGTTTAAAGGTTGAGAGTAAGGTGGATATTTAAGTGCACTTTCATATTGCATAACCACTTGCTCTGCCGCTTTTGTTAAATCTTCATTAAAGGCAACTTGTTTTTTTGACTCTATTTTTTTATTTTTTGGTAAATCAATGGCTATCACTTTACTAGGAACAGGTGCAGTAGCCATAGTTGATTGATAAACCAACTCTTTTTTTTGCTCATCGATTGGAGCTTCATCACTTTGGTTAACAAACCATAAAGTATATAAAGCTATACTGATAAGTAACGCTACTGCGTAAAATTTCTTCATAAGTATTAAATATTCCTTTAAAGCGTGCAGATCACTGCACGCTATTTATTTTTATGGGATCACATTATAAATAAGTGCTGACGCACTTTTACTATTTGAGTCTTTTATATAACGGTACTGCTTTTTCCAAAACCAAGTTCCTGTTGTTTCATCAAAAGTAGTAAAACCAACATTTTGATCATCAACGCCTATATTATTCATTGCAATAGTCACATTACCTTTGCGCTGCGCGTTATGGATTTCATTATGGCTGTAACTGTCGCTCATCATCATTGGGTAATGGTTTGGCATAAAGCTATTTACAGCATCACCTTGCGACTTTAAACGTCCATCTGTATCAATACTTTGGCTGCAACTGCCAAAAGATTTTGCAGAGCTTGCGCCACATGACGAATGCGATGCCACTACCGAATCATCATTACCTTTTAAAAAACCACCTGTTATACCTAAATATGCATTTCCATCGGCTACAAAACGTAAACGAGGGGTACGTGCATCAGGAAGCGGCGAAATTTTACGCGCATTATTTACTTTTAAGTCGTGTAAAACGCCTACGGCTTCTGTTACATCACTTCCTAGCCACCATTTGAGTGCGGCATCCACTGCAAAGTTCCATGCTGCGCCAGTTAATGCACTTACTGCAACATCTGCAAGCTCGCTACCGCCACCTGCCCCCGCTAAATCAAAGGTCGCCACAATATTTAGTGGCTCAAGCCCTGCATTTTCTAGCCAATTTTCTTGATTATCAATAATATGACGTGCAATTAAATCACCCGTTGAATGTGTTACTAATACACAACCCTGATCGCATAGATTCGAGCGAGAAATTTGTTTTAATTTAGGCCATACCCAATCAGTTGCAATTTTACCTTCTACTCGCTCGTATGCAGGCCAATCAATACGTTCGTCAGCTCTGTTGTTCCAGTACGACTGCCAATAGGTTTCGCCATCATTAACAACGTCACTACCCGACTTGTTTGTTATTTGTGAGACCTGCAAACCATGAATTAATATAATTTTGTAGTCTTTACTTGTTGCAGAAAAGCTCATTAACATAGCAAGGCCTGCACTAAGTAAATAACTTAGCTTTTGTGTGCGTTTTTTGTTGTTCATATAATTCCTTAATGGTGTGTGTTCAATGTGTTTTTGATCATTAAAGGTATTCATGTGGTGTTTTGCGCTGCGCGATACACAGCACAAGCATCAGTATTAGGAACAACGCTCAAAAATGCAACAAGTTATTATCATTTACTTAATTTAAATTTTTACTCAAATTAAATCAATTAATTAATGACCTATCATTGTAAAAAATGAAATTGTTTATAGGTATTATACCAATTAGCTTTATTAAGTGATTTATTTTGAGGCTGGAAAAACATGTTGATAGCTAGGCAAAAAATTTGCTATTTAGTTGTTCTCGCAATTGCTCCTGCATTGCTCTACCTTCTGCATCCATGCAGTCGTAAATGAGAATTTTGTAACGCAGGTAGCGAGACGTTTAGCCTTGCTAAAATGATTAAATATTATTGCGGATTGGCATTATTAGGGCGTGTAGATCTTTTAAGGTTTAATTTTCAGCAGTCTGTTTAGTATTTAGTTAAGCCTTAGGAACTTATATTTTAAATTGAGGGGGTTTAGGTGATATTAATTTTTAGTTAGGTATTGATTAGATCGAGTAATTTTAAAAATTACGCATTAATTTAAATACTTGGCTCTATTAATTAAAGCCAAGTATTTTACAGGTAGATTAGCTGTTCGCTTTTAGCTCGCTAGTAAACTGGCCTATCGCATTTACTACTTCTTGCGCACCGTTTTGTATTTCGCTCATAACATCACCAGATTCTTTAGATAATGCTAAACCGCGTTCTGCTTTTTCCTGGCCTTGCTCTATAACCGAAACCGTATTTTGAGTTTGCGAGCGGTTTCGTTGCACTACTTCTACAATTTCTTCAGTTGCTTTTGATGTACGCGACGCTAAAAGTCTAACCTCATCGGCTACCACAGCAAAGCCTCGTCCTTGCTCTCCAGCGCGTGCGGCTTCTATTGCAGCATTTAAAGCAAGTAAATTTGTTTGCTCAGCTATGCTACTAATACTTTGTACAATACTTGCTATTTGCTGCGACTGCTGATCAAGCGCCGATATTTCGCTGGCTGCTTGCTCCATATTTATTGCAAGTTCAGTCATTACTGCAACAGTGTCTTTAATTACTCCAGCGCCTTGCTCTGCTTTTTTATCTGTTTGAGTAGACGTGTTGTATGCAATTTCCGCGGCTTGCGATATAGCTATTTCTTGATTAACTTGATCAGTAATAACCGTTGCAAACTTCATAACTTTATAAAGTTCATTAGCATCATTAGAAATTGGATTGTAAGAGGCTTCAAGCCACACAATATTTCCGTATTTATCAACGCGTTTAAAACGCTCAGCTATAAACTGCCCTTCACGTAGTTTCTTCCAAAACTGTTGATACTCTTGTGAGTTAGCTTCTGCTGGCTCACAAAATGTTCGGTGGTGTTTACCAATTAATTCTTTTTCTTGGTAACCCATTGCTGCTAAAAATTGATCATTTGCTTTTAATACATGACCTTCTAAATCAAATTCAATCACCGCCATAGAGCGATAAATTGCCTTAATTGTGTCGCTTTGCTCACGAGATGCAGTAATAGTTTTGGTTAAGTCACTGCCAAATATAGAAAAATAAAGAAGCTGATCTTGCTCACCTTTCACTGGGTGTACTATTAAACGTAACCATTCTGCTTTGCCATCAAAGCGGGTAATTTGTAATGTACCACCCCAGTGGCCTTCTGCTTTAATTGCTTTTTGTAAGCTTGCAAAATCTTTTGATTGGCGAGACTGCTCAGTAATAAAATCATTAAATGGGTTATTAGTTAACGTATCTTCATCATAACCAAGCTTTTGTAAAAATAAGTCATTAGCATGGGAAATACGCCCATCGTAAAGAATATTAACAACTAACATCTCACGGTAAAGCCCTTCCCACACTTGCTGCAGTGGATAAAGCTCAGCTTTTAAAGAGGCGATTTCATTTTGTTTATTTTTAGAGAAAAACATTAATATCCTTACTCGGGCGTGTTGTTCTGTATGGATTGAAATTTGTTCAATCTAGGGGCAATTTAACCCGATGCACGGTTTTTAACCTAGTGGGCTCGGTAGCTGTTCCTACGTTACCCTACTGCCTTACATCCATGTAGTTAATAATCCCTAAAAGAACCCTTTAGGCAGCGCATGTTTGATATTTATACTGCCATATTGCCTATTTATGGGGAATAACCACACTACATAGGCTCAGCCTTGCCTAAAACCAAATAGGTTGCTTAAAGTTCAACCACTGAAAACAACATGCCCTGATACAATTAATATAAATTAATTTCAGTATAGAAGGTAATTACCATAACGCGATAAATAATAAGCAGTTAAAAACTAAATTAGCTATTTAGCCTTTCATATAAACCAGATGCTCTGGATACACTTTTATTCATTGCTAGTTGTAGCACTTTTTTATCTGCCACCAGCTCAAACCTATTTTTAGCACGTGTTATGCCGGTATACACTAATTGCCTGTTTATACCCATACGCGCTTGCTTAAGTGCAGGCAGCACCATTGCTGTATAGCTAAATTCAGAGCCTTGAGATTTATGTATAGTCATAACATATACTTTGTCATGAGCGGGTAAGCGCGCGGGTGAAAATGCACGTTCATTACCTTGCTCGTCTATAAATATTGCTTTGAGTTGATTACTTTCATCGTGCATTAAAATACCAATATCACCATTAAAAAGTTTAAGCTGGTAATCGTTTTGGCTCACCATAATAGGCATACCACTATAATGACGCTGATTAGGGCTAACGGTTATTAAACCTTGCTGTTGTAGGGCTCTTTCAATACGCAAATTTAAACTATTTACACCGTAATCACCTTCGCGCACTGCAGCAAGTAATTGGTAATTAGCAAATGCACTGTGTATTTGTGCAACGCTTGCACCTTGAGCAATAAGCTCTAAGTAATTTTTATAATGGCCCGCAGCACTTTTTACGAGCTTTTCGATGGGTTTTGCTACAAAGTCGTAATCTAAAATCACATCGTTAAAGCGCCCTTCAGTACTTTCTTGCTCAACGTAATTTAAAATACCGGTGTTATTGGTGTTCACCGCAAGTGCTAGTTGACCAATGCCACTTTGTGCATCAAATCGATAACTGTGCTGTAAAAATGCAATACAGTCAGCAAGTTTAAATTCACTATGTGTTTGAGTCGCTAATTTATTATTTCCATTAAAACATAACTGATTAAGCTCATCGCACCGCGCTTTTGAGTAATTAGGCGTATGTCCAAGTTCTAATCCTTGGCATAAATCACTCATTACACTGCCGGTATCAACTGAGGCTAGTTGATCTTTATCGCCTAGTAATATTAAGCGTGCATGCGCAGGCAGTGCCTCTATTAATTTGGCCATTAGCGATAAATCGACCATGCTCGCTTCGTCAATAATTAATACATCTAAGTGCAGTGGATTAGCTTTATTATGCCTAAATTTATTAGTAAACGGTTTTACGCCTAATAAACGATGAATAGTTTGAGCACTTTGAGGTATCAGCGTTTTAATATCATCTGGAATCGTTGTAAGCTTATTTTTAGCCCCTAAAATAGACTCACTTAAACGTGCTGCCGCCTTACCTGTTGGTGCCACCAGCTTAATGCTTAGCGGTGCTGTTTTATAAAGTGACTGTAAAATAGCGAGTAACTTAGTCACCGTAGTGGTTTTACCGGTGCCAGGCCCTCCGGTGATCACACTAAACCCTTTGGTTGCAGCAATAGCACACGCTACTTTTTGCCAATCAGTTTCAATTGCTGGGTTTGTCGGAAAATAAGTATTTAAAAGCGCAGCTAACACCTCGGTATTTATATTGAGCTTTCGCTCGCTCATACTTAATAGCCTTGTGGCTAATGTTTGCTCATAACCTGCTAGGCGCGCAAAATAAAGGCGCTCATTAAATAATTGCAGTGGTTTACTCTCGCCAACGCTTTGATGATTTTGTAAGTAGTTATACGCCGTTTGAGCATTAAAGCCCTCTGCAAAGGGAGTTAATGTGTCGGGTATATTTCCTTCAAGTTTATTAAAATCACTTTGGCGCAAATTAAACGGGTTACTCCAATCAACATCGTTTAATGTTAAGCAGCTATGCTGACTTTGCTGCGATAAACACAGTAATAAAATAATATAAAATAATTCATTATCCGATTGTTCAAACTCATTACCGCATAGCAATTGTGCAAGCTTTATATCAACCATACGAACACGGTTTTGCGCTGTTAAATATTCAAGTAACGAAACAGTACTCACATTATTGGCTAACTGTGGCTGTGGTATTAGCTTTGCCGGATCATGTGTAAACGGCTCGTCGATGTGTTCCTCGTCAATATCATCAAACAAACCCGGTTGCTGGCTTAAATCGCTCATAGCATAGCTCCTTGGCTAAACAAGCCATCTAAAATAGTTACTTGCTCTTGCGTTAATTTTTTAAAATACACGCCTTGCCCTGCAGGCATCCCACGTAAAAAGGTGTAATAAACACCACCTAAATGGGTCTCTATTGAGTAATCACTAATGCGTTGTTTTAACAACCGGTGCAAAGCAACGGTATATATTAAATACTGTAAATGATACTGATGGCTACTCATAGCCTGATCTAGTAAGTCACTCTTATAATCAGCAGGGGTATTACCTAAGTAATTAGACTTATAATCTAAAATGTAATACTTACCTTGATAGCAAAAAATTAAATCTATAAAGCCTTTTAAGAGCCCTTTTACATTAGCAAATTCGAGTTTGCTCTGAGTAAAGCCAAAATGTTTAATAAGGATTTCGTTTAATTTGGGTGCACTTAAACTGCTCAGAGGTAAATTAAATTCCATTTCTACAAGGCAATCACTTGGCGCTAATTTACTCAAGCTTAAATCATTTCTGCTGTTAGCATTTAATGGGCATTGCAACGAATCGAGTATCCACTGCTCAGTTACATCTTGCCAGCTTTCGCTAATGTGGTATTTTTCAAGCGCACGCTTTACAACCTCATCTAGGTTTTGCTCTTTATTTGTAGGGTGCTCAAGTGGGCTTGTAAAATCAATTTGCTCAAATATTTCGTGCAAACAACTACCCGGCTTTGCACCTTTAGGAAAACTGTAAGGGGAAGGTAGCTCGTCTTCTTGTGCTGCAAACTCATCCTTTTCATGATCTTCATCACTACGCCCAGGCTCTATATGGTCGGTGTGCTTTTTAAAGCTCAGCGCACTAAAGCTAGTTGCTCGCCAGTCACGCTCAATAGTTGCCGTTACACTATTAATACTTAGCGCTTGTGATGAGTTTTCACTTTGTGCAAAACGTAATGTGCCCTGCTCTAACAACGTTTGTGAGGTAAATTGCTGATAACACATCGCTTTATTAGTATCGCAAAATTCACTTAAATGTGTACGCCATACTTGGCTGCTTGAAAGCTCAAGTCCTGAAAATAAAACATGCCCAAGTGCACTACTTTGAATAGCCAAGCGGCTGCTTTGCCCTTGCCCAATGTTATAAACGCCTAGCGAGCAAAAATGTACTGCGCGGGTAAGCGCTACATATAATAGCCGTAAGTCTTCAGCTAGGCGCTCTTGCTCTGCTTTTTGCAGTGCATCTTCGTTTTTACTTAAATCGTAAACCAATTTACCTTTATCATGATAAAGCGCTTCCTTGGTTTCGCGATAGCCACTAGCAAAAGGCATAAATACCAGTGGGTATTCAAGCCCTTTTGATGCGTGCATTGTTACAATTTTAACTAAGTTAGCATCGCTTTCTAGGCGTACTTGTACGGTTTCACCATCTTGTTGACTTACCTTTTGTGCAAACCAGCGCAGTAAACGTAAGGTGCCCTCAAGCTCAATTTGTTTTTGCTGGAGTATTTCACCTAAGTGCCTAAAGTCGGTTAGCCATCGTTCTACGTTATACCCTAAACCTTGCCATTTAGCGCTTAGCTGATTGTGGCTCATTAAGCGCTCAAGCATGGCCATAGCGCCTTGTTTGTTCCAAATATGACCAAGTTGTGCAAAAAAGTTTAAGTGCTCTTGCCATTTATTTTCATCATCAGCGAGTGCAAATATATCGTTATAACTTAAACAAAATAATGGGCCGGCAAGCACACCACGCAGTAATGACTCGTCGTACTGACCGTGTAAAGCCGTTAAAAAGTTAAGTAAATGATGGGTAAGCTCTTGGCTAAATACACTCTCTCGCGATAAGTAAACGCTAGAAATTTTGGCATCACTCAGCGCTTTTTTCATTATTTGTGCTTCTACACGGTCGCGTACTAATATACAAATGTCGGCAGCGCTTACGGGCTTATTGCCTATGCATGCTGTGCCTTGTTTTGCTTTTTCAAGCAAGGTAACAATTTTATTAGCAAAGTGGGTGGCTAAATGTGCTTGCCCCACTCCTTTGTTTGTTGGTTTGTTTTTTTCATCCGCAGCTTCATCAACAAATACGTTAAATTCAAAGGCCGTGGCTGGTTTACCATCTACTATAAATGTTTCGTCAGCTTTTTTACCTTTAGCATCCACCGCGTTAAACGGTATAGCGTCGTTATAAATAAAGCTATTAGCGTGTTTACCAAATAAGCTATTAACGCTATTTACTATATCAGTGCTTGAGCGAAAGTTTGTACCTAGAGTAAATTGTTGCTCTGTTTGAACCGCTTCTTTTGCACCAATATAGGTAAAAATATCAGCGCCCCTAAAGCCATAAATAGCCTGCTTTGGGTCACCTATCATAGCAAGCGTAGTATTTTCTTGGCCGTATATTTTACTAAAAATACCATACTGAATCGGGTCGGTATCTTGGAACTCATCTATCATGGCAACCGGAAACAACTGCGCTATTTTTTGCGCCAGTGCATCGCCTTGCTCACCATTCAATGCGCTGTGTAAATTGGTGAGTAAATCATCTGGGGTGATCACGCTTTGTTCTTGCTTGCGTTTTACTATGGCGGCTTTAACCCAGCGTGAAGCGTACTGCACTATCGCTATTTTTAAACCTTGATTTATCGTGTTATTAAGCGCAGCGAGTTCGTCAAACTGACTCAGTAATGGATGCGTAAATAATGGCTGATTTTTTTTATAATTTGCTGCATCACTTAAATTTTCGCTGCTCCATACCTCGAACGAATATTTGCTAGTGCCAAACTCAAAAAACAAATCCTCACTTGCACAAAAGGCTTCAAGCGCAGCCAAGCTTCCCTTACGAGCAGGTGTTTTAGAACCACTTAAGCCTGAGCCTTTAATCGCAGCAATAAATTCTTGATCTATTACCGCCCTTTTAAATGCAGGTACTCTATTAATGTATTCATCACGGGCTTGCCATACATCGTCTAAATTTATTTGCGGTGTAATGTGCGCATTAGCTTTATTAAGCACGCTACTTACTTGGCTAAATAACGACTCAGGGGCTGCAAATACATCTAAAATGGCATCGGTGCGTTCTTTATTGAGTGGGTATACAAACGCGCGCCAAAAATCTTTAATGGTTTCGAGCAGTATGTCGCGCTCGTCTAAAATAAACTCAAGGTTAAACGCCACACCCGATTCAAACGCATGCTGTTTTAACATTCGCTGACAAAAACCATGAATGGTAAATATGGCTGCTTCGTCCATCGATTTAGCCGCTGCATCAAGTAAATCAAATGCACGGTGTTTATCATCAACTGCGGCTATTACACCTTCGATTAACTCATCTTTTGGGTCCTGTCCAAGTAGTGCATCGCGCGCAGCAATAATGCGGCTGCGTACCCGGTCTTTAATTTCTTGCGTAGCGGCATCGGTAAATGTCACCACCAATATTTGCTCAACACTGAGTGGCGTATTTAGCTCACCTTCTATTTGCATCCCTAATAAATAGCGCAAATAAAGGCCTGTTATAGTATAGGTTTTACCAGTACCGGCGCTGGCTTCTATTAAGCTTTGCCCTATTAGCGGCATAGTTAGTGGGTTAAGCGCTTGCATGGTCACTCTCCTTTGCGTGTTCAAACAATGGTGCAAGTAACTTATCGCTCCACTTTATAAATTCTTCTTGGCAGTCATTGAGAGATTGCACTGTTAAGCGAATATAGGGGTTTTCGCCCTCGCCTCGCCCTATGTACTGCGGGCTAAACTTACCCATAGCTTTGCCTATATCACCACCGCTTTTTACATACTCGTAGCCACTAACCGGAAAAAACGGTATTGGCTCTTTGCGAAGCGCTTTATATAGCTCAAACCAATCACTTAACAAGGCATCCGCATCGGCTTTGCTAATTGGCGCATAACTAATTTGCTTATCAAGCCCAAGCAGTAAAGTTTCTACATTTTGATCCATACTTTGCGCAGCTAAGTGGTATATAAAGCCTTTAATTAAATCTTTCGCTTTAATGCTGGCGCTTCGATAAAACACTTGTTTTTGCAGATAAATATGATTTAGCCAGCCTTCTATTTTGGTATTTTCTATTTGAAGAGCAACTTCAATGGGCTCACTTTTCCCGCCTTTAATTTGCTCTTTAACTTGCCCTGCAAGTGCATCTACACGATGCTCCATCCCTTCAAAAATTAAACTACCTACATTAGCCTGTGGCAGCTCACCGCGCTGTAATATTTGCTCAGTGCTCAGTGGTTGCTCGTTAATATTAGCGTCGAGTATTTCATCAAGATAAAAGTAACGGCGAAGCGCATCTAGGCTAAAGGGTTCCTCGTCTTTTGCGACTTCGTTAAATTGTGGCAGGCGTAAACCTAACGTTTGGTGATAAAAGCTCTCTTGTGCATTGCATACGCTTCTGATAAAGCTGTCTAAATCGAGTATTTCAGGAGGTGTAACGTCAAGTGCACTAACAGGTTGTACCATAATAGACTCACTCGGCAGCCAAATAGGGTTATAACTGTGATTATTTAGCTCACTACTTAGCTCATTACTTTTTAAATAATAAGCACTATTAAAGGGCTGTAAGTGTTGCTGGTTAATTAAACATGCGGGCAATTGCTTATCGCTTTCATTCGTTAGCGCAAAGCTGCGGCCAATGTATTCTAAAAGCTCACTCACAAGGGTTGATGGCATACGGGGTTGGTTATCAAAACACGAACGGCCTATATAGCTCATATATAAACTATCACGAGCACTGAGTAGCGCCTCTAAAAATAAGTAACGGTCATCTAATTTACGTGAACGGTCACCTTTTTGCTTTTTAGAGTACGGCACTAAATCAAAGCCAATAGGTTGTACGTTACGCGGGTAATCAGCGTCGTTTAAACCTAGCATACACACCACTTTAAACGGTACTGCGCGCATTGGCATTAAGGTACAAAAGTTTACCTGGCCGACTAAAAACCGCTGCCCTACGCCTTTTTCTTGAATGCCTTGTTTGATTAAGTAACTTACAATGCGCTGCGACACAGCTTGGCTGTAATCGCCGTTATCGTGATGCTTTTGTAACTCTTCAAGTACTTTTTGTAGTACTAATAAATCCCAACTATCGTCACTTTCACTTTCGTATATAGCGTTTAATAACTCGCTTAAAATAAGCGCTTTATTAGTCAGAGTGTCGTCAGGTGTTAGTTGCTCTTTAAAGTTTTGCAGCACATCAATAAAATCCACCAGCTTATTAAGCGTATCAAGTGCCATGCCTTCTACTTCATCGGCGCTATAAATACCATTAAACGGGCATTGTTCGTCGCGCTGCGCTATGCCAAGCAATAAGCGGTTAAGCCCGTGCTGCCAAGTATTTAATTCGATTGCCGGTAAGTCAAAGCTACTTTTATGCTCAGCATTTATACCCCATTTTACGCCCACTCGCTCAAGCCAGTATTGAATTTGCTCGTACTCGTGCGCTTCAAGGCCAAATTTTTCGGCAATTTGCGTTACTTGCAGTAAATCAAGAATATCCGACACGCCAAAGCGCGAAAACGGTAAGTTAGCTAAGCTAGCAAACGAGCTAAGCACGGGTTTTTCTTGATCTATGGCTAAATCGGCCAAGGCATACGGGATATATCGGCTGCCTTGTGCGCCACCAAAAACGGCCTCAATATAGGGGCTGTATGTGCCAACATCGGGCATCATTACAATAATGTCTTTTGGAGTAAGCGCCGGGTTTTGATTAAACAAATTAAGTAAGTAGTCGTGCAGACGCTCAACTTCTCTAAGGGGGGTATGGCAATCGCTAAGGGTAATACTGGTATCGTTTGCGCTTATTGGTAGTTTGCCTTCATCATTTATAAACCACTCTTTGTTATCGGTTAGAGACTCCCCCTTAAACGCAAGCTGGTAAATTTCACTTTGAACTTGCCCAAGTAACGTGTCGTCAAATACGTCTATAAAGCCATCTATCCATCGGGCATCCAATTGTACTAGTTGCTCAAAGTAATCACGCCCTAACTTACCCCACGACGATAAAAGCGGGTTACCTATAAAGTAGTATTCTTCGTCAGGGTTAGTTTGTTTTTTTTGCTGAGCTTCTATAAGCGGCATTTTAGCGTACTTTGCTGCTATCTTTGCAGCGGTTTTTTCATCTATTATATCGCCCCAATAATGCTCACTAGGGTTAAAAAAGAATAAAAACACGTCTGTTTTTTTACTCAGCGCTTCAAATACTTCAAGCTGAGAACTGGCAATCGCCGATATACCAAATAAGCTAATGCGCTTAGGTAATAAGCTATCATCCATAGTCTCAAGTGCTGCAAGTAACTGCCCTTGCATATTAGCGCGGTGAAATTGGCTTTGCCCAAGCTCTTTGCTTAGTTTTACAATGCGTCGCCATAAGTCGCTCTGCCATGGCGCAATGTTTACATCTACATCCTCAAGTTCATCTTTGCCGCTATCCCAGGTGGCAATCCAATGTGGGCGGTACATTAAATATTGATCGTACACATCGGCAATTTTTTCGCACAGCGCAAAGGTTTTTTGCCCGTCTATATCGCCCTCTAAATAGGTTTTTAGCGGCAAATAAAGTGGCTCATCAATACAGTTAGGTAGTATTGCAAATAATTTCCAAGCAAGGTTAGGCTTATTAAATGCAGACTCTTTGGGTACATTTGGCAGTAATTGTTGATACAACTGCCAAATAAAACTCGATGGCAGCGGAAAATCAACCTGCGCAGCTATCCCCAAATGTTCACTTAAACCAATTTTTAACCACTGCGACATACCCGGCGATTGCACCAGCACCACTTCTTTATCGAAAGGGCTTTGCAATGGGCTTACTTTTAACAGCTTATGAAACTGCGCTTGCAGCGCTTCCATACGGTTTGATTGGATAATATTGAGCATACGCGACTTACCTTACTTGAGATAAAACCAGTGTAAGATATTTTCAATTATAGGGGTAGCGCAATCAGTAAATTGGCACTAATAAATCAGCGAGTTAGCTATCAGTTTAAACGCACAGTATTAGTTTTAAACACTGTGCGTTTGTTATTTGTATAGTGCTTTTATTTATAAGGGCTAATGCTTGATAAGCTAAATTCATTTTGCATTATAACTTTGCCATCTATCCCTTTAAGTTTAAGTGAAATAGCAGGGTCGGCTTGTTGCCAGTCTATGCTTAAATCGCCGTAATTTACATTATGGGTAAAATTACCCACCCGGTGTTTATTTGGGCTTACGTCTTTCCATTTTTCAGTTAAGCCTGAGCTGGTCATTTCTATTAATGGGTAATCAAGATTTTGCTGATACTTTGATATTTCACCCCAATGCGTATCGCCACTGATGATAACGACGCCATTTACTTTATGCTTTTTAATTAGTGCAAATAAACGGTTGCGATCATCTGGAAAGTTAGCCCACGACTCCCACCCTGTAAAATCAGGTAGTAACTGTAAGCTTGAGGCAATAAGCTTTATAGTCGCTGGCTTTTTTAGCTCTTGCTCAAGCCATTGCCACTGCGCCTCGCCAAGCATTGATGCGCCTTTAACCTCTGTTGGGCTATATGGGCCTTGGTTATTCAATTTACGTTTTGTGTAATATTCAAGCTCGCTTACAGGGTTAAGCGCATCACGGTTCCAGCGTAAGTCAGGCATAATAACATGCACCGTTTGCTTGCCTTCGCCATACATGTAAGAGGTGTAAATACCATCAGCGCGTGTCCGGCGATCAGAATTAGCAGGCTCTTCCCAAAAATTAAGCATGATTTGGCGAGATTGCTCTTTATGCGGGTATTCTTTACCTGCGTCGTTTTGACCAAAATCGTGATCATCCCACATAGCAATTATGGGCGTTTGTTCTTTAAGCGCTTTAAAACCAGGCTTTGCGCCTAATTTTTGATATTTATTGGCAAGCACTGCCATGTCGTTGGTGTCGCCGTAAATGTTGTCACCCAAAAATATAAATAAATCACCCTGCTCTTTATTAATGGTATTAAATATCGGAATGTCTTTATCTTGATGCCCACACGAGCCAAATAAAATTTTAGACGGTGCAGCCATACTGTTAGCGCTAAACACAAAACTTAAGGCAACTGCAGTGCATAAAATAGGTTTTAATAAGTGCTTCATTTTAAAATCTCGTTACAGCCATACATTAGTTTTAACCTATGGCTATTCATAAAAAAGCCCATCAATGATGGGCTTAAACGGGTTTATTGGTTTAAAACGTTGCAGTTAACGTAACCGCAGCTGTACGTGGCGCACCAATAAAGTAAGTAGTGCCATTGCCCGTACCGCCCGCTAAGTAACTTTTATCAGTAATGTTATAAACCACAAAAGCAATATCCACAGCTTTAAATGGCCCTGCATTTACATCAGCTGAGTAACCGGCATTTAAATCAACCACAGTGTAGCCATCAACATCTGCGCGCTCACCAGTGTATTTAGCCGATAGCCCAAAACGAAAATCGCCGCTAAAGTAATCGGTTGATAGCACAAATAAGTCATCTACTGAGTCTATTACTTTTTCACCAGCTTCAAACCCGGGTGCATCGCCTTTGTACTCTGAGTCATTATTCGTGTACGAGCTGTATACGCTCCACTGCGCGTTAAGCATATAACTTGCCGCTAGCTCTAAACCTTGCGATTCAATGCCGCCTACATTTAAGTAAGAGCCATTCGTACCTATGGTGTAATCAATACCGCCAGTATCGCTACCCGGTGCTATAAAAGTTATGCGGTTATCAAATTCGATTGAGTACGCTGTTGCCGTGAGTTTTAGCGCGTCGTTTTGATAGCGTACACCTAGGTCAATGTTTTCAGCGGTTTCTGGCTCAATCGCTGATAAATCGGAGCTATCGCGCTCAAGTACACCGTCTTTTATGGCAGCAAAGTTTTCACTGTAACTGGCAAATAACTCGGTTGAATTATTTAATTGATACAAAATACCGCCACTAAATAACACGTCAGAGTCGCTATTAACTTTAGCTGTTGTCGCATTTTGATAATGGTCATACTTTTCAATATCAACAAGGTACTTTTTAACACCTAAGTTAAGCGTAAAATCGCCAAGCGCCATTGAATCTTGCGCGTACCATTTTAGCGTGTCGGTCTCAAAAGTGTTTTTATACTGTGTCCAGTATGGCGTGCTGTCAAAATGGTGGTAAATGCTAGCATTAATCACTTTATGCCAATCGCGTGATTCATCACGGTCGCTTTGCTCATACCAAAAGCCAGCTTCTATATCGTGCATGCCAAAGGTAGCTTGGTAGTTGGCTGTTACACCTAGGCGGTCTTTTTTGTAATGTGTATGGCGGTACGACATAACAGGAGTCGCGGTATTATCGTAACACGCCGGGTTTAAACCAGGGCCAGACTCCCAAGGCCAACTTAAGCTAGCAGTACAGCCCTCATTTGGCGCAAGTGCATTGCCATCGCTGTCTACAAAACCATAAGAGCCAGCATTAGTGCCGCCCTCAGTAGTTGGGTTGCCGTTTTCATCTACTGGGGTCGTTAAATAAGGGGGGATCCAATCGCCTCGTCCAGAATTTTTATGATAATAAGGACTCACAGTAATAAGCGATGTTGGCGAAAGCGCATATTCAAACTTTAAATACGCTAATGTATTTTCACGAAGTGTACCCCAGCCCTCGGCAAACATTTGGTCGTAATGCGGTACGCCTGTCCAGTTCCACGTTAGCTGATCCCACTCTGGTGTTTGTTCAAATTGCTCAAGGCTTACGCTGTTGTAGTTGGTCTCGCTTACATCATCGTAAGATAAACGCCCTGTAATGGTTAAATCTGTAAGCGTTGTTACAAATTTAAGCTCCGCGTGTTGGTTGTCTTTCCCTCCATTACTACCCGAGCCAATCCAGCGGCTGGTATCAGTTTGCGAGTAACTTACATACGCTTGTGTATTGTCAAAAATAGTGCCGGTTTCGTGCTTAACATAATAACGGGTGGCATCATGGCTGCCTGAGGTATAAGCAAATGTAGTGCTTTTATCAAGGCTTGGCGCTTTACTTACAAAGTTAAATGTACCGCCTAGCGCTTCAAGCGAGGCCGACTTAATATCAGAAGTGCCTTGCCCTACTTCTACAGTCGCAAGATTTTCAGTATCTAGGTAGCGGTTAGCTTTAGCACCCCCGCCGTAATTTGAGCCACCATTAGGAATACCATCAACGGTCATCCCTAATTGCTGCTGGTTTGAGTCAATACTAAAACCGCGCATAGTAATGGTTGTAGACCAATCATCGCCACCAAATGCATCGCCTTCGTTTATGCTAATGCCAGGTAAGTTATCGATTACCGATAACACACTCGAAACTGTTGTTTGTTGATCAAGCATTGCAGGTTCAATCACATTATTTGCGTAACTGGTTGGTTTGGCAGTAACGGTAATTTCTTCTATTTCGTTGTCGTTAGCATAAGCGGCTGATGATACAGCCATGGCAATTGCCATACTCAAAACTGATTTATTTGTTAAAGCGTACATTGTTGTCCCGTTTGGTTTTAATTATGAAAAGTAATTATGAAAGCGGGCACAGTATGGTTTTGAAATATGACAACAAAAATGAAGTTTATTGACAGAGTTGTTAAAAAATTGTGGGAGTTTTATGGCTTAATTATGTCGTGGATATGTCAGCCTAGAACTTAAATCCTAGGCTGTATTATTTAAAACTAAACTATTTTAAATCAGTTTAGCAAGCATTTCGTCGTTATAAGCAACAAGCTCTTCGTTGTTTGCAACTTTGCTAATGTAGTCTGGGTTAGCAATAAGTGGGCGACCAATGGCGATTAAATCAAACTTAGCATCGTTAATCGCCTCTTTTGCAGTTTCAAAGCTATAACTACCTACGCCAACTAACGTACCTTGGTACCCTGCTCTTAAAAATTCAGATGTTGTTTTGCCTTCTAAAGAGTCAAAACGCGTGCTGTCGTCAAATATACCGCCGTGTAAATACGCTAGGTCTCTTTTTTCAAGCTCTGGTAGTAGGTAATCAAATACGGCTTTATCGCGGCTATCTTCGCTCATATTAAAATAAGCGCCTGGAGTTAACCTCAATGCAGTGCGCTCATTACCCACTGCCGCTATAACAGCATCCGTTACTTCTAGGGCAAAACGCGACATATTCTCAGGTGTTTGGCCATATTCATCTTCACGTACATTGGCTGCATAATGTAAAAATTGGTCAATTAAGTAACCATTTGCACCGTGAATTTCTACGCCATCAAAGCCTGCTTCCATTGCGTTTTCGGCCGCTTTAGCAAAATCTGCAACCAGCGATTTAATATCGTCAGTTGTTGCAGCTTTTGGCGTAATATAAGTGAGCTCACGCATACGTGGTACTGAGCCTTCCACGCCAATTGCCGATGGCGCCAATACATCGCCATCAAAAAAGTGAGGATGCGCAACACGGCCAACATGCCAAAGTTGTGCAAACATTTTTCCGCCATTGGCATGCACTGCGTCAGTTACTTTCTTCCAACCTTGTATTTGCTCACTGGTAAATAGCCCCGGTGTATTTGGGTAACCTTGCGCATCTGGGCGAATAATAGTGGCTTCGCTAATAATTAAACCTGTTTGTGCGCGGCGTGCATAATATTCAACCATGTCTTGAGTAGGCACTAAATTATCATCGGCCATACAACGTGTTAAAGGCGCCATAAGTACACGGTTTTGAAGCTCAAGTGTGTCGTTTAATTTAAACGGTGAAAGTAAATCAGTAGTCATTCTTTTCAATCCTTATTTAAAGTATGTGTATGAGATGAGGTCTTTTTAAATACATTCAAGAGTAATTTTGAATGATCGCTCAAATTTATGAGGACTTATACTGATCAATACTAAAATTAGATCTGCGAGGATGAAATTAAATAGTAACTTTTCAACACTCTGTCATATAACTCGATATACTTGTACGCTATACATTAATAATCTATAGCAACTAGAGTGAGCCAATCATGACGAGCGAAAATGCAACCGAACAACAAGCAGTAATTTTAGGCCTTGGGGCAAAAAAGCGACTCGCGTTTATGTTCGAAACCGTGCAGCAATACAAGCAAGTGTGGATTTTAAATGATGACGATGGCTGCGTTATGCTTACCAACGAAGACGACGATTGCGTACCTGTGTGGCCAACGCGCGAATTTGCCCAGGCATGGGCCACAGGTGAATGGGAAGGCTGTACACCAAAAGCAATCCCAACTGTAGATTGGTTTAGCCGCTGGACACCCGGACTTGAAGAGGACGACTTACTTATCGCTGTATTCCCAACCGAGGAAGACGACGGCACTATTTTATTTCCTGATGAATTTGAAAAACAGCTAAAAGCACCAAAGAAAAAGTACTAAGTAACTAGGGCGTGTTGATGTTTGCGGATTGAAATTTGTTCAATCTAGGGGCGATTAAATCGCGGCGCGAGGTTTGTAACCTAGTGGGCTCGGTAACTGCTCCTGCGTTACCCTACTGGCTTACATCCATGTAAGAATAAGTAAAAACCGAGCAACAAAGAGTTTATTGCCCCTAGGAAGAACCCGAAGGGCAGCGCATGTTTAGCATTTATGCTGCGTTATCGCCTATTTGTGTGGAATAACCACACTTCATAGGCTCTGCCTTGCCTAAAAACCAAACACACTGCTGCAAATTCAACCATCAAAGATCAACACGCCCTAGCATAACTTTAATTAGTTTATAAACGCGGCTTTAAAATAGCCACGTTTTTTATATCTGCTTTCTAAAATTTAAATAAGCAAAAGTTATAGCCTTAGCATCTTCTATTTGCGGGTAGTGCCCAAGTTCAACAAACCCTTGTACGCGCGCATTTGGTACTTTCTTTTTATAGTGCTCAAGCATGTGTTTGCCTGATATTGGGTCTTGCTCACCAGCAATAAACGTAACCGGTATATCGCTATTAATAATGGCCCCAACCCAGCGCTGCTCGTTTTGTTTTCGCTGTGTAATATATTTAATTAGCATGGGCATAACACGTAAACCATTGTTATATATTAACAACGCCCAAAGCGTATCAATTACCAAAGGGGCTGGTGGCGTGTTTTTACCAAAAATAGTGGTTAAGTTTTTAACAAACTTTTGTTTGCTCATTAGCTTAGGTACTATCCAGCCAAGTTTTGAAAGTAGCAGCTTTTGTATAAATAAGGGTTTATGTACGTGTGGAAATAGCCCGCCATTTAAAAAGCACACACTGTTAATGCGTATTTCACTTTTGGTAGCAACTTGTCTTGCTAATAGCTCTTGCGCCACGGTATCACCATAATCGTGGGCTAGTATGTGTACATCGGTAATATTTAAACGCTTTAAAAATTGCGTGTATAAATCAGCCTGCTCTGTAATTTTATAAGGTGCGTTTATTGGTTTATCCGAAAGCCCAAAACCCAGCATATCAAGTGTTACTAAAAAATAGTGTTTACTGAGTTCATCCCACATACCTTCCCAGTCCCAGCTAGCACTTGGAAAGCCATGAATTAAAAGTAGCGCGGGGTTATTTGCATCCCCCGCTGTTTTAGTAAAAATTTGATTGGCATTTATATCAATAAACTGCCCGTTTGTTTGCCACTGCGAAAGCGTATACATAGGCTGCTACCCATTAATTTTTATTATTGTAATGGTTAGTTTTATCACAAGAGCTACACACAGAGGTAGGGTGTTTTGATCTTTGCAGGTTGAAATTTGTCCAATTTAGAGGCGATTAAATAGCGGCACAAGGTTTGTAATCTAGTAGGTTCGGTAACTGCTCCTGCGTTACCCTACTGGCTTACATCCCGTAAGAATAAGTAAAAGCCGAGCAAAGCTTCCGCGTCTTGCTCACGCCCTAATATAACTAATTCATAAAATTCGCATTGGTTTGTTAAAAGTAATTTTAAAATTTAATAGTGTAATCCATATATACTCGATGATCGGCCCTGTCACCTTTAACACCATCAACACTGCCTGTTTTTTCGGTTGTGTAATCTACAAACAACCAACGTAAGCTTAAGCCTTTTATTGCCTCAACTCTATAACGAGTATCTACAGCCCAGTATTTTTCATCTGCCGTACCACCGGCTTTTCCAATAGCTGAATTTTCTGCATCACTACCGCTTGTGTAATAAAACTTAGTGGTTAAACCCGATGTAACGGCTTTTAAATTAATACCTATACGCGCCTGCCAGGTTACTTCGTTTTGGTTTGTTAAATCGGCACCAATTAATGATCGTGTAGGAAATGGATTAGTACCGTGATCGCCACTAAAGTTATCTTCTATCCATGCATCGCTTACCTTGGTAAACGCCGCACCCAATGTCCAAATACCTTTTTTCCAGTTAGCATCTAAGTAGTAAGCAAATCCATCATTTTCACTTTGAGTTAAACCAGTAATTGCGTCAGATACATCTTCATCATCTAAATCGCCTCCTTCTGCGCCGGTTACAAATAAATCACCGTCGTCTTTTGAGGTAAACACGCCGCTTGAAAGTGTTAACTTGCTTTGCTCAAGTTTAATATCGTAACTGGCTGTTAAACCCATTTTACTTAGGTAGTCGTGAGAGTTTAAATATTCAGCGTCAATTTTAAGTGCATTTTTTTTGTAACTTGCGCCTACACCCCAAATTACACTTATAGCGCCATTGTGAGATTGATCGGTTGAAAAATCTTCCCATTTGTCATCGTGGCGGCGGCTCCATTTATCATAAGCGTAACCATATACTTTGGTATTGCCCATTTTGTAATCGCCAAATACACCTCTAAAGGTATTTGGGATAGCACGGCTGCCTGAACTTTTTAAAAACATGCTTTTTGTTTTTTGCCCACCTATTTTAACATGGCCTTTGTCACCTAATTTAAAATCAATAAAGTATTGGCCAAATTTAGAAAAGCTATCGTCTACACCGCCTTTTTCATCCCCTGCAGGTAAAATATTATTTTGCGCGCTACCGGTTGAGTTGTAATTGAGCACGGTATAGTTAGACACTCCAAAGCTAATTAAGTCATTAAAATAGCCCGACTGATAATTGAGCTCTATACCTTGTGCAAAGGTTGAATCGTCACTGGCGTCGTTATCGTAATCGCGGTCAAAATAAATTGACCTTAATTTAATATTAAATTCGTCTTGCTCAGTAAGTCCATTAATAGAAGCATACGAAGGAATTGAAACACAAATTAACACCACACCTGTTATTGCAAATATTCTCGAAAACTGTTGAGCCATATTTATCTCCGCTACCTTGTTTTAATTACGGTTTTATATTGCTCTAAAGCAACTAATCTTTTACTCATACGCCAAGCTAGCACCAAAATAACTATAGATTACTTTCTCAAGAATTAGACATTTAACAATGTTTTTTGCATAAATTATCTGTACAAGTTAGAAGATTAGGCTCTACACATACTTTTAAGCGTACGTAATCATCATCAACGTATCCCGAAACATAAGAAAAAATGCGTCTAAAATTACGGGCTTCGTGACTCTTTAAATATCAGAAATATAATTTATAAATAACTTAATACATATAAATTACTTACAGAAATAAATCAGCGCCAAGCTCCTATTAAATATATAGTTATTAATTACGAACAAAGTTGTATCCTCTCTAAAAAGTGCTATATTTATCACGGTATTAAAATAGAAACACACCTACTGCGACTCATAAAAAAGGATTGATTAATGACTCAAGCACGGCCGGTTAATAAAGGGTTATTAATCTCATTGCTTCCTCACGTCATTTTATTAGTTGCGGGCATCATACTTACCTACTTTGCTCATATTAAACATCAAGAAGCTTTAAACAATAAGATAAACAATGCACTTGATAACCGCCTCTCCTCGCTTTCTACAGGTATTAACAGTAGGCTCGATTTGTATCAATATGGGCTATTTGGTTTAAAGGGCTTTGTACATGGTATAGGTGCAAATAACCTAAACTATCAAGCCATATTTAACTATTCTGGTAGTCGTAACTACGCTAAAGAATTCCCTGGAGCTAATGGTATTGGCTTTATAAAAAAAGTTGGCGTTGAGCAATTAAATCAATTTTTAAGCGATGCAAAAAACGATAGACCCGATCAAACATTTAATTTAAATACACTCGTAGCATCTAGTGATGAGCATTTTATAATTCAATATATTTTTCCTGAGCAAAAAAATATACAAGCAATTGGGTTAGATATTGGATCAGAGAGTATGCGCAAACAAGCAGCACTAAATGCTGCCTTAAATAATACAGCTCAATTAACGGCCCCACTAACTTTAGTACAAGCAGATAAACTCTCCCATCAAGGCTTTTTAATATTAGTGCCAATATATAAAACCATTACTATTTCTGATAATAAAAAACAGCGACTTAATGAGCTTTTAGGTTGGGCATATTCTCCGTTATTAATCGATAAAATTTTAGACTCACTTGCACATCTTGATGAAAATCAACTAACGATAAGTGATATAAATAACAATACTGAGACTGATTTTTTTAGTTACGGCATAAAAAGCGAAACTAACCATTATCAATTAACTAAAATAATAAAATTAATGGGTAGAACGTGGAAAATTACCATTAATGCCTCAGATGCCTTTATTTATAATCTTCATCTTCCTAGTCGTTATCAAGCCATTGTTAATGGCTCTTTTGCCACTATTGGCTGTATGTTTATCGCTTTTTTAATGCAATTGTTTATTTTTAGAAGAAGCCAAAGAATTAAAAGAAAAGCGCTTCAGGCTAAAAAAAATAAGCTCGCATTACAGCAAGCCAATTTAAAACTAGAAAGCGAAGTTAAACAACGTACGCAAGAAATAGCCGATATGAGTATGTTACAGCGCAGTATTGTAAACAGCACTAGCTACTCAATTATTGCAACCGACTTACAAGGGGTTATTACTTTATTTAACCCTGCAGCGGAGAAATTATTAGGTTATAAAGCCGATGATATTATTGGCATTCAAAGCCCAAGTATTTTTCATTTAAAAGAAGAAGTTGTAAATAAAGCAACGTTACTCACAAAAGAGTTAAACCACCCCGTTACCCCTGGTATTGAAGTACTAACGATTAAAGCAACATCAACCACTCCAGATATTAACCAATGGACATACGTCACCCAAAATGGCCAACACATACAAGTTAATTTAAGCGTTACTTCTTTATTAAATAACGAAGGCGATACCGTTGGCTATTTAGGTATTGCGTATGATTTAACTGAGCAAATTGACCACGAACAAGCGCTCGGTCACGCAAAAGAACTTGCTGAACAAGCATCGCAGGCTAAGTCTGAATTTTTAGCAAACATGAGCCACGAAATACGAACCCCCATGAACGGTATACTTGGCACATTACAACTATTACAAGAACAACCGCTTAATGAAAAATCAAAAGAGTATTTAAAAAAATCACTGTATTCAACTCGAGCGCTTACCACCATTATTAATGATATTCTTGATTTTTCTAAAATTGAGGCAGGTAAATTATCTCTTGAGCATAAGCCTTTTGATTTATTTGAACTTATTCATCATTTAGAGTCTGATTTAGCCCTACAAGCACACGATAAAAACATATACCTTAAATTTGAAATTAATATTAAACATAAATTCTGGATTGGCGACCCAGTTAGATTAAGACAAATATTTTTAAATTTAATTTCCAACGCAATTAAGTTCACCTCACAAGGCGGTGTAACGATAAGCTTTAACTTAACGGATGAAAAAAGAATATGTTGCAAGGTCTCAGACACAGGTATAGGAATATCAGAGCAAGCAATTGAACGCTTATTTGAGCGCTTTGAACAAGCAGAAAAATCAACCACTCGTGAATATGGCGGCACTGGCCTTGGTTTACCTATCACTAAATCGTTAATCAGTTTAATGCATGGCGAAATAAAAGTATTAAGCCAGTTAGGTTCTGGTAGCCAGTTTTACGTCTACCTACCTTTAGAGCAAGCTAAAGTAGACGAAAGCGAATTAAAAATAAGCAGTGCAGAATTTCCTGACTTATCAGAAAAAATTATTTTATTAGCAGAAGATAATAAAATAAACCAACTAGTAGCCTCAGCCATGCTTGAACCTACTAAAGCAACAGTTGTAATAGCCAACAACGGCTTAGAAGCAATTGCACTGTACAAGTCGCATAAGCCCGACATTATTTTTATGGATATACAAATGCCTAAAATGGACGGACTTGAAGCGTGTAAACAAATTAAAGTACTTGATAGTGAGCAAGTTGTTATTGCATTAACTGCGAATGTGTTTACAGAACAAAAAGAAATATACAAACAATTATTTGATGGCTATGTGTCGAAGCCAATAGAAAAACATGAACTTATTGCCATTTTATCAACTCTTGATTTAGTCGATAGTTAATTTAGGCATTAAAAAACCCAGTTAATACATCTTCCGATATAAATAACTGGGTTCTTAGAATAATGGTGGAGAGAGAGGGATTCGAACCCTCGTTAGGGATTAACCTAAACACACTTTCCAGGCGTGCGCCTTCAGCCACTCAGCCATCTCTCCAAAGTGTTGCACTGCAACAGCGCGTTATAGTATGAAATAGGTTACACAGGTGCAAGGCATTTTTAAGTTTGCACCGTTAAATGCCTATTTATCAACCAGTAATTTATAAAAGGTATAAAAAAACGGCTAAACCAATAGGCTTAGCCGTTTTTATACATTGGGATAATTACTTAGCCATGTTTGCTGTAAAGTCCAACATGCGGTTAAGTGACTTAAGCGCGCCTTCACGTAAGTCCATATCTACAAATATTTCCTTACCTTTAGGGTCGATTAAAGCTTCTTCAATCGCTTTTAAGCCGTTCATTGCCATCCAAGGGCAATGAGCACAACTTTTACAAGAAGCGCCCTCACCGGCTGTTGGAGCTGCAAAAAACTCTTTTTCTGGGCATAACTGCTGCATTTTATAAAATATGCCACGATCAGTGGCTACAATAAACTTTTTGTTGTCCATTGTCTGTGCAGCTTTAATTAATTGGCTTGTAGAACCTACGGCATCAGCCAGCGCTACAATTTCTGCCGGCGATTCTGGATGAACCAATACACCCGCGTCTGGGTGTAGTGCTTTCATGTCTTTAAGTGCTCTTGTTTTAAACTCGTCATGTACGATACATGCTCCGTTCCACATTAGCATATCGGCACCGGTATTTTTTTGAATATAGCTACCAAGGTGCTTATCTGGGCCCCAAATAATTTTTTCGCCTTGCTCATCGAGGTGCTCTACTATCTCAAGTGCACATGATGAGGTTACAATCCAATCTGCACGCGCTTTAACAGCCGTTGAGGTATTTGCATACACAACGACTTTACGATCAGGGTGCTCGTCACAAAACGCTGAAAACTCGTCTATTGGGCAGCCAATATCTAACGAACACGTTGCTTCAAGCGTTGGCATAACAACTGTTTTATTTGGCGTTAAAATTTTAGCTGTTTCGCCCATAAACTTTACGCCCGCTACGATGATCATATCGGCATCGTGGCGTGCACCAAAACGCGCCATTTCTAGCGAGTCGGCAACGCAGCCGCCGGTCTCTTCAGCAAGGGCTTGAATTTCTGGATCGGTATAATAATGCGCTACAAGTACTGCATTTTTATCTTTCAGTAATTGTTTAATACGCGCTTTATATTCGCCTTGCTCGTCTTGTGTTAACGGTGCTGGCTTAGGAGGGAAAATATAACCTTCAGGCATAATAGTTTGAGCTAGACTCATGTTCTCGACCACTTATCTACAGTGCATTAATTACGGCGAATTATACGAGAATATAAACATAAATAACAGCAAACTAGCGGGGCTGTTTATAAAAAATAAAATGGGAATTTAAAAAAGAATATAAAGGAAAGTATTAGAGAGTGGTGGGTCATGATGGATTCGAACCATCGACCAATTGATTAAAAGTCAACTGCTCTACCAACTGAGCTAAT
>NZ_LOFG01000017.1:0-105404 GCF_001469205.1 Pseudoalteromonas sp. H103 | reverse complement strand
CTGTATTCATCAGAATAAAGAATGGTGGGTTATGATGGATTCGAACCATCGACCAATTGATTAAAAGTCAACTGCTCTACCAACTGAGCTAATAACCCGCTCTATGCACTTATTCTATAAAGAATGAAGCTACGTAAATCCGCCGATTGAAACCATCATTTATTCAAAAAGAATAAAAATGGTGGGTCATGATGGATTCGAACCATCGACCAATTGATTAAAAGTCAACTGCTCTACCAACTGAGCTAATGACCCGCTCTGACGCTGCATTTATAGCAACTTGGTACTGTACGTAAATCCGCCGATAAAAGACCATTTAAAAAAATGGTGGGTTATGATGGATTCGAACCATCGACCAATTGATTAAAAGTCAACTGCTCTACCAACTGAGCTAATAACCCGCTCTTTTTGCCGCATTTCGAGTGGGGTAACCATTCGTTTGCTGCGGGCGCTTATAATACTTATTTATAAAATGAGTGCAACCGAAATTGTCTCTTTTTTTAAGTTTTTATGCCTAGATGCACAAAATTAAAGCGTTTGTGCTCAAACTACATGCAAATACAAGATTCACCGAGAGTTTCCATGTAGTTTGCTGGCCTAAATAGGCAATTTAATCGTTAGTGAACTTTAGTTCCCTAAACGATCAGTTGCTAGCTTTGCAGCAGTTGTACTTGGGTACTGATTGATAAGATCACTCAGTATTTTTTGTGCCTCAGCCGTTAAACCTTGATCTTGTAAAAGTGAGCCTAACTTTAACATTGCATCTGGGCGTTTATTTGAATTTGGAAATTCATTTACTACCACTTTAAAATGCTCGCTTGCTTTTACACCTTCATTTTTAATTGTTAGTAATTGGCCTAACCAGTAATGCGCGTTAGACGCATAAACCGAATTTGGGTAGGTCGTTAAAAACGTTTGAAATTCAGGGATCGCTTGATCATAGCGCTTATCTTTCATTATTAACGCAACAGCACGCTCGTAAGCTTCGTTTTCAGATAAATCGTTACTGTAGGTCTGTGCATCACTTGGCTGCGTGTAGTCGGTTGTAGGCGCTGCAGTAGGCTGTGTATAAGCTTGGCTTACACGGTTTTCAATTTCTTGATACAACTCACGCTGGCGCTGCAATACTTTTTCAAGTTTATAGCTTTGCTCTTCTGTTACACCACGAATTTGACTTACTTCGTCTTGTAGCAAATTAAGCTGTTGTTGTAACTCTAACTGTAATAAGTTGCGCGACTGCATCATGTTTTCAAGCGATGCTAGGCGTTTCTCAATACTCGATTGTGAACTTGCAGCTTCTGAAACAGGAGCGGGAGCAGCCATTAACTGGGTGCTCCCGCTCAATATCATGGCTGCCAAAATAATTTTCGGCTTCATAATATCTCTTATCTTAGTAAACTAGTACCGCACGGCGGTTTTTAGCGAAAGCTGATTCAGTGCGAGACTTAACCATTGGCTTCTCTTCACCGTAGCTTACTACTGACATTTGGCTAGCTGAAACACCTAAACTTTGTAGGTATTTTTCAACTGCTTGGCCACGGTGCTCACCTAGTGCAATGTTGTACTCAGGTGTACCGCGCTCATCAGCGTGACCTTCGATTAATACTTTAACTGAAGGGTTTTGAACTAAAAACTCAGCGTGTGCGCGAAGTAATTCTGCGTACTTGCCCTCAACAGTGGCTTTATCAAAATCAAAGTAGATTACTTGCTCTTGACGTAGTGCTTCGTACTTTTGACGAAGTTGCTCTTCTGCTTGTTGCTCAGGAGAGATTGTAGCTACTTCAACAGTATCGTTGTTTGTTGATTGCTCAACAACACCTTGATTTGATTGATTTGCAGCGCCTTCGTCGATATCTGAAGATGAGCTACAAGCTGCTAGTGTCATTACTGGCACAGCAATTAGCAGGCCTTTAAGTATTTTGTTAAGTTGCATTGAGTAGATTCCTATTTTGAGTAAACCAGTAATATTACTGTAAATATGGCGACCAAGCTGGCGCCTTTACTTGTCCGTCTAGCACAGGTAAGCGTGCTTTAAAGCGGCCGTCCATCGATACCAGCGCGAGTACCTGTTTATTATTATGAAGCGTGCTATAAATAATCATCGAACCGTTTGGCGCTATGCTCGGTGATTCATCTAGGCGTGTTCTTGTTAATACTTGAAACGCACCTGTAGCCAGCTCTTTCTTAGCAAGATGGTACTGCCCGTTGGTACGGTTAACCATCACTAATTCTTTACCGTCCGGTGTTATAGAACCTGCAAGGTTCATGTCACCGTCAAAGGTCAATCGATTTGACCTACCAGTTTTTAAATTTAACTTATAAATCTGGGCATTACCACCCCTTTCAGATGTAAACACAATATCTTGACCATTTGGATACCAAGATGGTTCAGTATCTATACTACGATGACGTGTAAGGCGTGTTTCTTTACGCGTAGCCAAGTCAAGTAAATAAACTTCGGTTGCACCTGTTTTATCTTTAGAAAGTACTAATAATAACTTTTTACCATCTGGCGAAAACTGCGGCGCACCATTAATACCACGGTAACTTGCAATAATTTCGCGCTTACCTGTGTATATATCTTGAATATAAATTTGGCTTTGACGGTTTTCAAACGTTACATAAGCTAATTTAGTGCCATCTGGTGACCAAGCTGGCGACATCAACGGCTCTTTTGAACGCAGTAATACTTGTTCGTTAAAACCGTCGTAATCAGCAACCACAAGCTGATAAGGCTTAGAGTCTTCATCACGTACTATCACATAAGCAATTTTAGTTAAAAAGGCACCTTTTTCGCCAGTTAGCTTTTCGTAAATCACGTCACTTATACGGTGTGAGTATCGACGAAAACCGTTTTCACCAATCACACTCTCACGCGCTTCTAATATATGGTCTTGGCTTTTAATTAATTTACCGTTACTCATCATTTGTGTATTACCGCCAGTAATTTGGCCGCGTATTACATCTACTAATTCATAACGTACTAAGTAGCGCCCATCAGTTTGCTGCTCTACTTCACCTACTAATATAGCCTCTACACCTTTATTAACCCACGAGGCGTAATCAATTTCGCCATCTTTATTTGGTTGCTGAGGCATTTGCGCCACATCAACTGGCTTAAATTTACCACTGCGCATTAAATCGGCAGCAATAACATTGCTTAACTTTTCAGGAATTGGGCCAACACCTTGGTATTTAAAAGGCACAATCGCAATGGGTCTTGCACCATCTACACCTTCTGTTATTACAATTTCAAGCGCGGCATTAGCAACACCTACAAACCCAAACAGTAAAACTAAACAGGCTATTTTTATTTTGTTGAACATATCATTCCTTTAAAATTCTGGCTTGATTGTTAAATTAATATTCTTAAGTTGTTCGAATACGTCTTTATCTTTAGATACCGGTAATGTGTCGGCCATGCGCACGGCTCTCAATGCAGCTTCACACACTAACTTATCGCCGCCTAACGATTTAACTTGCGTTACTAAACCATTAAAGCCTAAACGAATATTTACACGGCACTGTTGGTTTTTCATTTTTTCATCAATAAGTAAGTTTTGCTGTATACGCGCCATAATTAAAGCACGGTATTTATCAACTTCACTTACTACTTGCTGTTGACGTATTTTACTACGGGCCGCCTGCTCTTTGGCAAGTTGCTCTTGTAACATTTGCTCTTGCAATGCTTGCTGACGCTTACGCTCTGCTTCTTTAGCGCGTTCTTTTGCTTCGGCTTCACGTTTTTTACGCTCTGCTTCTGCTTTTTTAAGTGCCTCTTCTTCAGCTTTGCGTTTGTCGGCTGCGGCTTTAGCTGCAGTTTCAGCTTCTTGCTTTTGCTTTTCAGCTTGTTTAGCTTTAGCACGCTCTTTTTGCTCAATTGCACGTGCTTTTTTAGCTTCAGCCTCAGCTTGGGCTTTTTCTTTCTCTTTCGCCTTACGCTGTTGCTCTAATTTTTTAATATTACGCGCTTCGGTTTCACGTTGCTTTCGTGCATTAGCCGCTCGACGTTCTAAATCGCGAATACGTTTATCTTCTGCACTTTTTTTAGCATCTTCTTTCTTTTGAAGTTCAGCAATCTTTTGCTCAACTTGCTTTTGATCAACCGTTACTGCCGATACTGCTTTTTCAGGCGTTGGAATAGCCGAATTAAGTGTAACTTCCATTACTTTTGGCGCAGGTGGATGAATGTTTGCAGTTGCCCACAAAAAACCACCCAACCCCAAATGTAAAAGTACTGACTTGATTATAGAACTATTCATGTTACTACTGTGTCCCCTCAAAGGATTCCGTCATTAAACCCACAGATGGTACGCCAGCATTCTTTAAAAAGTCCATTAATAACAATACTTCTTGGTACGATACCTTACCTGAGCCTTTAATCATTACCGGCACATCAGGATTTTTCATTAGTTGTAACTTAATAACGGCAGCTACATCTAATGCTTCCATTGGCTCTTCAGGATCGGTGCCTATACTTACATAGTACTTACCCGCTGAATCAATTGACGCAATAATTGGTGGCGTGTCTTTAGTATCTACTAAATCCGACTCTTCCATTTTTGGTAAATCTACTTTCACACCATGAGTAATAAGGGGTGCTGTAGCCATAAATATTATTAGCAATACCAACATTACATCAATGTAAGGTACTACATTAATTTCTGCGACCGGACGGCGCTTTTTACGCTGATACATTCGCTTGAGCCTCTATTTGGGTAGCTGCTTGACGGTGTAAAATATTTGCAAACTCTTCCATAAAGTTAATGTAATGAGATTCTAGTTTTTCAACTTTATTAGAAAAGCGGTTGTATGCAATAACTGCCGGAATAGCCGCAAATAAACCCATTGCAGTTGCAATCAATGCTTCAGCAATACCTGGTGCTACCATTTGTAATGTTGCTTGTTTAACTTCGCCTAGTGCAATAAAGGCATTCATAATACCCCATACAGTACCAAATAAGCCTATATATGGACTAATAGAGCCAACAGTTGCTAAAAACGATAAACTTGATTCTATTTTTTCAATCTCGCGAGATAGCGCAACGCGCATTGAGCGGTGCGTACCTTCCATAACAATGCCTGCGCTTTGAAATGTATTCTTTTTATGGCGTGCAAACTCTTTAAAGCCTGCCGTAAATAGCGCTTCAATACCATGAGATTGACCACTACGCGACGAAATTTCGTTGTACAGTTTGCTTAGGTCAATACCTGACCAAAATTTTTGTTCAAACTTTTTAGCATTAGCTAACGCATCTGATATCGCTTTTTTGCGCTGAAAAATAATCGCCCACGACATAACCGACATGGCAACTAGCCCTAACATCACTAACTGAACAAGCAAACTGGCTTCTAGAATTAGATCTAAAAAATTAAGCCCTGATCCCACGTTAAACTCCTAAATAATTTCAAAATACGGCAAATTGGTTCATTTGTGTAAATACGACCGTCTACGCGGTCAAAAGTTGCATCTAGTGTATCTAGTCCATTTCAAGCTGACAACGATATTGCTATGAATAAGCAACAAAAAACGTTAAAAATCATCTTTATTATGCTTTTGTATCTTTATTAGGTTTTTATAAAACCCAGTTTGTTATTTTAATGCGGTTAAAATGCTTAAATATATGCCTTAAACGTCATAAAATGCACCGTTTATTCAATTTTAGCGCATAAACACTCAAAACCACTTTTGAGCAACCTAATCGTAATAGTAAAACTAATACTGAGCTAGAATGAAAAATATTACTTAAGTTATAATTTTCATCCACTTATAAAATTAACGATTAATTAACGCACAAATTTAAAACAACGATAAAACTCATAGCATTAGTTTTTTTAATCTGAAAATGCAAATTTTCTAGTTTGAATAAAAAAGCAATCTTACGTATTATTCTCCCATACCGAGCTGACGCACTAAATGAAAGATTTTTCGTTAAGTCGAGTTCTTAGTAATAGGATATTTTATCGTATTACATTGTTTTACTCTTTTTGGATAAAACCAACATTAAGTAAAACGTAGTTCCCCTGGATTACTTCCTTCAACTTGTTGTTTGCCCGCATTATATGCGGGCTTTTTTTTGCCTAAATTTTACGACCAATTTGGCATGTACTCATTGTAAACAGCACAATTTGTAGTTACTCAATATGGATTTTCCATATCGATTAAACGTTTATACCAAAAAAATTAAGCTATCCCTTGCGAGATAAAAATGCGCTGATAACAAGCTAAAAGTTTTAACACTGTTAGCCTAAGTTTAATCTCTTAAATTGATAAAGTATTAATGCTGATTGGTATTAATGGTACGCAGCATAGCCACGCCAGTCTTAACGTTAAGTGAATTACAAACTGATTTTAATTTTTTGATTACATTTGCAACAAAGTGGATGAAAGCTGAGTAAGTTTATAAAGAATTTACAAATAAGAAGGGATGCAGCCCGCTACATTTACTATAGCAGGCTACTAAATTAATTTAATCTTGTTTTGGGAGTAAACCAAAATGATGATAAGCATTGTCAGACACAATTCGCCCGCGTGGAGTACGCTGAATAAAGCCTTGCTGAATTAAAAAAGGCTCTATGACATCTTCAATGGTTTCTTTTTCTTCACCGATGGCGGCTGCTAAGTTATCAAGCCCAACGGGCCCACCCATAAACTTCTCTATAATGGCGAGTAAGTATTTACGGTCCATGTAATCAAAGCCGCTTTTATCAACGTCAATCATATCAAGCGCTTGCTCAGCAACACTTGCATTTACTGTCCCGTCTGACTTTACTTGTGTGTAGTCGCGTACGCGGCGAAGTAAACGGTTGGCAATACGTGGCGTACCACGCGAGCGCTTTGCAATTTCAGTTGCGCCGTCGTCGCACATTTCTAAATCGAGGTAATGTGCTGAGCGCCCTACAATATGTGATAAGTCGGCTACTGAGTAAAATTCTAGACGCTGCACAATGCCAAAGCGGTCTCTAAGCGGTGACGTTAGCGATCCTGCTCGCGTAGTCGCACCAATAAGCGTAAATGCAGGTAAATCTAATTTAATAGAACGCGCAGCTGGGCCTTCACCTATCATAATATCAAGTTGGTAATCTTCCATTGCAGGGTAAAGTATTTCTTCAACTTGTGGGCTTAGCCTGTGTATTTCATCAATAAACAGTACATCGCCCTCTTCAAGGTTGGTAAGTAACGCAGCTAAGTCGCCGGCTTTTTCAAGTACAGGGCCTGAGGTTGTTTTAATGCTTACGTTAAGTTCATTAGCAACAATGTTAGCAAGCGTGGTTTTACCTAAGCCAGGCGGGCCAAATATTAATAAATGATCGAGCGCTTCGCCTCGGCTACGAGCAGCTTCTATAAATATTTCCATTTGCTGCTTAACATGTGGCTGACCTCGGTAGTCGGCTAACAGTTTTGGCCTTATTGCACGATCGATGGTGTCTTCGTTAGTTTTTTCTGTCGCGTCAATTAAGCGATCCGCTTCAATCATGGGTTACTCACAACATTGATTTTAAAGATTCTTTAATAAGAACCTCAGTAGACATATCTGGTTTACTAACCGATTTTACTGCTTTTTGCGCTTGTGGCAATTTATAACCAAGTGCAACCAATGCTGATACCGCATCATCGGCGGCATTATTAGCAATTGTGGCATCGCTCATAGGCTCAATAACGGCACTGTCGCTAAATGGTGTAAATAAATCATTGCCCCAATCTTTTAATCGGTCTTTCATCTCAAGTACTAGGCGCTCAGCTGTTTTTTTACCAACACCAGGTAGCTTAACTAAAGAAGTAGCATCTTCGTTATTTACACAGCTCACAAATTGCTTAGCCGACATGCCCGATAATATAGCTAACCCGAGTTTAGGCCCTACTCCGTTAGCTTTTAATAGCTCTCTGAATAGTGCACGTTCCGTTTTATTATTAAATCCAAATAATAACTGTGCATCTTCGCGCACTACAAAATGAGTATAAACAATCGCATTTTCGCCAATGTTTGGTAAGTCATAAAAGCAGGTCATTGGCATTTGAACTTCGTAACCTACACCGCTTACTTCTAATAAAATTTCGGGTGGTTGTTTTTCGACTAAAATGCCATTTAAGCGGCCAATCATAATTATTTCCTTAAACGTCCTCTAACGGTTTTGCTTGCGCTACCCGCTAGTTTAATTAAATTTTGTTCTGAGTGAGCATGGCAAATAGCAATAGCAAGTGCATCGGCTGCATCAGCCTGAGGCGTACCTGGTAATTTTAAAATATTTTTTACCATATGTTGTACTTGCGATTTATCGGCGCCGCCGTTACCCACCACGGCTTGTTTAATTTGCCTTGCTGAATATTCAAATACCGGTAAATCAGCCATAGAAGCACCTACAATAGCGGCTCCTCGCGCTTGGCCTAGTTTTAAAGCCGAATCGGGATTGTGTGCCATAAATACTTTTTCGATGGCGAAAGTTTCTGGCGAAAATTGCTCAATTAATTGCGTGATCCCTTGGTAAATCATTTTAAGCCTGATAGGAAAAGGATGATCGGCCAATTTTATGCAGCCACTGCCTAAGTAAGTAAACTTAGCGCCCTGATGCGCCACAACACCATAACCGGTTAATCGTGAGCCAGGATCTATCCCTAAAATAATAGCCAAAAAGGGCTCCATTATTGTTATTTTTTAATTATGCTAATAATGCCAGAGCACTGTATAAATTACCAGTAACAAGTAAAAACAAAAACAAAAACGCCCACAAATTAAGTGGGCGTTTAGTGTTTCAAAGTATAGCTTACGCTAATGCGCGAACTAACCCTTGAGTATTTTGTTTAAGTTTACGGGCAATCATAAAGTAGCCAAGCGCGGCCACAAATACACCACCCGATACAGGCCCTATAAGCCAAATAGCGGGGTGTAATTTACCTGCTAGGTCAAACATTTGCTGCTGCACAATTAAAAGCGCTACATCACTAAATAGTGCCGCAACAAAACCCGCTAAAGCACCCAATAATAAAAACTCATATAACGTCGCATTTTTAATTAAACGTCCTTTAGCACCCAGCGTTCGCAAAATTACAATTTCTTGCATACGCTCACCTAGACTTGCCTGTACTTGCGATATAAGCACTAGCGCACCACACAGTACAACTATGGCAAGTACAAACCCAATAGCTAACGACACTTGCTGAATAGTTGATTGAATTTGTTTAACAAAGTTATCAACATCAATTGCGGTTATTGTTGGGTAAGTACGTAATAGCTGGCTAAAGTCTCGTTTTTGCTCAGGCTCTATACGCACCGATGAAATATAAGTCGCCGGAAAGTCTTTAAGTACGTCGGGGCTTAAAATTATAAAAAAGTTAGGTTTTAGCGTCGCCCAATTTACTTTGCGGACACTGGTAATTTTAGCGTCAAACGACTGCGCACCAATTAAAAACGTTAAGGTGTCGCCTATTTCAACGTCTAAACGTTCTAACATTGACTCCTCAACCGATGCTTCACCTACTGCACCTTCGCCAAACCACTGCCCTTCTATAATTTCGTTTTGCGCTGGTACGTCTTCAAGCCACGTTAGGTTTAGCTCACGGCCAATACCCGAGCGAGCTTCTTCGTCTTTTTTCTCGTTGTCTTGCAGCGATATTTTACGTGCAACCAACTCGCCATTTACCGCATTTACACGCCCACGAATGGTTGGGTAAAAGTCTGACACCTGAATATCATTTTGCGCTAAATATTCATTTACTGGCTCAAGCTCATTTTGAGTAATATTCACTAAAAAGGCATTAGGCGCATCAGCTGGAAGCTGTGATTGCCAATCAGAAATCATGTCGTTTTTAAGTACAATTAAAAACAACAATAATTTAATCGCTAACGAAAAACTAATAAGCTGCACAGCATTTACGTTTGCACGCTTTTGAATAGACGCAATAGCCAAAGACCAGCTGTTACCCGGTTTTAAACCCAGTTTACGCCCACCGCCAAATATAAGTTTAGACAGTAAAAATAATACACCAATAAGCGCTAAAGTAGACACAAATAAAATAAGGGTAATTTTTATATTGTTACTAAAAAGCCACATTAATAAAAAAACCGTTAGCGCACTCATACCTAAATGCATTCGGCTTACTGCTAACTGATCACCTAAATTACGGCGCAGTACTCTAAGCGGCGGAATATCAAATAAATCAAATAACGGCTTAATAGAAAACATAACTGCACATATTACGCCTGTGCTTATAGCGATTAACCACGGTTTAAACCCACCTAAAGGCAGCTCCATTCCCATACTCTTTGATAAATAGCTTGTTGCAATTTCTTGTAAGCCGTAACCAATTAATAAACCGATAGACACTGCCATTGCACACACTAAAAGCAAATGCAGCATGTATATTTTACGTATAGTTGAACGGCTTCCTCCTAGCGTTTTCATCATCGCTACGGGGTCGTACTGGCGCTCACAATACCGTTTTGCTGATACTGCAATTGCCACTGCGGCTAAAATAATACCCAGTAAACTGGCTAATAATAAAAAACTCTCTGCGCGGTTTAAGCTATTTGAAATTGGCGATTGGCGGTCTTTAACACCGTACCACTGCTGGTTTTCAGCCATTTGCGGCTTTAACCATTCGTAAAAGCTATTTATATCGGCTTCATCACCAGCGTAAAGCTGGCGGTAATAAACACGGCTACCAGGCTGAATAACCTCTGTTTTTGGCACATCAGCAATGTTTATTAATACACGACGACTACTCGAAAACACATTGAATGGCGCATCAGGCTCTTCAACAATTACTTTTTCAACATTAAATAGGGCTGCCCCTAGCTCTACTTGTGCGCCTATATCAATATTTAAGCTATAAAAAACTGACTCACTTAACCACACATTGCCAGGTGCAGGCCCACCCTGGGCAATAACGGTTTCACCCATTAGGCTGTCTTTAACTTTTAGTTGCCCTTTTAACGGGTATTCGTTTGAAGCCGCTTTTACTGAGCTAAACTGCATTTCGTCGTTTGCAAAAAGCATGGTATCAAAATAAACCATTTGTGCTGTTTGCAGGTTTTGCTCTTTTGCTTTAGTAATAAAAGCAGTATCGAGTGTATGAGCACTTGCAAGTACACGGTCGGCGGCTATAAACGCACTACTTTTTTGTGCAATACTTTGTGCTATTCGCTCAGTAACCATAGAAAGCGTAAGCACTGTTAATACAGCAAGCGCAATTGCTGCGCTTATAACAGTAAGCTCGCCACGTCTAAACTCTCGCGCAAATAATTTAAGCGCTAACTTAGCCCACATTTGCAGTATCCTCAGCTTCACTTTTAACAAGTAATCCGGCTTCTATTTGAATAATATGTTCACACTTTTGTGCAAGTGCTTCATCGTGCGTTACTAAAATAAGTGTAGTGCCGTGCTGAGTGTTTAAATCAAATAAAAGTGATTCAATCATTTTGCCGTTTTTACTATCTAAATTAGCCGAAGGCTCATCAGCAAAAAGAATTTTAGGTGTGCCAATGAATGCTCGCGCAATTGCTACACGCTGCTGCTCACCACCAGATAGCTGCGACGGATAATGATCAACACGGTGGCTAAGCCCTACTTTTTCAAGTAACGCAAGCGCTTGCTCTTTTGCATCGCTTTCGCCTGCAAGCTCTGCCGGCAGCATAACGTTTTCAAGCGCGGTTAAACTTTGCACCAACATAAAAGATTGAAAAACAAAGCCCACTTTTTCCGCTCTAAGTGCTGCGCGCTGCTCTTCGTCTAAATTATGAAGCGGTGCACCGTCTAAAAATATTTCACCGCTGCTTGCTGTATCAAGCCCGGCTAATAAACTAAGCAACGTAGATTTACCAGAACCCGACGTACCAACAACCGCAACCGACTCGCCATGCTTGACATTAAAGCTGATGTCGCTGAGGATGGGCAGCTCGCCTTCAAAGGTAGAGACCACTTTAGACAAACCATTTACTTGAATTATATTTAATTGAGAAAGCGCTGACATATGACTCATTCAATCCTACGTTTTGTATTCATTTTATTTTTAGTTACCAAGCCACTGAGCGCAGCAGCCGACAACACGATTTTAATACTCGGTGACAGTTTAAGCGCAGCCTACGGACTTAAACAAGAACAAGGCTGGGTCAAATTGTTACAAGATAAATACGATGCAGAGCAAAGTAATATCGAATTAATAAATGCCAGTATTAGTGGCGAAACTTCCGGTGGAGCTCTGCGCCGCCTCGATGCTTTACTTGAGCAATACGAGCCTACTCATGTACTTATAGAGCTTGGTGCTAACGACGGCTTACGTGGTTTTCCGGTTAATAAAATGCAAGCTAACTTAACTTCGCTTATCGAAAAAAGCCAAGCTGCCAATGCGATGACCGCCTTAATGGAAATTTACATTCCCCCAAATTACGGTCCACGCTACAGTAAAATGTTCACCGACAGTTTTACACAAGTAAGTGAAAATACAAACGCTTACCTTATGGATTTTTTTGTATTAAATATTGCAGGACAAAGCGATTTAATGCAAAACGACGGATTACACCCTAACAAAAAAGCGCAGCCGTTAATACGTGATGAGATGTATGAGTCGATCAAACAATGGTTAAATAAAGACTAATAACTAACCTTGCGCAATTGCGGCTACACGCTCTTTTGCGCAATAAACACGCAAACAAACAAACACTTATTGATTTTTAAAAAAATATACGTACTATTGCAAACAACGTTCGGTATGTGGCGCAGCTTGGTAGCGCACTGTCATGGGGTGGCAGGGGTCGAGAGTTCGAATCTCTCCATACCGACCATTTAAATTCTATTTGTTTCAACTTGTTATAAATTAAACTCTCTTCTTTATCGCACTATTAACTTAGCATTTTTAAATATATGTCGCACATTTATCGCACGATACTTCCCTTAAATTATTTTATACTTTTAAGGTATAAAAGGGGGGGATATATAGGAAGACAGCTAATGGCACTCTACTGAACAAGTTTTTATTCTTCTTTTGAATTGTATTTTAAAGCTCAAAGTACAATAGAAAACAATTATGCAAACCAACGAAAAACAAAACCGCTTCACACTTACTCTTTGACGAAATTATTTGTGCAATTGTATTTGGCTCAATTCCCTGCCTTTTAGTCTTACTCTTTTCAGGCGTAGAAGGCCCGGTTAGCTTTTTCTAAGGGATTACGCCACCAGACCATCTGATATACTATTTTAATTTACTAACTCTTTTGCATAGTGTTGTTTGGGCTATTTCTAAATACAGTTTGTCTTTACCCGATTCTAGTAGAACATTTAAATACAGATTACATACACCTTCATACCAAATTGGTTTTAACCTAGTAGGTCTGTATCGAGCTGTAGCAGGTTCACTCCCTTTCATTGCAATACCTCTATTAATTTATGATTCGACTAGAGGTAGCATCCTTAAAGCTATATTTATGCTTTTACTTTCAATTGCTAGTTTACTAGCCGCCTACTGGCTAACATATTGGCAGCAAAAGACCGTACCAAGAATTAAAGAGTTTTGATTTATACTTCAGCCAACGAAAAGTTTGAAACTTAAGGCAACAACTAACTTGAAAAACGCCGGACACCTGTGAATTGGAAATTAAAAGAAAATAGGCAGCTTTGAGCGATCAACGGACATTCGACCTACCTCAGTCGAACGACTGCTTAGCCCAAAAATGCGAACATAGCTATTTATTGTGTATTGGTTACTTTATCTAATATCAATTAGCGAACCATGTACAATTATGAAACCTTAGGCAAACGTAAACTACAAGACTTGTAGATATAAGTATCACTCTTCAAGCAACTGCAATACCCCACATTCTTTAACTTTTCTATCATCTGTGCATGCCGAGGCCATCTCAGATAGGGTAGCCTTTAGCTCCTCAAGCTCTGCAATGCGATGCGTGACGTCAACCATATGTTGATGGATCAAATTGTTCACACTAGAACAACTTTTATCGGGATTATTTTTTGTATCCAACAGCTGTTTAATTTCTATTATGGTCAAATCTAATGAGCGACATTGTTTAATGAATCGCAGTGCTCTCAACGATGATGCGTCGTAAATTCTGTAGTTGCCTTCACTGCGATTGCAAGCCTCAAACAAATCCTGTTTTTCATAAAAACGGATCGTCTGAATAGAACACCCACTTTTTTTTGATAGCTCACCTATTTTCATAAACGTGCCTTTGTGTTGTTGACTCTATACTAGGTATAGACTTTACACTGTACCTATAGTTTTGGGAATAAGAGTTGAACAATGAGTGGTTGCGGCTGTGAAGTGGAAATCAAAGATGCCTCACAAAAACGGGTTCTGTATTGGCTGCTCGGCATCAATGCGACGATGTTTTTCGTTGAGATGACCGTGGGTATTTTGGCTGACTCTACTGCTTTAATAGCAGACTCTATGGACATGCTAGCGGATGCAGTTGTATACGGCATAGGTATTTATGCTGTGGGCAAATCTATACTTCACAAAGCCAAAGCTGCGAAAATCAGTGGTTACTTTCAGCTATTGCTGGGCGTAATTATTCTTATTGATATTACCAGAAGGTTATTCTTGGGCAGTGAGCCTATCTCATCACTAATGATAGGAATGGGGTTCATTGCACTAATTGCAAACGTCGTTTGCTTGGTGATCATTCGTAATCATAAAAACGACGAAGTACATATGCGAGCCAGCTGGATTTTTTCGGCCAACGATGTCATCGCCAACATGGGTGTCATTATCGCCGGAGTTTTAGTGGTATGGCTTGATAGCAGAGTACCGGATTTGGTTATCGGCTGTATTGTGTCGATTGTCGTGCTGCGCGGAGCGTGGATGATCCTCAAAGGGGCCAAGCAGGAAGTACTTAATAGCGAAGTACAGAAAGGTAAAGCGGGTGATCCACTATGACATACAACAAAGCGGTTAAGCCACATATCGATTCCAAATTAACAGATTACTCAGATGCAATGTCTAACAATAATGAGAGGCAGGCATTTGCAGCGCTGGAGGATGCGCATGTAATTGGTCAGCACTCTACTTATTATCATTGTTTAATTCATTGTAAAATGCTGCGACACGGTCTTCTAAACAAAGATTGGAGAGCCGTTTTTGGACAAGTAATAAGAATAGTTGGTGCTGCAACCAAAACAGCTATCGGCCTTGTACCTAAAGGGAATACAGGTGGCACTGACATCAGCCCCTTTAAGCGACTGCCAATCAGTGCTGAAAATCAAGCGATATTGGACAAAATCAACCATGCATAATCATAACCACAGTCACAGTGATAACAGCGCATCAAAACGTATTGGCTGGGCATTTTTCTTGAATGTCGTGTTCACTATCATTGAATTTATCGGCGGGTGGCTGACAAACAGCACGGCTATTATGGCCGACGCAGTGCATGATTTGGGCGATAGTTTATCCATTGGCACCGCTTGGGGCTTAAATAAACTCAGTGATAAACAAGCAACCAATACATTTTCCTATGGCTATAAACGCTTTTCACTTCTTGGTGCATTGATTAACGGGTTAGTGTTAACGACTGGCTCAATATGGATCTTATTCGAAGCTATCCCAAGGCTTTCTGCACCCGAAATGCCGCAAGTCGAAGGCATGATACTCCTGTCAATTTTTGGCATCGCCGTTAATGGATTTGCTGCGTATAAACTTAGCGAAGGGAATTCCTTAAACGAACGTATCTTAAACTGGCATTTACTTGAAGATGTATTGGGTTGGGTGGCAGTGCTGATCGTATCGATTGTGCTGATGTTTAAGCCATGGCCAATTTTAGATCCTATCTTATCCATTGGCTTCACGTTATTCATTTTATTCAATGTAGTTAGAAATCTAAAAGAAACCTTATTGTTATTCCTGCAAGCCACGCCCGATGCTAAGCAGATGGAGGAAGTGCGTAAAGTACTCATGTCATTTGATGATGTGGCGGATATACATCATTTTCATATCTGGTCTTTGGACGGTGAACATAGCGTCATGACGGCACATGTGGAGTTGAAACAAGATGTTTCGGTTTCTCAATTGAGAACACTTAAAGACGAACTTCGCCAAGGTCTTGATGAGTTTGATTTTGTGCACACTACCATTGAAATTGAATTTGCCAATGAAGATTGTCGTGATGAGTAATGTAATGATTGAAATACTTTGTTTCGGTTGGTCGATTGGTCTTAGTTCGATTACCTGTTAATATGAAAAAGATGAGAGTAGATAGATATGTTTAGTGTAAGGGTGACAAGTTACCTGCTGATTTCGCTGATTTTGTTTCAGTCGTTTTCTGCTGTCGCCAAGTCCTTGGATTTTCATGCTATCGACTCGCAACATCTAAGCGAAATACATGAACATCAGGCGGGAGATAACACCGCTTCTGTGAAGACGCATGCTCAACTGCAATCTAACGAACAACTTGATACTGATAACGCCCCCGTAGATATTTCTCACAATCCTGCTGATTGCCACCATTGTGGTCACTGTCATGGAACCCATGCCCAATGGCTTGGAAATAACACCGCAATTGAACTGGCTTCGGTTGCCACCCATCACGGTTTCTATTACTTATCAAAAGTAATAGATGCACCTGTCACGCAATTACTACGCCCACCTAAAGCATAACCCTGAACTAATCAAACACCGTTCGCCAACTGCTTGGCGATATATATTTTTGATAATTTAGGAATAAAACAATGATGCATATTTCATTGAGTCGCCCTATGCGTTTGCACGCTTGGGTGGTTTCCACGATGCTTGTTCTTTTGACAACACACACCGTGGTAGTAGCACAAACAAACAGTATCACCAATCGCGAAATGACCTTGCAAAGCGCCATACAGCGAACATTAGCGAATTCGCCCGAATTGCATGAGTTCACATACAAGCAACAAGCAATTGAGGGAGAAATTAAAACTGCTTCTCTCAAACCAGCCCTCAACGTAGGCATTGAAGTGGAAAACTTCTTAGGAACAGGCGAGGTATCGGGCATTAAGGACACCGAGCTGACTCTCACATTGTCGTCGGTCATTGAATTGGGCAATAAACTCAATTCACGTAAGGCGTTTGCTAAGGCGCAATCCACCTTAGTCGAAGCGCAAAAACAAGTGCACACCTTGGATGTACTGGCTGAAGTGACACGTCGTTACATCGATGTATTGGCGCAACAAGCGTTAATTGACGCGCAAAAAGATGCAGAAACACTTGCTCGATATACCTATCAAGCAGTCACAAAACGGGTGGATGCAGGTGCTTCCCCTGCATTTGAACAGAAACGCGCTGAAGCGGCTTTAGCAAGAGCTAGACTGGATGTGGTGACGGCACAGCAAACTAAGCAAGCCATGATAAATAGTCTGGCTATTCTGTGGGGGGAAAAAGATCCCTCTTTTACTGATGTGGAGGGTGACTTATTTGCGCTGCAATCGTCTCCTTCGTTAACCGCGCTTTTCACCACTCTATTGGACAGTCCCAATCTTGAGGTCTATACGCAAGGTTCGAGATTGCAGGCTTCCCAAGTCCGCCTTACTCAAGCAGCTAATCAATCGGATTTAAGCTGGACGGCCGGTATCAGGCGCATGAATGGCATAGATGAAACAGCCTTTGTAGCAGGCGTGAGTATGCCTCTGTTTGCCGGTGACCGAAATCTTGGCGAGTACGAAAAACAGCGAGCAATTCAGGCACAGCTGGAACAACAAAAAGAGTCAGCGACGCAAAGCCTATACCATCAGCTAAATATGGCCTTGATGGTCAGAAACAATGCGCTGCTCAATGTACAGACACTGCAAAACTCTATTATCCCACCCTTAGTTCAAGCGCTGGAATTAGTAGAACAAGCCTATATCAACGGTCGATTCAGCTACCTTGAATGGGTGAGTACACGTCAAGAACTACTCAATGCCAAACAAGCCTTAATTCAATCAGCGAAGCAAGCTCATCAGCGTGGTGCCGATATCGAATCACTGACTGCACAGCCTCTTGTGGATACGATCAACACCTCTTTTTCGAGAAAAACAAAATGAACAAAAATATATTAATTAAGAAGCAAAACACGCTGTTAGTTTTCATTGTTTGCAGTGCGTTGGGATTTTTTTCAAGCACCACAATACAAGCATCAGAAGGCGAGCATGGTAAAGAGGAAGCCCATAAGGATGAACGCGTATTCATGGCAGATAGCATGGCGCAAAAAATGGGCGTAATGACGCAAAGTGTGCAAACGGGTAGTCTCAATATTACCACCACTGTTTACGGAAATATAGTGACCGACCCTGCTTCACTGAGTCATGTGCGTGCACGATTCGACGGTATGGTGACTAAGGTCAATGCAAACTTAGGTAACAAGGTAAAAAAAGGCGAGACACTGGCGGTAGTTGAATCCAACGAAAGCCTGAAAAGTTATCCCGTTGCCGCGCCGTTTTCAGGCACCGTGATTGCCAGACATGCCAATGAAGGCGAGTTATCTAATGGCCAAGTGTTATTTTCAATCGCAAACTATGATGACGTGTGGGCACAGCTTAAAGTCTTCCCACAACAGCTCTCTGATATTGCAGAGCAGCAAAGTGTTCAACTTAGTGTGGCAGGCTCATCGTTAGAAACCACTATCCAGCATATCTTACCCTCGCCAGATGAAAAACCGTATGTATTGGCGTATGCCAAAATAGCTAATACCTCAGGTCAGTGGCCGGTTGGCGCGGCTATCAAAGGGCTTGTCACAATCAACAAACTTGATGTCGCCATGATGGTTCCTAAAGCTTCGATTCAAGAGTTTGAAGGGGCTTCTGTCGTGTTTGTCAAAGAAGGTGATGAATACCGTCCCGTGCCCGTTACCTTAGGTCAACAAGATAACTACAATATTGAAGTGTTATCAGGTCTGCACATTGCAGATGTGATTGTCAGCCAGAACAGCTACCTGTTTAAAGCCGATTTAGAAAAGTCGGAGGCCGGTCATGACCACTAATAACTCAATGCTATTTACTTGGTCATGCGTCTCAGTTATTGGGGGACGAACATATGATTGAATCCATATTACGTTTATCCATAGAGCGACGAGGGATAATGCTGATGTTGATCTTCCTTGTGCTGGGCATGGGGATATTCAGTTATCAAAAATTACCTATCGATGCGGTACCCGATATCACTAACGTGCAAGTGCAAATCAATACACAAGCACCGGGCTATTCGCCTTTGGAAACCGAGCAGCGGATCACATTCGTAGTAGAAACAGCACTGGCGGGATTACCTGACCTGTCCTACACCCGCTCTTTATCACGCTACGGCCTGTCTCAGGTAACAGCGGTATTTGATGAAGGCACTGATCTGTATTTTGCGCGTAATCTCATCAATACGCGATTAGGCGCAATCAAAAGTCAGCTACCAGAAGGGTTAGAGCCTGAAATGGGACCTATCGCTACTGGGTTGGGCGAAATCTACATGTATACCTTGCGAGCCAAGCAAAATGCGATGCAAAAAAATGGTGAGCCTTACAATGCAATGGCGCTTCGCGAGATACATGACTGGATTGTAAAACCGCAGCTCGCACTGGTTAAGGGGATCACTGAAGTCAACGCCATTGGAGGCTATGTTAAGCAATACCATGTGAATCCTGAACCACAGCTTATGCTGAATTTTGACATTAGTCTAAGCGATATCCATCGTGCTCTGGAGCGAAACAACACCAATCAGGGGGCGGGGTTTGTTGAGCGAAATGGGCAACAAATACTGGTGCGCTCACAAGGTCAACTTCAAACACTTAGCGATATCGAAAATGTGGTAATAAAACGCATTAATACTGTCCCCGTTGCGGTGAAAGACATTGGCAGTGTGGCTATTGGTAAGGAGCTGAGAACTGGTGCGGCAACGCAGGAGGGTGAAGAGACCGTTTTAGGTACGGCAATGATGCTAGTCGGCGAAAACTCACGAGCCGTTGCTCAATCCGTTGCCAAAAAGGTGAAGGACATTCAATCCAGCTTACCTGATGGTATTGTCATTGAGCCAGTCTATGACCGTACCCTATTGGTCGATAAAGCTATCGAAACGGTTCAGAAGAATTTAGTAGAAGGTGCGTTATTAGTCATAGTGATCTTGTTCATATTGCTTGGCAATATTCGCGCCGCGCTCATCACTGCGGCAGTTATACCGCTGGCGATGTTGGCGACCATTACAGGGATGGTTAATACAGGTGTGTCTGCCAACCTAATGAGCCTTGGCGCATTGGACTTTGGATTAATTGTCGATGGTGCGGTGATCATCGTAGAGAACTGTATCAGGCGGTTATCCGAGTCTCAGAAACGCACAGGCACAGTCTTGCCACTTAAAGAGCGGCTAGAACTGGTTTTTCAAGCGACCAACGAAGTCATTCGTCCTAGCTTATTCGGTGTATTGATTATTACTGTCGTGTATATCCCGCTGTTCTCATTGACAGGCGTTGAGGGCAAGATGTTCCAACCAATGGCGGCAACGGTCATCATGGCGCTGATAGCAGCGATGCTGTTCTCCATTACCATTGTACCGGCGGCAGTCGCGATGTTTATGGCAGGTAAAGTCAGTGAGAAAGAAAGCTTCATTATTGTTGCAGCTAAATCCGCCTATCGTCCTATCATTAATCTTGCACTGAAATTACGCTGGATAGTGCTTTTCGGCTCAGTCGTGCTGGTAGTGGGCAGCTTATGGTTGGCAACGCGATTAGGCTCTGAGTTTGTTCCCCAGCTTGACGAAGGAGACATCGCACTGCACGCCATGCGAATACCGGGCACAGGTATTGAACAAGCCGTCGCAATGCAAAAAACACTTGAATCTACCTTGATGGAATACGAACAGGTACTCACAGTGTTTGCGAAAACCGGTACCGCAGAAGTAGCTACCGATGCGATGCCGCCCAACGTAACCGATACCTTTGTGATGCTAAAACCACGAGCGCAGTGGCCTGATCCTAACCTATCAAAAGCTGATTTCGTGGAAACCCTTGAGCGAGATTTACAAGCGGTGACAGGCAATAACTATGAGTTTACCCAACCTATCCAAATGCGTTTTAACGAGTTGATAAGTGGGGTAAGGGCTGACCTTGGTATAAAAGTCTTCGGAGATGATTTAACCACGCTGGTTGCTTCTGCAAACGACATCTTAACGGTTTTACAATCAATTGACGGCGTGGCGGATGCACGACTTGAACAGGTCGATGATATCCCTATCTTCACTATCAACCCTAAGCTAGTCGAGTTGGCACGTTATGGATTGGACGTGGCCGATTTGCAGGAGTGGTTGGCGTCAGCTATCGGTGGTAATACTGCTGGCTTAATTTTTGAGGGAGATAGACGCTTTGAGTTGCTTGTGCGATTTGGTGAAGGTATCCGCACAGATTTAGATGCCATTGGCAGCACTCCTATCATTACATCGGATGGGGAATTTGTGCCGTTATCAGAAGTCGCTACGCTGGGGTACTCGTCTGTTCCCAATCAAATCAGTCGAGAAAACGGTAAGCGCAGAGTCGTGGTTACCGCCAATGTCAGAGAGCGCGACTTGGGGAGTTTTGTTGACGAAGCCAAAATCAAAATAACCGAACAGGTAGCTCTACCAGCAGGCTACTGGCTGGATTATGGCGGCACGTTTGAACAGCTTGAAAGTGCCAGTCAGCGACTGTCTATCGTGGTGCCGGCCACGCTTTTCCTGATACTTGTGTTACTAGTGGTGGTGTTTGGCTCATTTCGTGATGCCTTGATCATCTTCACTGGTGTGCCTTTAGCCTTAACAGGAGGTGTTTTCGCACTCTGGATGCGTGACATGCCACTGTCTATATCTGCCGGAGTCGGGTTTATTGCGCTCTCTGGTATTGCGGTACTAAACGGCTTAGTGATGTTGTCATTTATTAAACAGCGAGTACTAGAAACAGGTGACTTGATTAACTCAATCGTTGATGGAGCTATCACAAGATTGCGTCCGGTTCTGATGACGGCACTGGTAGCAAGTTTAGGTTTCATCCCCATGGCACTGAATGTCGGGACTGGCGCTGAAGTGCAAAGACCGCTTGCAACGGTAGTGATTGGCGGGATCATCTCGTCCACCATCCTAACATTGGTCGTTTTGCCTATTTTATATCGGATGATGCACTCGAAATTAACTAAGGAGTGAATGTTGGGCACCGTATTGCAGAAAATACGGTGCTCTTCGTCTGGAAATTTAAAACAACTGAAAATGATTACTGAACTGTATATTCACCAATAAGAAGCTGATTGTCCGGAATACTACAATTACCACCAATTCAATCAAGGTCGAATGATGATCTGCAAATGACACAAATTTAACAGTCAGGTCTAACGTTCGACTGTCCGCTTTTAGGCTCAAAGCAGACCGTTAGAGAATTTCTTCTCAACAACTGCAATTGGCACTAAGCGGTCGGGGCAACTAGTCCAGAAAGTTCTAAGCTGTATTGCCACTGTTGCATATTTTGCTGTTTAATTTCAATCTAAGTGCCCTGTCACATTATGTTATCCAATATCTTTTAACTGTTCTTAAACTAAGATTAGTAAAAAGTGCAACAGCCTGTTGAGTTGGTTTGTTGCCCGTTTCTTTGGTTATTTTTTTAACAGTTTTTTTAACAAGCTGCTGCGAATTACTTCGCTTTTTAATCGCAGTGTCTGTAGCTGCTTTTTTCTGCCTCTCCTTAATTTCATCGCTTGATAACTTCACTTTTGACTTAACATTTAAGTATTCAGGGCAAAAGCCGAACAAGTCTTCCAGGTAATCAGCTAGAGTCTCTTTTCTGTACTTATAGTGTGTTGTTTTTGCTGTTCTAGTTAAACTAACAAGCTCTTCTAATGATAAACCAATTAGTTCATCATTTATTTTTGTTAGCTTTTCAAATGCGGTGTTTTTATTCAGATGTTGAAACGCAACAAACAGGATAAACGCTGTTTTATCTCGCTTACCCTTTGGCACCCCACCCTGCTTATAAAAGTGGTTTTGAATACTGTTAATACATTTTAGCCACCATTCTTTAATGCTATGACCGTAGCGTTGGTGACCTGGTTGCTTTGGTTGCTTTGGTTGCTTTGGTTGCTTTGCTATCTTATCTCTGGGGCTTGAAGCTAAACTAGTTTTGAATTCTAGTTGTGATTTCTCTATATCCTTCCGTAAATGACATAGATCTAAACACATCAACAGTTCATCAAATGTATATTTAGTACCAGAGCCAAAATACCTGGCATGCAATCCTGTTCTGCTGTGAACAGACCCTGGGACGCGCAAAAAGCCGCTAATTCTTTTTGTAGCCATAAGATCTATATGCCAAAAACTCTCTGACGTTCCAAAACTCTCAATTAGACTTTTAGCGATTTGTTGCCATATCAACTTGTTAATTGCGACTGCATCTACAGGATTGTAAATCCAATAAAGATGTATTCCACCTGAGCCAGAAAGGACATAGCCTGTTGGCGGCGGTAGCTTACTCAGTTTTAACCTATTGAATACTTCAGGAACAATTTTAGCCTCTGTCCTTCTAACATCAAATGGATCACATTTATGATTAAGATCAATTTCAATCCAATTCGCTGACAGTAGAGCAAGGTTGCTTTCCCTAGGCCAACTAAAAAATTCGTTTGGAGTGTAATAGCAGTCTACTGATTCACTTGTACTATACAATACTCCTCGAACAAACTTACTAGTGTCCCGTCTAAAAGCTCGAAAATCGGTTAAGCTTTTTGATTTACTGTTCCCAAGTAAATGAATAAATTTTTTAGACTTATGGCATTTACTTAGTAACCCTCGAACATATTTAGGTGTCTTAAATTCAATTAGAGAATAAAACTGACTCGGATAGGCAATAGTATATTCTGGCCACTCGAATTGTGGCCTTATTTTAAAGGCAAGCATATAATATGAAAATGCAAAGTGCGTTTGGGGTGTCGCCGGTCAAGCAGCCCCTTTCGCCTTCCTTACACCTCCACTCCTTCAAAGCGAGCAAGCCATTGCTCAACTGTTTCGCGTTTAAACAGGCGAACTCGTCCCAATTTAATAGAAGGTGGAGCTAAACGTTGAACTTGATAAAGGTTGGCATCTTTTCCAGACTCAATAGCCTTGCGCTGGGCGCTCAGACGATTATTAATTGTGCCTGTAGATAGGTGTAAAAGCTCTGACAGCTCTTTTACTGATAAGATCTCTGATGACTGCATATTCGCTCTCCAATACGTAAATTAGAGCAAAGAGATGCCACATTGCTCTGTGAGCCGTGGACTTGCTAGTACATATAATTAATATATGCGTACCCTAGTAACCTCTTTTCTACGTATTGAAAGCAGCCCCGAACATTGGGCGCCTGTTTTTTATTAACTTTACTATGTTCTGTGGTAAATCTTTTTATCTCTTTGCATTATAAGTAAGCATAATGACTATGCTTAAGATGAATTTAAATGAGATATAATGATAAATCAAGTGAACTTGAGGAATTAAATTGCTCTAAGGCTCTGCTAATGAATTACCGAGCGCTGGATTTTTAAACTATCACTGCAATCATCACAAAGCATAAGCATCCACTTAAACACTGATTGAACATGTGCCTCAGGGTAGTAATTATCAAACTTCTTCACTTTTTCTGATCGATTATAAAACGATGAAAAAGACTCTAGTTGTATATCCCAAACCTCTGATTGCTCGTTACTATAATCGTAAAACATGAAGTCTAAGGTAAGTAACTCACTAAGTACTTGTGCTTCATTAAGCTTACTTAGGTTATTTCTAATCGATAATAACTTATCACGGCTATTATCCTGACCTTGCAGTCTGATAAATAAAAAATCAATCGCGGGTAAAAATGAATAAACGTTAAAATTAATCATAAAAAACTACGCAGCTTTTCAACTGCGTAGCCTGTATTTTGTGTAAAAACCCACTTAACAATTGCACTTAACAAAGCAACTGTCAAAACTATTTGTAGAACTCACCACGACTATGAACGTCACGCGCTTCTTGCTCTGTGTAGCTATCACCACAATGATCGACATTTCCTGTTCCATCATTGTATTCATCAATGAACTTATCTTGCTCAGACTTATCATCAACATCCAGCAAAATATCAACCGTCACGGCTCCTATAAACTTAACTGCTTTCCACAACATTTGCTTCACTCGCTTCTACCTAAGTATTCCTTAGTATCGTGAACACATTAAAGCTAAGAAACTCTTAGTTTTCAAGTTAAGAATTAAATATAATGAAAACGAATGATGGTTCACCGTTTCCAAAACGGCTAAAAGAGGCAAGACTAGCAAAGGGACTTTCGCAAAAAAAACTAGGAATACTGGCAGGTATGGATCAGTTCGCGGCGTCGCCTAGAATGAATCAATACGAAAAAGGCGTACACTCACCCGACTTTCAAACAGTGCGCGCGTTAGCTAAAGTATTAGTAGTACCAACAGCTTTTTTTTACTGCGAAGAAGATAATTTAGCCGCTATAATTCTTAATCATAAAACTTATAACGTTAATTGATAACATAAGGCTCTAGGTGTAGAATTAAATGTAGACGATTTATTCGAGGTGGTAATAATGAGTAAAGATAAGAAAAAAATCACAAAAAGTATGATTTTGAGATCTGTTGCTAGTTCAACTGCCATTGAAACTGGCGCAACAGTAAAAACAATAGAAAAAAGGTTAAAAGCAAATAAACTTAAATATGAGTCTCTTTCACTCGCTATTTAATTATATCTTTCACGAGCCTTTCAATGTGTTGATAATCTCTGTTTACACCCGCTTGAATTGACTTGATGTAGAAATCTTTATGCTCATCCCACAAGCTATAATCAAGCGTTCCTTTTCCAGCTTTGCTACACAAAAAGTCCATTAACAGACGGCTTACCCTGCCGTTACCCTCACGAAATGGGTGAATTAGAATAAACTCAACATGGCTCTGAGCTAAAAATGACACAAGCTCTTCATCGGTCATTTCTGGTAAGTTATTAAATCGAGATAAATACTCATCTTCAAATACGCTAATATGCCTTTCAATTTGCAGAGGTGACATAAACTGAAATCCACCTTTGCCCATATCAACGCTTCTTATTTTACCTGCCCACTCGTATACATTACCTAGCCATTGTCTGTGCCAATTAGCAACATTTTGAAAAGAAAAAACGTCTTCTTCTGGCTCTGGCGTTGTAAATATTTTTTCATATAGTTTAACTAAAAGAATAGCCTCAACATCATCCATCTCTGCTGCATCAACAATCGCTAACTTGTTCGCTAAAACTAGTTTTTCAGACCCTAGTTGATATTGCGCTTCAATAGAATCAGTCTCGTATTTAGTCATTTAATTACGCCAGAAAATGATTAGTGTAAAAGTGCTTAACAACCAATGCAAGTAACCTTGGTGTAATAACTTTGCCAATTTATGTGATTGTTTAATAATTTGAAACCAATTTTAATAGAGGCATCATGAGCAATAGCCTCTCCTTAAATATTGGGGCTTCGCCCCTGTCCCCCGCTATGTCGAAGCCGAAAATCGGCTTACACATAGCGGGGGACGAAACATTTACACTCTTATATGCAGGTTTTATTTGCAGATTGAAAAATATTTCTAAAGTGGTAATCTTATTGTTACTGAAGCTTTAATTAGCCAGAAAAAAACAGGCGCTATTCTGCTGCCTTCAACACGTAGTAACGAGGTAAATGCTATCTTTTTAAAGGTAGTAACCAATCAAAAACGGCGCACTCCAGCTGCTGACAACACGTAGATATGAGGTTAATAATCAGGCGAGATCAGTCCGAGCCTTTCGCATATGCGAAAAACAGGGGCGAATAGGCTTAAGTGCCGCTGAGCTTTATTGCCAGTCAATCTTACAACCTTAATACGACTGGAGTGATCCCATGAAATTCGATGCACTAATCGAAGTCCAAAAACTAAAATTTGAAAGCAAGCTAATCGCTGGAAACCGTAAAAAAGCATCTAAGCTTGATAAACATAAATTTGAGCTAATAGAAATTTACAAGCAAGGGTCTAACATTGTCGAGCTTCAGCGCTGGCTAAAGCGTAAAGGTATAAATGCTCATTGGTCAACAATTCAAAGATGGATTAAAAAACATGGCTAAATTTGCGAAACCAAAAACTCAAGCACACAATGTCATAAAAGGGCTTACAAAAAGTAATCTTATAAAGTCTCTTGGAACTGCCAGAAACTACGAGCAATCACTTAACACCGTTGCCTCTTGGGCTAAAGATATTGGCATAAACGGTATTCAGGCAATGACCATCGAGCAAGCTCTCAATTATTTAGATTACCGAAAAGAAATAGTGGGTCAAAAATCACTGGATATGGAACGCCAAGCTATACAAGCAATGATGAGGCTAAACGGCAAACTTAAAGATAAGCAAACACTCCCTGTTATTAAATCAATTAATCAGCAAATTCTTAAATCACGCGCCTACACCACAGAGCAAGCACAAATAATAAGTAAGCACCAAACGTCTAAATATTCATTATCAACACAAATAGCACTCTCTGCGGGGCTTCGTGCACATGAATTGTTGACCATAGCCAAAGTTGAAGAACGCAAAGCAGATAAACGACCAGCTTTTGATTCAAAATGGTCTGGTAGAAACGGCGTGCTATATACTGTAACAGGAAAAGGAGGTTTAACACGCGAAGTCCTAATACCTCACGATTTATCAGCTAAATTAGAACTTCGTAAATTTAAACAACCTGTCACCGTTGTTGATAGAAAAATAAACTACTTACAGCGGTACGATATTGGAGGTGGTAAAAAGTGGTCTGATTCATTTAATAAAGCATCAAACCGTACTCTCTCTTTTTCCAATGGCGCTCACGGCCTAAGACATAGATACGCACAAGAAAGGCTATTTGAATTAATACTTAATCAATTCCCATATCAAATAGCATTAGAGACCGTTTCACAAGAAATGGGGCATTTTAGGCCGGAAATTACAGAGGTATATTTGCGATAAACGAAAAATTTTTGGACACATAAGCCCCAGAAACCGTAGGTTATAATTTTATTTTGATTTTTTTACTTCATACTATCGAATTATTAACGCTAAAAGTAATTAGTTCTAACTTCCATCAGTTTGCTCTATATTCAATTGCTGCAATTTGCTTGCAATATCGTCTGCTGTCGGTGCTGTGGCAGTAAAATAAAAACTGACCAAACCGATAATGAAACTAATAATAGTCAATAGCCAAGCTCGATTTGTTTTTTTTCTGAGTTTAATCTCTTCAGTTTGCAGTTCAACATATTTATTCAAAGCATGGGAGATTGGTGCAAGTATGCTTTTATCACTTAACAGATTTGAGCTTTCCGATAATTCCTGTAGTCTAAGCATAGATGGCTTAACTTCTTCTGGAAGATTATCAAGTGGCTCCTCTTTTTCCAAATCTAAAACTAAATTTTTAAGTTTAGAAAAGCCATCTTTATCGTTAATTTCACCATAAATACCATATAATACTTTTCTAGATTGGCTTGGCGATAAATTAAATGCTTTCCCAATACTTATAATATCGCTCGCAGTAAGATCTATTTCTGAGTTTATTTTTTGCTTCAGATTACTCTTTAAAGTTGACTTTCTTCTTTTTTCTACAGAAAGAGCAAATATTGCAGACCCTAGCCCAAAAATCATTGCTGCTATATAGAGAGTACCTAATATTAAATTTAGTCCGTCTTTATCCATTAAATCAAATTTCCTTTGCATATATACTTAAATGAGAGGCAGTTGAAGCTATTTAAAATTAGCGCGACTAACGATAGTTATTAATTATGTTTCCAGCTTGATAGGCATATTTTTCTCAACGCTATCTAATAAGGAAAGGATATCTTCAACAAATCGCTCTAACAAATATTTAAAGTCCAACCTTTTTTATATTCAATACATTTAAACTGAACCGCTATTTTATACTCGAAATCAATTAACCCAGCAGGTGCTACAGTTTTTGAGCGTGAATTATGCATGAATTATCTTATCACAAACTTGTTTCTGAGCTGCTGTATTTCTATCAATTTTGCATCGTAGTAAAACCAAGCCGAATCTGGTAATTCTAAATTTGGACGTTTAATGACATTTTGATAAAGGTTAACTCTTATTGCAATAAAAAGGCTTAGAAGATTGCTGGATACTAGGTTATGAAAAGTATCTTCAACTCTTTTAGACATAACCAATCGAGATGTTGAGGATGAAAGGCTACTAGTTGTTAAATCTAAGCCGTGACAAATTAAGCACAGACGTCAAATCTCATTAGAATCCTGTTTATGGTGATCAAAAATATCGCGCATTAAAGTTACCTTTATAACTGAAAGCGTATTATTGAGAATTCTCGTTAACATTCCAAAATATTTATACTAAGACCCTTTCCTGATTACATCAAATTTACCCAAAGAAAAACCTATTTTTTAGTGGTTAATATATAGGATTCACTTTTTCTCAAGAAAACTACATACAACTTATCACGATTCCACTCAGTCGAATTTTGACCTATTCAACAAGTAATTATAGCTCGCTACTAACTAGAAGTTATATATCGACTTTAGTCCCTCAGAAGCATTTCACTGTTTCGGTTTAGAGATAGTAAATATACAATAAATTTTATTATGTTTTTATCTATAAGGTTCAATAACTACCTATGTTTTTTTGTATTGATTTTTACAGATGAGCTCCCTTCAGTTATAGATGATATGAAGTTTCTTTGCTTCAGAGCTTCTGCTAATTTCAGGTTTAAAATTGAAACATCAAGCTTCGGATAAGTACCGTATTTCGTTATATTAGAATAAGGTTTTGAGAGCTTATCAAGCACAAAAAATGTTTCATCTTCATCCCAAAATTCGATGAACTTCAAAATTAGGTTTATGGATAAATCTATGTCCTCGATTGAATAGCAAACCCATTGCATTAATTCATTATCTATTTGGTTCAGATCGAGAGCATTTTCTTTAAACAATACAGCTAAATGGCGTGCTAATTTTGAATTTAGGCTTAAACTTTCTCCACCCCAATTCAAATCATAAACTAATTGAATTTTATAATCATCACTAATATCACTGACTAATAAGTTCAGAACTGTATCATTACCAACCTCATATTGAACCCTGTTTTTCATAAATATATGAATATTATCCAAAATAAAACAATCTAAAAACTCATAATCTTTAGCAAAATAAAAAGATTTTTCGTTAAAACTTACAGCTTTATTTTTAACTAAAATATTCAATTTATTTTCGTTAATATTTGAAGAGAAATTAGTATACTTCCAAGGTAGATTCGAGGTTAGTAAATCATAATTTCCATCTGTAATATCATCACTTTCATAAATAAAACTTAATATCGCAGTCTGTGTTTCATTTAAAATATCTTTAGGCCAATTACCTTGGCTTAATTTATCTGAATAATAAGTCTTATTAAAGAGCTTTAAAAACGTCTCCTTTTCAGCTAGCTCTGACTCCCACAGTTTAACTATGTTATCCCAGCTTGCAGTCATTTTTTCTTGCTCTGCAATCTCTAACCAGAAGTCAATAGGAACAGTGCGGCAGTCAGATATTACTATGTCCTGCATGATTATTAGATCTACTCTTTGAGCTAATGATAAATACTTGTTATTTAATAACTTTATAATGCATTGCTCTGATTCATTTATATTTGAGTCAAGATTTCTAAGCACATTATCAAAGTAATCAGAAATATTTTTCTCTATGTAGGATTTAAGTGATTCTAGGTTAGATGCCTGTATAGTAGTGTAGTTAGCGGTTTTTTTAGAGCTATCATTAGGTCTTTCGTTCTCTAATATATAGCAAATGTTACTCTCATTTATTTTATATATTTTGTTTTCTTTTACATATAAAAACCAATCATCAAACTCATGCAAAGAAGTAATGTTTACGACCTTTAAATTCAACTTATTAAAAATTTCAGATTTCATTAAACCTGATAATTCTCTCGATATCACTTGAGTAAAGTTATCATTTAGATACTCACTTAAAACATTGTTAAAATTCATTTTTTTACATATAAAGTTAATATCTAAGTACATCAGAATCTTTCTTATATGCTCAATACTTGCATCTCGACATATCACATCTTTTGCATATGAAGGGTTGAATTCAGCATATTTTTTAATGAAAAAATCTAATTGTGTAGAGTTAGCAAAGAAAGTCTCAAAAAAGTCATCCATTTCATGTAGATGCTCAGTAATATAGTCAAAAACTTGATCGAGCTTGCTTTTGAGTTCATTTTTTATTAGGTAGTCGATTAAATAAACATTTAGAATATATGAATTGGAAAAATCACTTTCTCGCAGTTCAGCACAAACCTCTTTAGGGTTGTCAATTGGATGAGTTACCTCGGGTTGAGTATGACTTCTGATGCTAGTTATAAATTTCTGGTCATTATGCGTTTTTCGCCCTTCATAAAAGTTAGAACTATATAAATAGTAATTTTCATCTAAATAACCATCAAGAATTAAGTATCTAAATAAACTTTTATCACTCTTTAATACTGGCTTAATTTGACTTCTACCGTCTTCGTGAACTTCAGACCCATTTAATATTGAATCAAACTCTTTAATATTTTGTTGTAATAAAGCTGCAAGTTTTAGTTGTGGTAAATGAGCAACCTCTCGTTCTACAGTTATTATTTTATCCCTTAATTTCTGTTGTTGATCCAATGATTTACTTTTGATATTTCTTTCTCTTTCGTCAAATGTTTTATCCGGATCATGTTCGTCTTTTATTTGCTGCAAGGTAACTGTCTGCCTGTACCAATTACCGTTATTATGACTGCCTCTAAGTAAAGGATCATTATGATTCAAAAGTTTGTTTAGCTCTTCTATTGTTCCAATGTTGGCTAACTGAATTAGTCCACTTCCATTATGATTAGGGGAATAAGCAGTTGCGCCTTTATTTCTCATTGAAAAAAGACCCAAGTATAAACTTATAAGCTCAGCTATAGATTTTAAATTTTCCTGCTTAGATTTTTCTAATTGTTGCTTTATTGATTTTATTTCTTGTAGTAAAGCAAGTTTTCTGGTTTCCAATATCTTGAATTTTTCCCTACATAAAGTAGCTAATACTCCTTCGCCATGGTGGAGGTTTTCAAAGTCATTTGGATAAACATTTTTATAAATAACCACAGCTATAAGCTTGATGGGATCTGGAGCGTTATTTTTTAATTTATCATAATAAATTTCAAATTCATTAAAAATATTATGAATCAACCTCATATCATCTAAATAGTTAGATACCTCTTTCAAGAAAGGAGAAAGTTTTATTTTTTTATATACCTCCGACTCAGTGTTTTGTAATCGAGAAGTCAAAATTCTATCTAAAGCATTCGTTGAATTGATGACTGGAATAACCGGTATAATTAAATCAAAAAATTTAGCTCTATTTTTATGCATAAACATATCATCCTTTAATGCATATAAAAATTTAATATTACCGTTGGTCCCATCGTTATCATTGACTAACTTATTAATTTCTCTTAATTTCACGAAAATTTCAGGGCTGCCAAATCGATCTAGATCTTCAATTACTACTAAGTCATAATTATTAGCCACTTGGAAAAAATAAATTATTTCGTCTAAATATCTATTTAAAAAAGAATTTTCATTATCTTCACCAGTCTCCACCTCAAAGTTTTTTAAAGATAACTTCTTGAAACTGAAATTACTTTTTAACTTTAGGAAATCAGAAAGAAACAGAGTTGGTATAGAGAAAAGAAATATAAAGCAGACAATTAAAGGAAAAACAGATGGCCAGCTATCTATTAATGTAGCGATCTCAAATGGATATGCTAGGTAAACTAATAATGCAAAAGAAAACCATATTGAGATTAGACATGCGTTTACAAAAGATTTTTTTTGATTTGGCACTTTTATTCGCTTGAATCGGCTATGTGTGAGTATTCCAGAGTCAGCGCCATAAAAAATTTGTTGGATAATACTGCGTTCAATGAGCCGATCTTGTTGAAGTTGCATCTCTGGAGATAGTGACTCTTTGTCTTCTTTGAAAGATGCTAAAGAGATATTTAAAAATTTATGAGCGGAATATTTCTTCTCAAATGATTTAATTATGCTACTTTTTCCAGAACCATATGGACCGGTTAAGGCGATATTTTTAACCTTACTATTTTGAAGAGCTTTCTCTATTGCTTCAAAATAAACATCACAATCTTCGGCCTCATCATTTGGTGTTAAATCTACCAAATTCAGATTCTTATTTATTTCAACTTGTTCACTTTTGTATTTTTTTAAACTGATAAGCAGCGCAGATAGCAACTCCACAAGTATATTTATTGTTTTATTTTTTATTTTTTGTAATTCCATCTACTTTATCTGTTCTATTTTTATGTTAGGTTCATAGTATTTAATTAAACTGTAAAGTACAAATATTGCTTTCAAGCAATAGAAAAGTGTTTTTTAATTTCATAGTAACTTTAAATCACTAATAAGCTGGAAAAAGAATCTAAACACTTAGTTATTCTATAAAATAACTTTGCCTCCCCACTTTTCCAAAGCTTTGCGACGCTTTTCCATATATTCCTGCATGTTGTAAACGCCCTGCACTCCTTGCAATTGATGATTCAGTATTTTTTCAATCACTATAGGGTCAGTCCCAATATCAGTATCACCTAAACGAGTCGCAACTGTTCTTCGTAAATCATGAGGTACAAATTTTGGCACTCCTAATTTATCTAGTTTACGGCTAATGGATCGTGACAGTGAATGCCTATCAATCGGTTGCTCACCTGGGCCTGATTTATTAGTTGTTGTACTCGGAAATACATATTTAGAATTAAGGTAGCCAAATGCTGCACGCAACTCATCAAGCAAAATAACCATATTTTGAGTAATTGGCACTTTATGAGTTCTTTCGCCATCTTTGTTTTGCTTCACTCGCTCGGCTGGGATTGTCCATATCATTTTATCAAAATCAAATTCTTGCCATTGTGCGCCTGTGACCTCTATTGGCCTACAACCGGTTAAAGTAATACATTTCAATGCGTAAATAACTTGTTGGCTTATACCTAGCTTTGGTAAGCGTTCAAATACTTGAATAACTTCTTCAAACTCCAGCGCTCTGGTTCGCGACTTTTCAAGGCCACCTACACTCTTCTTTTTAACTGTGCTGATTGGATTACCTTGGATTAAATCTCGCTCAACACCAAAATTAAACATTTGCTTAAGGATAGATAGTGTTTTATTCGCCTGCGTTTTAGCACCTCTATCTGTTATTGGATCAAGAACTTTTTTGAAAATTTCACGGCGGGTTATTTCTTTAAGTTTATAGTTGCCAATAAATGGCAAAATGTCTTTTTCAAACATTCTTATTACAGGGTCTACACCTTTACGATTAGCTTTAATATCTCTTTCAATAAACTCATTCGCAAGAACTGCGATTGTCGGCGAGATGCTTTCTTGCTTTCCAATCAGCGCTGCTTTCTTTTTTTGTAAAAAAACATCAATACCGCGCGACACATCACCAATATACTGCTTAGCAAGCTGCCTAGCCTCACTCACTGTTATCACCGATGAGTTACCTAAGGCTAATCTCCTTTCTTTCGAACCTCGGCCTCCTAGGCGGTAATACAGATAATATACCTGTGAGCGCTTTCCTTCTTTATTTGGCTTACCAATATTTAAATAAAAACCGGAAATCTCAGTATCATTGATTTTGGTAATTTCCAAAGGGGTATTTTTGAGTATAGATTCAGTTAATTTTACTTTGATTGACGCCATTTTTCGCACACCTAGAGTTAAGTCAAAAATTTTGTCGCACACTTATCGCACGAGCTGATTTGAGCTCACTAAACTTCACGTTTGTTCACTAGGTATAATTTAAAAGCTTAATCCTTTCAATAGCAATAACTTACAATTACTTTGAATACTTCACTGTAGAACACTTTTAGCCACTTTTGTACACGATAAAGCACAGGTGATTTTTATGGGGTGGCAGGGGTCGAGAGTTCGAATCTCTCCATACCGACCATTATTTCCCCTTTAATATCCTGCACTTACACCAAATTGAAATGTAACTTCTAAAAGCTCATTTGTACTATATTTGTATTATATTTGTATTATTTGTTTTTACTTTCTTCCCAGAACACACTCTCAAGCATAAGAAATATTTATTCGCCAGATCAAATAAAGATTCAGCAGTAGCTAAAATTGAATTCGCATATTACGATGTTTATGATTAGATAATAAAAAATATTTAGGGAGAAACGATGTCAGGAGTTCTAAAAATTATTGTAGCGTTATTTTTAATAGCGCTAATCGCTGTGCTAACCATTTACGGTAACATCATTGGCTTTTTAATAGGGTTAGGTATTGCCATTGTCCTTAACGGCATGTTCAATAGATGGGACAAGAAAAAAGAAAGCCGCTAATCTGCGGCTTTTTGTTATTAAGAATATATGGGTGGAATAACTATATTTTCTTCGCTTGGTGCGGTGCTATCGTCGTCTAAATAGACTCTATCATCGTCTAACTCTGCGGTTACGCTTACTTGGTCTGTGGATGATGGTTTTATATCGCGAATTAATACGCCGTTGCACCAACGTTCGTTGATACCAAACATGTACAAAGGTGGTTCTATTGAGCCGTCAAATACTGGCGTGAAGTCTAGGTCGTCATCAATTATCACTTCGTTATTAGCACTTCCTTTTGTAGCGTTGTATGGGCCGGATAATTTACCGTCTGGTTTTCTGATCGCTAATATATGCTCCTCGCCTGTTTGCCAGTCCAAGCCATCATCATCAACAAATATTGAACGGCCATTAACTAACAAAACCCTACCTGTTTGTTCAAAGCCTGGTATATCGTCGGCAAGTGCACAGTAGTCTAAATAGCGTGAATTGAGAGCATCCATTTCTGTTTTAAAGTCAAAACGTGTACGGCGATAGCGACGACTACGGCGCTTACGCATACCATATTGATAAGCTTTGTCTCGATTTGTAATGCCAAATGCTCTTACTTTTTCAGGATTAATCCCCAAATCACCTGGTAATAAACACAGGATAGTTTCTGACTTCCATGTAATTGGACTGAAGTATTCCACTTCTATACCATCGGGTTCGTCGTCATCAATCAGTTTTATAGAGCGCTTTAGCATGCCTATGTAATTATCTGGCTGATACATGTGCTTATAGATAGTTCGCTTTTGGTCGCGCACAGGGGTGATTTGGCCATAGTCAATGGTTGGCTCGGCAAAGCCAACAGCAAGCACTCGCTTTAATACTTCGAACATGGTGCTTTCGCTATCGAATACTGCATTAAATTCATCTCCCCTTTCATGCCAAATAGCGTGTAATGCTTCTATTGCCTCTAAACCTATTTTACTATCTGCATGCCCTGCACTTTTTACTACATGTGCAAAAAATGGAGCTATATCTGTGGTGGGCCTTGGCTCACTCCATACGCCATTTTCAAAAACAGGTAAAACACGCGTGGCAATAAGATTAAATTTGTTTTCAGCAGAGCCTGCTAAGTTATTGGTACCACGTATTCTGACTGCTAGGGTTGTCATGCCATCATACTTTGTTGCACTTTCAAGCTCGGCTTTTAATGCTGTCCAATAAACATCATCATATATACGGGTATCATCACTTGCTTGTGTTGTGCGCTTTACTCTGACTTCAGGCCGTATTTTTTCAGGTAGGGTTATTGGTATTGTTTCACCTAGTTGGTCATTTGTTGCATTTGAAAATAAAATAGTTGGAGCTTGTAGCCATTCAAGCGCACCTTCGGCTCTATACTCAACTAAAATATTAACTGACCGATTTTGAAAATTACCGTCATCGTCTAGCTCTCCCAATCCCCTAGGCATTGAAAAATCTAACCATAATTGATCAGTTACTTCTCCTTCTGGTACAGCAAAAAATGGTCCATTAAACTCACCATCGCCGCCCCCGTCTTCAGTAAATACTTTTGCATAAGAGTTAGATTCAGTTACAAAGCCCGTCCAAGTTGTATCTTCTTGATATTGCCCATCTAACTTTTTAAGCTCATTGCCTTGAGTGTTTTTATCAATTATTTCGTAATAACCATCGTTTTCAGGGTTGTTAGCATATTGAATTTTAACAATTTCGCCTTCTTCAAAAGGTAAAGCCGTTCTATGTTTGAAATTACCTATCTCTGGTTCATACTCTTCTTCAAAGGCAATTATCTGCTTACCAGAAAACGAGTAGCTATATGTGTTATTTTCGCCGCCAGTGCTGGTTATTTTACCTTTCAACTCAATACCCGTACTACCTGATGTTGAGCCTACTTCACTTGAGGTATAAACATTACGATGTGCTTCATGAATACTTACATCGTCACCAGGGCCGAATATTTCATAGAACACATCACCTGTGTAACTTTTAACTGGTGTATTGGCGATAAACACCTCTTCAGGCAATATTTCATACTCACCACTGCCGACACTTAACATTAAATAAAGCCACTGCTCGTTATCAATATACTCACGGCGCGGCATGGTTAAGTAGTCGGGGTAAATTAAATGGCGACCAGCTGCTTCTGGAATAATACCCATCAAACGAGGTTTGTTACCTTGCGTGTTTACATCATAAATACTACTGCCGTCAGGAGTCGTTGAGTTATAGTTATCGGGAATTTGGTTGGCTGTATAAACGGCATAACCTACGGCTACAATTGCAATCACAGCATAAGCAATTGTTGCAGGATCTTTAGCTTCAACAATTAACTTAATGTCGTCATTGCTTTTAAAAGTATAGGTCACCCATTTGCTAGGAAGTAAATGACTGTCGTTAATTGTTACACTAAATAAGGGCTGTTCACGCTCATAATAGTCAGGTACATTTTTCTTTAACCAATCATCTAGTGTTTGACCCACGAAACCGATACAGGATTCGAATAAATCAAGATCAAGTTTGTTAGGGTAAACCTTAATTTCAACCTGTGTACTCATAAAACTTAACCTCAAAAAACAATCGCTTAAAATCAGCGATTTTGACAATAGACGGGCCTTTTTTTCGTGATGTATGCAGTATTTGTAACTGCCCATCAACAACCACACATAAGCCCATATGTATTAAACTTTGCCCCCTAAAACCACATGCAAGCGCCTGCTCTTTTGGTTGGCAAGGTTTAAACTGATCAACAAGCTTACTGTAGGCGTTTGTTAAATTGGTTTTGTCATCGGCTCTTACATGGCCGAACGATTTAAATAGCGGTTTACCAAATACATTGTGCAGCACAAGACGTGGCTGACCCCAACAATCAAGGCCAGCCATATCTCGACCACCATCAACGTAAGGTACGCTTAGGTAATCATTTATATGGTTCATAATTAACTGAAGTATTTGAGCCCTGGGGCAATGGATGGAGTGTAACGATTTTTAGGCCAAGCTTTATTTACTAAATCATTAAATGACGCCACTACATTTAAACTTAGCGCTGTGGCCTGAACATCAACCGCTTTCATTTCAACAGCAGGCTCTGCAGGTTCTGTTAAGTTGCTCGCTGTATAAACACGGTAAATAACTTTAATTGGAATACCCGCATCAATCGCTTGTTTTACTTTGGTTAGTGCTTCACCAGTGACATTATCAATTTGAAATTGTAAGTCTTGGCGACCTTTTACGCCGCGAGCAGGAAGTGACACACCCATTCCGCTGGCTAAAAAAGTGACCATTTCGCCCGCTTCAATCCCTGCAGTTATATCATCAAACCCGTCGCAAATTCTCAGCTCCCACAGGGAATCGGCTTGAAGTTCTAATGTGTGGATTGGTAGGTCATTAATTGGAGCGCTGGCGTATACTTTCTGAAGGACTGTACTCATGTTACCAAATCGCCATTTTTTACAATTATCTGGCCACCATCTAAAGTTCGCTTAACTACAGAGCTACCCATATCTGTGCAATTTCTTAAAACAACTTGACCTGTTTGTGCAGAGTAGGCAGCGACTAATGCGAGTTCAGAGTGACAATTTATTAATTCTAACTTTGCATTTTCATCACGGCTAACTACGTTAACGGCGTAATTGAAGTTATTCCCGATACTAACACAGCAAATGCATACCATCTGAATACCAATACCTAGCTCTTCAGATACTAGATCGCCAACAATAGAAAAGCCTTCACCAGCATAGTTTGAGCCTCTAGCTGATTGACCGTTATGCTGAGCAATTGCCCCATAAAGGGTTACATGTGAACCATAAGACGTTGCAATTCCCCTGTCACCATTAAACTCGAATAAGCCGCCGTGGTAGGTTCCTTCACTTCTTTCGTGAAGTGAGTCCCCATCGTCATAACAATCATGAGACCATTGATCAAACAAAACAACACTAGAAGCGAAGGGCAGTCCTACGCCCGTGTATTCTGTATTTGTATTGTGTCCATTGCCACCATCATTGCCAGCCCCTGCGTATTCGCAGCGATATTCAAGCCCACGCGTCTTCCCTCGGTCAACACCATTAGAAGATGAACCTAATGAATAACATTCGTAAAGTTCGTAAGAATTACAACCCTGAACATTAAATCTTCCATAGAATAGCTTTATACCTCTTGCAACTAAGTCTACACCGCTATGCTGCCCTGCAAATAGCGAGTTCGTTGTAGGGATATAATATTCGTATTGGTTTGGATCATCGCTATCTATAGGATGTATATATAAACGGTCTGTCAAATAAAACCATGAGCCGGGTTTTAATGAGCAATCTTCAAGAGAGTTTGCCTCAAGCAATTTTGATGAACTCAATCTGTGTGTGCGGCCGCGTTGCAGTGGGTGCCTATCTTCAATTGATATTTCACCGCTTTTCCGGTTGTGGTGCCATAGATATTTACTCGGTGATATTTCGCATAGCTGGCTATAAACATTTTCATAATCAGTTGCAGCCCAGTTTTCTTTCAAAATATCTCGATCATAAATAATTCTAACTTCATCAAGTGTTGCGGCGCAAACCTCAAATCGACCGCTAACAGCTGACAGGCTAAAGGTTAAATTCTTGTGTATTCCATCTAAAAGAATAATTCGACCACCATTTGGCAGTTTTCTTAGTGCCGCCGCTCCACTTTGCATTGGCGATGCTTTAGTTCCTGCATTACTGTCATCACCATTTGGTGATAAGTAAATGGTGTTTGATAGATCAATTTGACTGCTGCTGCTGTAGTAAGAGCGGTAAACACATCCAACATTCTCTTCTGTCAAAGTGATGTGTTTGAATGTAGCGGTTTCTTGAGCACCTGCAGCCCAGTTTACGAAGCGAAATTGTACTTTTTCAGTACCTTCCGGAACTGTAATAAGAGAGTTTATCTTTTCCCACTTGTTGGCCTTAGTTGAGGGGAATATATTTCTCGAAAGTTCTGCTCGGTCTTTGTCTAAGAACAATACACCAACCTCAGCAGTCAAAGCTGTTGATTTCATTGCCGCTGATAGGTAAAACTGCGCTGGTAAAGTTAATGAGTCAATCTCGTATCGAATAACATCCGTTGTGTCATTACTATCAACAACTAATGTTGGGTCACCAAAGTAATCAACAGCCGTAGATGCACCCGTTGCATAGGTTGTATCTTTAAGCTTTAGTTCAGGGTCAATCCAAAAATCTAAAAAGTCACGTGCTGGTATGCCTTGTAAGTTGCTCGTTTCACCTTCTGTTATATACGGATTACAAAACATAATTGGCTGGCCTTTGCCCGCATCCAAAAGCAGTACAACACGAAAAGCATCTTCATGAACATCTATACCTGAGAACTCAATGTGTAAATAGCTGTTGCTATCATTAACGTCAACTTCTAAGGCGCTTGGGATGTTTTTTGTTTCTCGTGATAGCTCGGCACCATTACTTGCATATTGAAGCAATAATACTCTTGGTGATATTTGTCCTGAAAACTTATTGGTTAAAGTCACCCCAGCGCTAATTTTATCTGAGAATAAGCTATTTGTTACTGTTATATTTACTGTCTGGGATGACTGCAATAACCCATGCTTACCACTAGGCCCAGTAACTACTGGTACTTTTGATTGAAGCCCATTTATTGTTATGCCTTTCCAATCATGGGGGTCTTTTATAAAGTTTATTAAATCAGCACCTGAATATCTTTGTGTCTTGGGGCCTAGCAAAAGAGATTCAACGTTTTCTTTAATCGATAGGATTTCTTTGTTTAATAAATTGCTCGCTAGTGATTCACTCAATATTTTTATATTGCTAAAAATCACATCATCTTCAGTCTGAGCCACTGAGTTACCTGTATATCTAACAAGTCTAAATACACATGAAAAAGCATTGCTCGGCTTTAAACTTTGCATTTTCACTGTTTGAAAACCTGCTGCAGATGCCTTTTTTTTGTGTCTCACTATTTCTTGGTTACTTTCATCGTAATAAATAAATAAGAACTCGGCAGCCTCAGGGCTATTAATATTTATTTGTGAATATAAAGTACAGCTTTCATTAATTGACTCTATATCTAAATTGTAATCAACATAAATAAGCTGATCTGAACTATGTTTAAATGTTAACTCATGACTATTATTAATCGGGTTATATGATACGTTTTTTAGCGCGTCAGGATGTTTTGTTTTTACGTATATACCGTCAAAAGCAGAATCCAAAAAAATATTTGGGCGTATATCTTTTAATAGCTCTTCAAAAAAAGAAAGCTCAGTTTTTTCCCAATTGCCGTTGTCGAACCCATAAACACCATTGTTTTCTGGGGTATCTTTCCATACTTCAGCTAGCTTTGTTATATCAACATCAGGGTCATTAACAAGCGATGATAGGGTTGTATAGGCTTTTCTACCTTCAACTAGTGCATTAAGATTAGCGAGCTGTTCTTTTATCGATTTTGATATGCTGCTTTTAGTCTTCCCATCGACAGATGCCGTTGCATCATCATCGCCAAATATAACTGTTTCTAACGCATCAATACTCGACTGCAATCTATCAATCAACTGTAAAAAACTGGACATTTTTATTCCTCATAACTTTTAATAGCTGCTTCAATTGAATAAACAAATTGTTCTAACGTCTTTGGTAGAAGTAAGTTTTTTGTCATTATTTCTTCTGAAACAGATTCGCGTTTTTTAACTTCTATGTTGGCTTGGTAATTCCAAAAGCCACCGTTGTAGGTACATGACTCTAAGGGGCTGTTAATGAAACGCACTTCATGTTCTATCAGCCCTTGTGGAGTGCGAACTGGCATTAAAAACCAATTAACAGCTTCGTTAACAACGTGTGTAACAAACCCTTCGAGTATTTGTGCTTGGTATTTATTAAGCTTCCAGGTTGCGCCCATGGTGGTGGGTACTGACTGAAAACGCTTTCGCTGGCGGGCGCGGCCACTTGCCATATCTGTGCGTAATAAATTAGAGTTTTGTGATAATCGGTGGCTTGAAACGAGTGGGAGTTTTAAATCATTCGGGTATTTTATTAACACACTCATACTCCCTGCCGTTGTATGCCATAGGTGTTTTCAAGCGCAGAGGATGCATCGCCACCTTGGCGGATATTACTTACAAATATGTTTATGACATCTTCGCCATTAAGCTGACTTCGACTTTGTGAACCTGCACGGTTGACATCTTCAATCACATTTACTGTGACACTAGAGCCCAAGCCTTGCCCTTTTGTGTGATCAACAACGGTTTCTTGAGGATGTAGCATGGCCAACTGGCCGCCTTTGCCATCTAGACCACCGCTTCGTGGGCCATCCCATGTATAACCACCACCATCGAAAGAGGCTAAACCACCCACTTTTGCAGCATAAAGACCACCGGCTGCTATAACGACACCTGCAGCAGCTGCACCTAGAACAGGCCCAACATAGGGGATGTCAGCGAGCGCACCATAAGCTTTCATTGCGGTGTCATAAGTATTAGTCCAAATACTTTGCATTGAATTTCGCTTTTCTTCATCAAGCATGGTTTCGCCAATGGCCATAGCTGATTTGGCATAGCTGGCGTTTTTACCTTCCATACCATCAAAGTAACCGCTCATTACATTAAGCAACCCGTTATAGCCTTCTTGCATCATTTGGTTTCGCTGCGTTTCACCTTCGGCTAGCTTTTCTTGGTGCTCGCGTTCTTTTTCTTCCCGAGTGGTAAGCTGCTCTTGCTTAATGATGCTTATATTTTGCTCATGCTGGGCTAATGCTTGCTCTTTGGCTGTGTTGTACTCTGCTTCTATCTCAGTAGTGATGAGGTTTTTATCACGTAGTAACTGAAATTCACGTTCCATTTCTTGCTGTTTACGCTCAAAACGACGGTTCTCGAGCTCTACTTCTTTGCCATCTTGTGCTAATTGCGCATCAAATATTTGTTGGTATTGGCTACGAGCTGACTCAATTAGCTTTTGTGCTTTTTCATTCGCTTCTTTAGGGTCCGTGTTTACCAGTAAATCACTAAGGTCTTTCTTTTTTGGGTTGTTTACTTGCTCTTCTGCTGCGGCTTGAAACTTGTCTTGCACATCAGCAATCCAAGTTTTTACTTTTTCTGATGGCATGGGTGCCATAGATAAGTCACTTAGCTCCTTAGCTAGTTTGTCAGTTGTAGCTGAAAATGAATCGCCAAATGATTCAAGTTCTTTTAAACCTGAAGACTCCATATCTAAAGCTTCAAGTACTGGATTTATTGCCCTGGCAATATTTGCAAATTTTTGTACTGCTACATTTGCAAGTTCAGCAACACCTTGCCTTAAAAGCAAAAAAACAACTTGTAAACCACGGCCCATATCACCTAAAAAACCAATGCCTGTGGCTACTTTAGTAACTACTTGCTGAGCAATAGAACCAAAACCACCGGCTTCTTTTGCTGATTCGGTCCACATATCTGAAATAGCGCCAATAATAGGCGCTGTTTCAATAGCTAGTGTTTGGCCAAAACTGTGTGTGGTTTTTTGAGCTTTATCGAATGCATCGTTTGCCATTTCGACTTTAGCGGCATCGATGCGATCGAACGTCATACCCAGAGCATCGGCTTCTTGCATCATGGCGGTTATGCCATCAGCGCCAGCGTCCATCACGTTGATCATCTTAGCGCCCGACTTACCCATTAAGCTTTGTGCTAGGTAAACCTTTTGGCTTTGGTCTTCAACGCCTTTGAGCTTGTCGGCAATCAGTTTAAATTGCTCTTCTGGCGCCAGGCCTTGCAACTCTTGAACCGATAAACCTAAACCATCAAGCGCATATTTAGCTTCACCAGTGCCTGTTTGCCCCACTTGGCCTAGGTTTTTTTGCATGGTTTGCAGTGATTTATTTAGCTCTTCGTTGGAAGCACCATATAAATTAGCGGCATGCTGCAAACCACCTAACGCCTGCGTGGTAATGCCTAGTCGGTCTGCGGTTTTGGCTTGTTGATCAATAAACTCTGCGTTTTTAGCATAAATAGAGGCATACGCGGCAACTCCTGCCGCACCAAACCCCGCCATAACTTTAGCGCTACCGCCTACCAATTTACGGGTTTTATCAGCCCACGATGAGGTTTTTTTATTGGCTTTATTGAGCTCAGCAGTCAGCTTCCCACTTTTACCGATTAAATCGATAGTGAGCGTTGCAATTGATGCCATGTGTTAATTTCTCTTTTGTTTACGCCAAGGACAGGTATTTAAAAACGCTTCAGCTTCGCGGCGTTTTTGCTCGTATTCAATTTTTCGTTGTTCGCTTCTGTCGAATGTCAGGCCCATTTTGAGCCCTTGATGAACCAAGCGCAGCTCCAATTCGTCAGCTGATAAGCGTTTATGAAGATCGTAGAGTGAGCAACCCAAGCTATCTGCTAGGTTGCAGAGCGCTTGTAACTCAGGTTGCTGTTTTAGTTTTTTTCAATCGCCTCAAGGTTCTCTTGAGCAAGGTTAGTGAAAAATAACCCAGTGGTGTGGATCATACCCAGCTGCTGCATATCAATAAGATTAGGCAGTTTAGCGGCTTCTTTATCGTCAAACTTGCCATGCAGCATGTAGTACGTATTGCGCTGCGCCATTTTCTCAAGCTTTTTAGGGTCGGCGTGTTTATCGCTAAATAACTCACGGGCTTTTACTTCATCCATTGCCGGCAGTCGGTGTAATACAATTTTGCCTACTCCTTCAATGTCAAACTCACGGGAAGAAGTAGGTAACTTCCCCGCCATAATTTGGGCTGCTGTAATCATTTAACCCCCTAAGCTGCAGGTAGCGTTGAGAAGTCAACTTCTTGAAGTTTACCAATGCAAGCAAACATTTGTTTACCTGAATCTTTACCCGATTCACCACTAAAGTAGTCATGTGGTAAAAACTCAACATCTTGTACTTCACCACTGGCGCGGGTTACTTTAATGCTAATAGGTGTGCCGGCCTTTACCATATCGCAGAACGCTTTTTGGTCTACATTGGCTGGTTTATGGCGAAAACTAAGCTCCCAATCTTGGTCCTCAGGTAGGCATTTCTCACTGTATGAACGTCTATCGGCTGCAATGTCGGTATCGTCTTCATACACTTTGCCTGAGTTAATTTGTGGGATGATGTCGAGTCCTGGCAAAATAGTGTCGACTTCACCTACACCCGCAGTACAAAATTGCAGTGTAGACTTATGTGAATCAACCGTATCTGCGGCTGGTGTAGTTACTGGAGTGACTGGCATTTTAAACCTCGTTATTTATGGTGTGGTATTTAAAAATATATTCGTATGACTCGCGGTATAAATGCGAGCCGGTTTCAAAGTCAGGTATACGGCCTTGTTTAAGTGCAAGCTGCACGTTTACTTCATCATCAACAAAGCCTTGTTTGTTAAAAATGTTATCAAGCTCTTTGGCTATGGCTTTGGCCGTAGCGGGTAGCTTGCTGTAACAATCAAACTGAATGAGTGCTTCGCTTTGATTGTCTTCCATATGAATTTCGATGGGTGTGTCATCAGTGATCACACTAAGCAAAACATAGCTATCATCTGAGTTATGGTTCACAGTAAAATGCAGTTTATCGCCAATTAAGGCTGTAAGCGCTGATGATGCCAGTGCTTTTGTGCGTATGCTGTTTTCTATCATTTTTGTTTGTTCTTTTTAGCAATGCGGCGCTCAGCAAGCTTAATACGTTTGGCTAAATTTCTGTTTATGACGACAACAGCTTGATTAGTACGCTTTTTGAATGCTTGGCGAATAAATGGGTCTGCCTGTTGGTTGTTAGTACCGTATTCAACTTGCACAATGTAAGGCACTTTAAACACACCTACTCGAACTAGCGATACAACCCCTTTACCAAAGCGGCGGGTTTCACGCCCTTGCCGGTTGGTGCTGGCTTTTACTTGAATACGCGATTTTAAAAAGCCAGGGCGAATCTCTACTTTTTGGCCGCGCTTGGTTTTTACCTTACGAACTATGTCTGACTCGGGTGCGTTGCGCTGCATACCTTGCTGATATTTAATGGCGCCTTGTTTTATCGCGCTGGTCATCATGCCGGTGGCTTTTTTTGCCCCCACTTCTTTGGCTATATCGAGCAGTGCTTTTTCCATTTCTTTAAGGCCAGAAATATCAATACCTGTATCAAGCATGTGTTATCTCCTTAACCGCGATAATAGTTAATACGTTTGCAAAGTCTTGATTAACGGGTGTACCAATGATTTCAAACACTCGTTGCTTATAAACAATTTGCTGTGTTGGGGTTATTTTATTGCTGTAACGGCACGAGATTGTGTGAGTTATTTCGCCCATTAATTGGCCGCTTTGCTCAAACTCTTTTGCTGCACCTGTTTGTATGTTTACCCATTTATAAAACTCATGTTGATGGCTGTTAGTGTTATAACCATCATTTGATTTTGTGCCTTTACCAAAGCTGGCTTTGCAGTTGTAGTTAGCCGCTGGGAGTGACTTCATAGCAGTTCAACCGCCAGTTCATCAGCAATGGCTTTAAATGCATTTGGCATGTCGTAAAGTTTGACGGGCGCAGTGTCTTCGCGGTTACGAAACCAATCACCAATAAGTACTAATATGGCTTGTTTTGCTAGGTCGTATTTGTCCTGGTCTATAAGTGTTTCATTATCAATGATGGTACCCTCATTTGTGAGGGTACCATGTCCAAATACGCATTCAATTTGCACTGCATCAGACACTTTAAAGCCTACAGCTGGCCATTGCCCACCTAGTTTAGGAGTAATTGTGGCCGTTAATCCATGTTCAATTACACGGTATTCACTTGGGTCAATAGTAACGAGCTGCCCCAAGTTATTAATATATTTAATTGATGTGATGCTCCGAAGCGGCGCGTAAGGCAGGTGTATTTCTTTGCAGAACTTGGGTAGTGCAAACTGCCATGTTTGCTCTACTAATAACCGGCCACTACGTTGTTCAAAACGTTTGCGCGCTCTAGGTACCAAACTTTGCAAATAATCATGATGATCATCATCAGCATGGGTATGTGCTGCCAGTTCTTCTACAGTGAATGGCTCAATACTTGGCGCCTGTATTAACTTTCGGAGCATTTTCATTGTTGTTACTCTTTGCCGTCAGTGTTTTCGTCGGTTTCACTTTCTGCGTCTTCATCAGTCGCATTAAGGTCAACAACTTTTACATCTAGCTCTTTGCTGCAGTAGTCAACCGCTGCTTTGTCACTTGATAATTCGCCTACTTTAATAAGTGGCTCAAGTAACTCAGCATCGCCTTTTACAAGTGCGTTTGGCTCAAAAGATTGATCTGCAATTACACATGTAACCAGTACACGAGCAGTAATTAGCTTTTTAGCTGCCATGGTCAAATTCCTTAAATAAAAAAAACCCCTTTACAGGGGCAATTGGAGCATCAATTAAGCGGCTGCATTTTGGTAGTACTTAACAGCACCACCTACATCGATGCAGCGGCCACCAGTGCGCATAAACGCTAAGAAACCAACTTGGCCCTTACGGCTATATGCGCTATCTGTGAATCGGAAGAACAACATTTGCGATACATCACGCACAATGTATTTAGAGAAATCACCAAATAAAACCGACTTAGCGTTAGCCGCCATAGTTGGAATGTGCTGGTTAGTTGCATACGGTTTACCTAAAATGGTATTAGGCTCTGAGGCTTCCATACCTGGTAACCAAAGTGGGCGGTTTTGTAGGTCTTTAAGTTTTTTAACGACTTTGATTGTAGCGTCGTTCATCATGTAACCGCATTGCATGCTGCGGCGATACGCAGGGTCTACGCTGTGTTGTAAATCAACCAAGTCATCAAATGTAACGGTTGCAATTTGGCCTGAAGCCCCTACTTTACCCGCTGTGGTATCGGCTAAAATACCGTGTGGCATTGAAGTACCTGTACCATTAATAAACGCATCTTCCGAGGTGCGGCCAATGCGCATACCAATTTGACTATTAATGTAACCTTCAAGGTCAAACTGAGTGTCTTGCAATAATTGGAACGGTACCGCAATCACTTTAGAGCTGATCATGTGCGTATCAATGTTACGAACACCAAATGAAGTATCTTCATCATCTGCTGTGCCATTTTCTGCTAACCATTCGCCTTGCTCAGCCGTTGCGTTAGCTGTAGGCCATGGAATTGTAGAGCCGGTTGCAGTTGGCACTACTGTTGCCAGCTCTCGCATGCCGCCATACGCTTTAAGCGCTTGTGAAATGCCTGGTGCAATTTCATCAGCCGTTAAATAGCCACCTTCTGAACCTTGCCCTGTACTCATTGTATTTTTAGGGCTGTCGATACGTGCTTGTACTGCTGCTCGTTCGTTTTCATTCAGTGCCGACATACCACCGCGTAACCAAGATGCATAAGCAGCTTTTTCTTGATGAAGTTGATGCTCAGCTTCATCAGTAGAAATACCGTTATTATCGGCACGGTCTTGAATGGTTTGCTTTGACTTAGCTTGTAAGTCGAGCACTTTTTGTTGGCGGTCTAAGTCGCCATCAATTGCATCTATTTTATTAACTAGGTCATCGTACTGCTTTTGCTTGTCTTCGCCCCAAGCCTGGTCTTTTGGGTGATCCGTTACTAATTGGTTTAGGGTTACAGCTAAACCTTTTCGCTGCTCACGCTTTTGTTGGATAGACATAATTATATTTCCTCAATTTTAAGTACAAAAAAAGCACCCGTAGGTGCTTTAGTAGTGGTGCCAGCGGAGCTAGCCAGTAGTTAGCAGCATGTTGGCAAATCGCTCTAGCCGTTCACGCTGCACAAATTTATCTTGTGGTTGTTGGGGTTTAGGTGCATTTTGATATGACGTTAAATCCCACGCTTTATTGGTGGATTTATCGTTTGTACCATCTTGCATAATGCTATCTACAAAGCCATGATCTAATGCCTCTTGCGCAGTAAACCATGTTTCGTTCATCATCCAGGTGCGCACTTGTTCTTCGCCTGCTTCAGTGCGTTTTTCGTAGTCGTTTACAATGGTGTTGTCGACTTTATCAAGCATATCGGCGGTGTCGCGTATCTCTTGTGCATTACCAAGGGCAAGTGTCCAGGCGTAGTGAATCATATAAAAGCCCGAATCAGCTATTTCAATAGTGTCACCTGCTAATGCAATACGTGTTGCTGCACTGGCTGCTATACCATCAATATGAACATGGATTTTTGCAGAGTGCGCTTTTAAGCTTGAGTAAATAGCGGTTGCTTCAAATACGTCACCACCTGGGCTGTTAATATAAACATCGATGTCGGTTGCATCAGTAATGCTAAGCAAGTCGCGCTTTATCATTTCTGCTGATACGCCCCACCATGGATCAATTACATCGTAAATCAAAAATGCTGGGCGGCTTTCGCCTGCGTTGGCCAGTGGTGATTGTTGCTTTACTTGATAACCAACTTGGTCACGGTTTTGGCAGTTATTTTTAACTAACTGCATTAATTTGCGGCTGTTATTCATGATTCGTTTTCCATTGGTTGATTATTTGCAATTGGGTCGTATGGCAAAGCGTATTTACCACCCAGCTCGGGTAGGTTTTCGAGCTTACGAACTTCGTCTATGCTCATCCAGCCGGGACCTTGTGAGCCACCGATAGATTGGCGGTATGCTTCGTTTCTGTCTTTAAGCGTTAGGCGCATTAAATTTGCAGCTATGAACTCGGCGAACATGGATTTGTTTAAAAACAGTTTGCGATTTATCTCTTGTTCAAAGCGGTTTAAGTGTGGCCCAAGTGTAAAACGTAAGAACGATAAGCCAATTTCACCAATACCTGAGCCCCACGATGTTGATTTTTGCTCTTGGTTTACCATAAAGCTCGGTAAACCAAATGCGCGGGCTATGTCGGTGATTTGAAATTCGCGTGATTCAAGCAGCTGTGAGTCTTTAGCTGATACGCTAAGTTGTTTTACATCTGTGCTGTTATCAAGCACGAGTGGAAATTTTGAGTTTTCAATACCACCGTATGCTTTAACCCATGCATTTCTGAATGATTCTTTTTGTGTTTCGTCCCACTTGCCTTGCTTAACAACGGCCACACGCTGAGTTGAACCCGATTTAAAGAACTCGCCGCTGTGTTGCTCCATGGCAAGCTCAAGGCCAATGCTGTTGAAAGCGCCCCACTGAATTACCGACATAGATTTAAGGCCGTTAAAACCGAAGCCCGGAAAGTGTAATATGTCGTCTTGGTCAAACCCTCGCGGGGTATCACCAAGCGTAAAAAAGTAATTTAGCCGACCGTTGTTATTAACAACGTTCATACCTACTGGACTGATTGGTAAAATCTCTTCGATATCACCATTTCGATCACGTAATAACACCGCATAACCATCACCATGTAATAACATACTTGAAACTATGAACTCCCAAAACGCTGCAGCGCTCCATACTGGTGTAGGTTGTAAGTTAAAAAGGTTAGCTAAGTTATGGTTAGCAATGCGATTTTTATCGCCATTATCACCACGCTCATAGATATGTACAGGCATCTGTGCAATTGCACCGGCAATTAGACGCACACATGCAAACACGATTGACACTTTCATTGATGTTTTAGGCGTTACAGCTGGGCCTGCCAATGATGGCATGACGCCAAACAGGTCAGATAAACTATTTATATCCTGCACTGTAATATCTTTTTGATCAGCAGAGTTGTTAACTGCTGGCGCGGTTTTACTGCTGAAACGACTTAAAAACGGGATATTAAACATTAGAATTCCAAAAATTCTTGATTAGAACCATCATCTTCTTCTGGCTGCCATGAGCCAATGAAGGCCAGCAACTTAGCGACGGCGGTATCTATTTTGTTGTCTTTATGTTCTTTTACTGGGCGAATGTATTTACCGTCCATGGTTTCTTTGGCTATTACGTTGCCTAGGCACCAAGTAAGAACTGGATCACCGTTATGGTGTATGCGGCCTTGCCTGAGTAAGTTTTCAAACTCACGCATTGCCGGTGAAAAATTGGTGTAATTTTGTGATACCTTAATTGGCTCTATGCCTGTGCTGTTTTGTACGCGCTGTGCTATAGGTGCTGCACCTGCTGGGTCGTAAAATAAGCCAGTTACTTGGTAGTTTTCGTTATCAGTTTCGATAGCGCGCTCTACTTCGTCGTAATCTATGCTGGTACCTTCGCATTCAATTAAGTGGCCTTGGTCTACCCAGTCACGATAAATGTCTATTTCGTTTGCTTTAGCCTCTGTTACATAGGTTTTCGCAAAGAAGTAGTAATGTAATTTGCCGTTTATCTCGCGTGTAAAACACGTTACATCGGCTGTTAAGTCGTCCGACTCTGAAAGGTCGACGCCTTTTGTGCATTCTTCGCCAGTAAATTGCTCCATTGTAAGCTCGGTATCAGCAGCTGATAACCAATCTTCAAGGTTAAGCCAGGACTCGCGAGCACCTACCCATAAATTAAGGTGCTTAGTTTTAAATGCGTTTTGCTTACGCGCTGACTGCCTTGCTTTTGTAAGCTGGTTTAAAAGAAACTCAACCTCTACAGATACACCAAAATTAGGATTAGCCTTGCGTAGTGCTTCTTCGCTTTGCCAGTCGTCATCTTTATCTATGGTGTAAATCATTGCGAAAACAGTTTCGTCGGTGCGGGTTCCTTCAAGAATCTCTTGGCACTCTTTTTGGAATTGCCCACATGGCCCAAACCAATTAGAACCCGCTGTTGATATGATCCATTCAAGTGGCTGCTCTCGGGCACCCATGCCGGTGATCATCGTATCGCGTTGGTCGTCATCATCATGTTCGTGGTACTCATCACATAAATAACAACTTGGCGAACCACCATCACCAGGATTACCAATTAAGCGTTCAAACTTGCCGCCGTCCGTTGTTTTTTCTATCTGCTGAGCAAACAATTCAATATTAAAACGGCGCCTAAATATAGGCTGTTTTAACGCCATCTTTTTAGCTGGATTAAACACTTCGTTTGCTTGTTTTTGTGTAGTCGCACCGCAGTAAACTTCAGCGCCTGGTTCATCATCATTCGCTAGCATGTATAAACCAATGGGAGCAACCCAAGTAGATTTGCCGTTTTTACGTGGTACTAACGTGAATGCTGTACGAAAACGCCGGCGATGAGTTTCTATATGTTTCCAGCCGTAAACTTGTGCTGTTATCCACTTTTGCCAGCCGCTCAAATTAAGCAAGCCTTCATGCCCTTTTGCTCTGGCCCATTTGCCTTTTACATGGCTAAAGGTTTCTAAAAACCAAATAACTTTAAGGGCTGCTTCAGGGTCAAAGTAATATGGAAAGTCCTTACTGCCTGCCCTTGCTAGGTCGTGGCTTTCACGTTCTACAGCGGCCATCTCATATTTGTTAGATGGCCGCTTACCGCTTAAAACATCAGATGCATACTTTTCGATATCAGCTAAGTGATCACGTTGAAACGTTGGGTAATTACTACGGTTTTGCATTTAGATGAACTCAGTACACATCATCAAATAGACCAGGCTGCAAATTATTAAACCGCTGATCTGTCGCAGGACTACCACCAATCTGATTTATCAAGCTATTCAGTTTGCGCCAATCATCATTGTACTGGCTAACCTCTGGCCGCGTTTTATGTTGAATGCCATTGCGGCCTTCAGTTGTATACTTCCAATTATTTTCATCTAAGTATGTAAGGGCCGCTTCCATGCGCGCAATTACAATGCAGTACTCTTTAAAAAACCGAATATAGTGAGGCTTAAAGCGATTAATCTTTACATACTCAGGTATATCACTATTCCATATCTGCTGTTCTGGCTTTGACATTCCACGCGGACGCGATTGGGTCGCGATCTTTTTCGCGTCCTTATCACTAATTTCCTTGTTTTCAGTAGAGTTAGGGAACGGAACTACCTTGTTAGCTCTATCCTCTGCTACTGATGGATATCTACCTGCCATAATTACCAAATAATCTCTTCAAATGGGTTTTTCAATTTCAATTCTGCCCCGCATAAAAATCTAATTGAGGGGGCGGTGTACGTGGGATAGCGCTAAACTTTGCCTACCCCCGGGTTAAGACTTTGACGTGACTCAAGTGCTGTTTTTTCTTTATCACATGCTTGGCATATGGTCTGAAGGTTATCTATCTTATCGTCACCACCTTGACTCAGCGGCACAATGTGATCACATATACCATGGTAAGCGCCATGCAACTCAACAGAGGTGAGAACACCTTTAGCTTTGCATATCTGACACAAGAAGTTATCACGATGAAATATAAACTCTCTTGTTCGCTGCCACACACGGCCACCTCTACCTGATTGTTTGTCCCCGTTACGCTTACGGCCAAACGGTAAACGTTTAGGGCATGGTTCACCTCTGTGCACAGCTTTGCACTTAGTGCACCAAGTACCAGGCTTAGTTGCCACTGCGCTGTTCCAGAATCTTATTGATACGCTCTTTTCTATAGTTAGCATCAATCTCAAGAAGTTCATCAAAACGCTTCTGCTGATGCTTGGAGTCTTCCAAAAGCAACTCTTTCATGCGAGCCCTATGGAACTCCTTATCATCTTCATATTTCTTTGCTTCACGCTCGTTACGTTTGTACTGAAACCAGTAATTAGCTAAGAACGTAAGAGCTGCAAATACAATCCCTAGTAATATTGCCCACTCATTCAAGCTAAACACTCCTCCTGCAGCAGTGGCTAAGCTAGCACTATACGTTGTAGCACTTACAACTTTCTGCGTAGCTATATCACTAATCTCTATTCGCATTGTTCCAACTTCTTGCTCTTAATAATTGTTCATTGCACGTATCAATAACAGACTCTAAATAAGCCGTGTACTGGCTATGTGATGCATTATCACCAACAACATGAGAACTAACACTACATGGCTTGATAAACTCATTAGGCATCAACACAAACTCATATTTAGTTTGTACTATTGTCTTTACTGCAGGCTCCAACCCTTGCGTACTTGAACATGCTGATAACAGTGCTAGGCACACAATCGTTAGCCCAGGTCTTAGTTGTTTCATTAGTTGAAAGCCTTAACGCATCAAGCTGCGCTGTAGAAGATTGGAGTTTAGTTTTAATTGAAGTAAGTTGTTGCTGGTGATCAGCTCTCAGCTTAGCCAGTAAATCACGCTCTTTAAGTAGCTGCTTATTTCGCTTATCAGCATCAGCCAAGCTATTAGTTAAATGCTCTGCATGGTTTTTATAACTTTGAACTGATGCTTTAATCTGTTTATTATTATCAAGTGCTTGTGTTAAGTCAGACTCAACAGCCATATACTTAACAACAGTAATGCCCAGCATCGTTGCTAAGCCTGCAAAAACAATCTTATTTAAACTAAGCATCAGTTAACTCACTCAAACATAGCTGTCGTTCCAACTCTCGGCGCTTAACCAAGCCTGGTAACTTACGGCCATCAGCATAAACCCAGCGTTGTAATTCATTACATGCCTTAACACGCTCACCGTTATTTAAGTATTTAAGCAGCGTACTACTACGGAAGTTCCCAGCGCCCACGTTATAGTGAAACGACATATATGCCGCATGCTCACTGGTAGTAAGCGAAATATTCACCGCTCTCAATAACTGCTCATTATGATCACCTAAGTCCATAGCAAACAGGTTTAAACATTCTTTTTCAGTGTAAGTCTTACCAAGCTCAGCTGTTTGAGTATGGCCAAAGCAAGCAGTAACCACACCAACAGGGTCCACATAGCCTGTTCTTACTTCACCCTCAAATTCAGCAACCATTACACCCGTTAAGGCAAGAACGCCCGTAACACCAGCGGCTAATAGTTTATTAATCTTCATTTAAGGCCTCAAACGTAAAAAACCCGCTAAGGCAAAACCTAAGCGGGTTACAACAACAGGATGTAAGGATAAATCAGCAGACACAAAAAAGCCCAAGGTGTTAACCTCGGGCTTTATGATGCAGCTTTGCTAAGCTTACCTGAGTTAGTATAGTTATTGGGCGCCCGATTGCAACTTTTATTTCATACCATTCATAATATCGTTTAATTTCTTTAGTTTAAAAACTTGCTCTTTGATTTTAGCCTTAACTAAGTCATTTTTTAAATTAAGACTAACCACTCCATCTATATCAATATTTACAGTTTCTAGCTGTGCCTTAGAAAAACTATTATTTTTGAATGATGAAAACATAAAACCTCCAAAATAAATTAAGCTGCTTGTTTAATTATTACGCCCTTAGCCAGCAAATGGCCCTCAAGCCAAGCTGCGCCACTAAGCAAAAGTTTCTTAGCCTTAGTTTCGCCAATGTCTAAATTATTAGCGATCACCTTAGTGCTCAATTTAGAACGGTAACTCATCATAACCACCACTTTCGTTTTTGGAGCATACAACCCCAGCATTGCCACAGCTTGGTCAATCAACAAACCCATATCATCATCAATTAACGCCACTACACCATCATTCGATGCAGAGCTCAGCGTAAGCCCCAAACCAGCCTGAGACCACACACCCCATTCATTAAGCAAATCATCAATAGTCGTAACTAACTGCATCATCATTCCCCATTAAAGCCAAATAACAAATTAAACTATACTGGTCACCCTTATTTTTACCGTGACCACCTACCGTGACCGCTGAAACCCTTGTATTTACTCTATTGGTCATACTGGTCATACTGGTCATAGTGTTTTTACATACACAAGAACAAACATATAAATAGAAAGTACAAAATACGCGTGTCCGCTCGCACCCGCGCGCGTATGTGTGCGCGAAAACACCGTGACCACCATGACCACCATGACCACACCAACAACCACGCACCTTACAGCGGTCACCGCAACTGGTCATGGTCATACTAAAAAATTTACTTAGCATTCCAAAACCCCTCAGGCGGCACATAAAACGCAGGGCGTTTACCATCAACACGCTTTTTCTTCTTAATAAAACCAAGCCTATGCATAATCTGGCCAACACGCTTTTGCTCAGGCGGACGCATAGCATGAGGATCCATACCAAGCACCTCAGTCATAATATCGGCCAACGAATAATCACCACGCATATTCTTAAGCAGCCAATCGTAAATAAGCCCCTCCCACACATCAGAATCAAACCTATCTTCCTGCTGTTCTTCAAACAAATGCTTATATTCATCAGTAGGCCACCACGGCATACCACCATTAAACAAATGAAGCGCCTCAGCCCATAGCTGATCCCTATCACGGGCAATTGCATCCTGGCATATCTTTGTACACATCACAGGCCAGTAACGCCGGTTACCCGTAGAGTCTTTTAAATACCTATCTTGGTTAGTGGTACCCACAAACACACACTGCCTCGGGAACTCCTGCACCATACGGCCATAACTCGGGCGGTACCTATCAACCTTAGAACCAAAAAACTGTTTAGCCTTCGTGTTTTCCGCCTTATTAAACGAATCAAGCTCAGCCAGCTCTATACCCCACATCCCCTGCATTTGCTGAAACGTATCTTTTTCACCAAGGGCCATAGGCGTATCAGTAAACCAATCACCAAACAAATTATTACACATGGTCGACTTACCTAAGCCCTGATTACCTTCAAGTATTAAAACCGAATCCACCTTAACTGGCGGACACATAACACGTGCAACAGCCGAAACCAAAAAGAACGTCCCAACCATTGCGGCATATTCAGTATCTTCTGCGCCCAAGTAATTATGCAACCACACAGCAACGCGAGGCGTACCATCCCACTTAACGGTATTTAAATAATCCTTAACAGGATGAAAAGCATGCTCTTCTGAATGAACCAAAATAGCACCCAGCACATCATTGGCCCTAGGTGTAAAACCATAGGTTTCAGAAAGGTAAATACGTAAGCGCTCAGTGTCAGTATCAGTCCACTCACCTACTTTACCCTTTAAGAAAGGCGGCTTATTACGTTTAATAATGCGGTAACTAAAATCGCAATAACCCAACACACCATCAAAAGCAGGGTCATTCTCAAGCACCAACTTTGTATTACTAATACTAGCTTGAGGCATGCCCGAATTCGTTCTTTGGAAACAGTCTTGCCACTGCTTATCCCCCAGAGAACGCTGTCGCGCGTCAGCGTTTTGCGGCGGCGGGTTATTTTCTTTATTACCATCATTAGCACTAGGCTTATCGACCACACTCAGTAACTGTGCTTTAACCGCATCAAGGCCAGCATTAACGTGTAAATCATTCCAATCGTTTAAACTACTTTTAGCCATTATGCCGCCTTATCCACAACAGCAGCAAAGTCAGGTATTGCTACCAAACCACCCACCGCAGCTGCAGCATCATTAGCCATACTTACACCCGGGTTCCCCTTCGTATTGGCATCGTCATCAGCACAAAATATAAAGGTTTTATCAGCAAGCTTGTGTTTAAGCTCAGTGGCCACCGCCATCAAATTGCCCGCATCAAGCGCCACTGCACATGGCCACTTAGTTGCCATATGAATGCTCGCCCCAGTGGCATAACCCTCACAAACCGCTAAAATATTACAGCTGCTCGCCTTACCAATAAAATGAAACAACCCAGCCTTACGGCCATGCTTTAAAAACAACTTAGTTCCCTGCTCATTAATAACCTGAATATTCCAAAGCACCTTTTCAATATCAATTAACGGCATCACTAAATCACCACGCTTAAAATGTAAAAAACTAAAATCGCGGGTTTCCTTATCAGGCAAATCAGCAAAAAATTGTTTAATTTCTTTACCACCTGTCACAGCCTCAGCCGTAAAATTAGGCCTAAATATAACTATCACAGCACTTTTAAAGCTGCTTAAACCAAAACTGGCCACCTTCTTGGCAGCCAAATATTTATTAGAGTTAACAGGTTTAGTAAATTGTTCGACAAGTATTTTGGAAAAATCGGCAATCACCCCATGCCAACGCTGGCGCGCGGCTTCATCTTCTGCTTCTTGCGCTTCGCGCTTTTTAGCACGTTGTGCAAATTCTTTATTTAGCCTGGCTTGTTCTTCTGGGGATATCGGTTCACGCTTAACAGTAAACCCATTATCTATAGCCATTTTAAAAACAGTTTTAATAGTAGTACCGCCACCAACCTTAATGCTACGCCAGGTACTTTTAATATCGCTCGGTTTATATTGCTCGCTACCTGCGCTCCAACTATCAAACGCATCAAAGCCTGTATCACCAAACTCATTTTTAATACCCATGCACACCTTAACCCACTCATCACGTGAGCAATTAGGGTCAAGGTACTGCAATGCATCCTGTAAATCCTGCAAAGTCGTTTGCTGCATTGTTATTATTCCTGTGTTGTATTAAAGCGCTTCCTTAAATTAGTATGTTCAGTAACCAAACCAACAAACCAAAATAAGGAAGCAAAAAATGTCTTTAGAACTCGACGCACAAAACCAATTTGTTTTAGTTAGTTCACTTGTTCTCCACCACACAGCTAAAAACTTTCCATTTGAAGTATCTTTAAGCAAAGATAAAATCCTAGCTTTTTTTGATGAACACGGAATAAACCACCTTATCAAAGATATGGATAAATCATTTAATCCAACTTTAAATTGGCTAAATGACGAGGGGTATATCCGCCGTTCAACTGGTTATAAAGACTCATACACAATTACAGAGAAAGGATTAACCGTTACACAATTTAAAGTAAAACAAGTACCAAGTTGGTTTGAACAATATATTGCTACTAAGGAAGGTAACGAATACTTCTTCAAATATAACGTTCGCCAATATGATATAGCCAAGCTAAAGTGCATCGGCCCAGCCCTTAATCTTTTACCGGAGAATTGGCTTCAGGCTGATGAATAACAGCAAACTGACTTTCTAGCTTCACTCTCTCTTCACTAAAATGCTTCAGACTATCTGTCATTGATTTAATACTGTCTTGGAGCTTTTTTTTTCTCAGCCTAAACATATCAAAATCATCTTTAGTTAAACCAAATTGAATGGTTTCCCCACATACCTCAAATGTTGCTAAACCAATACATTCGCTTTTTTTGTTATCCATAAATCACCTGTATAAAAAAACATATATTCCGCAGGTTTACCCCACATTGTGTTATTGCACTAAAATTAACCACACAACAACACAGGAGTAACCCACATGAAAACTACCAACCTAAGCAGCTTGCTTGCTTTCCTCAGGCGGATAAATATCAGGCCGCAGCTCATGCCTAGACACGCCCGTGACTTTTTCAATAATAATTACTTTATCAGGCGCAACTTTGCCGGTTCTTAGCCAGTTAGATACGTTTTGTTGAGAAGTTTGAATTGCATCGGCAAGTTTTACTTGGCCACCTAAAGTAGCAATTGCTTTTTGTAATGCTGGTTGAGTAGTCATTTTGATACCTACTTTGTGATTGACCCCTCACATCATACAACTTAAATTGTAATTTACAACAACTTAAGTTGTTTTCTATGTTACAAATTTTCTTGTAAAATGAAAAAAACCATATAAATTAATAATTATGAATACATTAGCTAAGCGTTTAAGTTATGTTTTAGAGATGAAAGACATAACTCAGGAAAAAGTCGCTAGCGCTATAGGTGCTAGTCAGCAGTCCATTCATGCCATATGTTCAGGTAAGACCTTAAAGCCGAGAAACCTTGTCGCCATAGCAAGGTTCCTAAATGTATCACCAGATTGGTTAGAATCTGGCAGTGGTAGTATGGGTGTAAATGAAAATAACACTATAGAAATGAAAAAATTTAGTCCTAACGTCCCCTTGATCAGCTGGGTGCAAGCAGGTCATTGGGCTGACATTCATTTGAACGATGTAGAAACGTTTTACCCCTGCCCTGAAAAGCACAGCCAATCAACCTATTCACTTGAAGTAAAAGGCGAGTCAATGTCGCCCGACTTTATCAATGGCGAAATAATCTTTGTTGATCCAGAGGTCGAAGCGCGTAACGGTTCGTGCGTTGTTATTAGGCAAAATGGCAATACAGAAGCTACATTTAAACAACTTATTATTGATGGCTCGCAAAAATACTTAAAAGCACTCAACCCAAACTGGCCTAACCCAATAATAGAAATGCTCCCTGATGCCACCATTTGTGGTGTAGTTATTGGCAGTTATAGAAAAAGGAATTAACAGGTAATCTCATGATAAAAAATATTATTTTGTGTATATTTGGGTGCATCATAACTGCGTTCACATTTTTTTATTCAACAATTGCACTTGGCGTTATCGTATCTATTTTGGTCGTGACTCTATTTTTAAGTTTATGGGGACAAGACGCAATAGTTACAAAAGTAAAACAGTACCCTATTTCAGCCATTATTTCTGTTATTGCACTCTATACTACTGTAATTGTCTTAATTGCGATCTCTCATGAGGACTTCTATAACGATAGCAAAACATTGACTCTCCCTGATGGGTTCATTGCCTCTTTCTATGCATCTGCATTTCAGGATCTAATTTTTTATTTACTAATTACATTAACGACAGCATTTGTAATTAAGTACATAAAAGTTAAGGATCCTCTTGACTATAATTTCATAGAAAAAATCCTCCATATGTTCCCTTTAATTAAAGATGACGAGATTCAAAAGGATTACATAACCCACAAAATGAATATACTTTCTTGTGAAATTATTCAAACGGAGAAAACTATCGTCTACCAAGAATGTGACGAAGAATTCTTAAAAATACTAACAAATACAAACTCTATATATAGAAATATTCACCATAATTATAACGTTACTGAAAAAATAGGTTCTTTAGGCGTTGCCCCAGATGCTTCTGTGATTGAGAAATTTAAGGGTAGCCATTGGGGTGAGTTACATCATGTTACATTTGTGGGTAACGATCCCTCTAAAACAAGTGAGATTCCTTATAAGAAATTTACCGGCAAGTCCTATTCTGATGAATACTATATAAACCTAAAAGCAGGTAAGCAAGGTAGGCTAACAACGAACTATTGGTTTTGGATGGATATGAAAAACGAAGGAAGAACAACTCCTAGTTTTTTCACAAAAGAGTACATAATCTTCTTAAAAAATGAAACACAATGCACTCTTGAGTTTGTTGTAAAATCCAACACTAATGATGATGTAACCTTTAGTTTAAAGCCTGGGGAAGACTGGAAATCAAAACCTTTCAAAGATTTAGTTCCAGATAAGGATGAAATAAGTATTAAAATAACTAATACTGATGAATTAAAAAAAGCACATAAGTGTGCTAGTGCTAAAACAGATACTGATAAAAATGATCCCGCAGGAACAGAAACTATTGTCGAAAATCCTCCTGTTCCAGATAATGTAACTGTCGAGGTAGACACTACGATTAAAATTAATGACGATAGTAAGGGTGGAACTAACCCAAAAACCAAATGATATTTAGTTAAGGAAGGCTTAAGGTTTTATCATTAATATAGTACATGACAATAGAAAAAATATGTTATAATCTACTCATGAAGATTCATTCACCACAACACAAGGGGGTCGTTATGGCTCACGTAGTTAAAGAACATGTTGTTAAAGAACATGTTGTTAAAGAATAATCATAATAAAAAATCTATTACTTTAGTAATTTAAAGAACTGGACTACAAGTCCAGTTTTTTTATAGCTATAAAAAATTTCTCTTTTAAACCGCCTTTTTCGGCGGTTTTTTTATGCCTATCAAAAAGTATTCACGAACAAAATTACAATTTAAATTACAATTTAAATTGTAATTTAATGTTGACTCAAACAATTTAAGTTGTATTCTAAATAACAACTTAAATTGTAAGACCGTACTATGAACACACAACGCACAGAAACCGGATACCAACTTGACGACATGCACGTTAACGCCAAGCCCTATTCACGCTTACCAACTCAACAGGCGCGTACCTTGCTATTGGTCGCTAAAGGCCTACCGCAAAAATGTATAGCTGACGAGTTAGGCGTAAAACTGTGCACGGTTCGCCAAGCATGTAACGAGCTCAGCTTTAAATTTAATACCCATTCTATGCGCCAAACGGTACATCAAGCAATCAAGCAAGGCGTATTGCGTTACACCGTATGCATACTGCTTTGCCTAATTAGCGCAGCAAATAACGACCTAGAGCGCAGCTTTAGAACTATTCGGGTAGCCCGAACAGTTCGCACCACCCGTTTACGCCGCATGCGTGAACTACAAAACGACTTACTAGCAGCCTAACGGCACAAGGAGAATAGCGATGACCAAAGTATTTTTATTCCCAACAGCCAGAAATAACGCCGCCACGGCCCCGTTACTTCACACGCTAAAGCAAGCACAAAAGGCAAGCCCCTTTGAACTGGTAATTCCAAATATTAAAGCGGCCAACAACCCATACCCTGAGCCACCGCCACACGCGGCCTAACTCAGGGCAATAGTTTCACAACCTGCTGGCGCGCACTTGCCCAACTAGCCCAGCCGAGTGGTTGCCGTAAGCAACCAACCAACAACACAACAGGAAAAAAGGACGAACAATCATGCTAAACGTATTCACAGCATTGGTAATAAACCAACTAAAACAACGTATTCACTTTATGAACCAGCATATGCAGGGTGAGGAACTTCGCCTTTACGAATCGGGTACCAAGTTCTGTGTAATAGTTCTGGTCAACACTCATAAAGAAAAACTAATAGGGTCAATTGCACTTAATGCCAGCGCCAAACGCGACCTATGCGTTACCAAAGCCTTTTTAAGCCTAATAGAAAACACCCGCACATTAAAAACAGCAATGGCCGCATGAAATCATTCAAGAAAAACCTAATTGCAATACTCTTTATAACAGTATTCATTGCATTACTAATTATTGAACAAAACCTAGACCAATGGGTTTAACCAGTAATTTCTGACAGCTCACTCAACGAGTGGGCTGAATTGAAGTTACTACAACACCAGGATATGAACATGACCAACCAACCTTTATCAGTAGTCGATGCAATCAACACCTTAGTAACGGCTTATAACCAAGAAGTAGCCGAGTTTGACCAAATGGTTACCGAAGCAGACCAGCTGCAAGAGCAAAACGACAAGCTAACCTCCTTGGTAAAAGACTACGAACAAGGCGCGGCGGTATTGCTTAAAAACCTTGAGAACGCCCAAATAAAGCTGGCGCAAGCGAACCGTGAACGCGACCAGGCATTAACCAAAAATCAAGATGCAAACATTACCCTTGCTGCATTTAAAGAAATAGCCGGCACACCTAAAAAGCTGCGCGAAAAAGTTAAAAGCTACAAAGAGCGCCTAGAAAGCCAACGCCTAGCCGCAGAGCAGCAAAAGCGTAAATACCAAGACGAATGCAAGAAAAATACGCAGTTAAAAGAGCAAATACTTGAACTTGAAAACCGCCTAGATGTAGCTGCAATAAACCAAATTTACAGAAACGACAACGACATAATTCAAACCTACCCCTACCACCTAGGTGGCATGGTTGAAGGGCACGACGAACAACAAACGCCCCTGCTCTACTTAAATCAGAGCGGCCGTGGCGGTTTAATACTGCTTAACAAAGACGACGAAGCCGAACTAGTAGAAGCACCCAAAGGTGGTTTACGCCCTAAAAAAGAAACACTTGAGCACTGCGGTAGATGGCTTCGCCGAGCAAAAGCAAATGGCTGGCAAACCGACGTAAAAGACATAAAAGCATTAGCAAACAGCAGCGACTAATGAATAGCTTTGAGCAAGCAACGCTCGAAACCTTAGTCAGCTTTAAAGCAAAAAAGCCAGAAGAGATCAGCCGCTTACTAACTAACAAAAAGCTTCAACAAGAAGCCTACCAACTAGTTAAAAAGTGGAACGACAAACGTAAACAACTGGGCTTAGTCCCTTGGGAATAACAATGAACACAGAACTAAACGACGTAATGCTCGACCTTGAAACCATAGGCCAGCACTCAAACGCGGTTATCGTCTCTATTGGCGCCGTATTTTTCAACCCGCTTACAGGCAACATTGGAGCAGAATTTTACCAAGTCATCGACCTAGAAGACGCCATGAACTACGGCACAGTAGACGGTGCAACCCTAAAATGGTGGATGAAAAAAAGCGACGAAGCCCGCGCTATTTTTAACAGTAAAGACACCATGCTATTAAAAGACGCCCTGCTCGAATTTAACGACTGGCTATACCAAATCGAAGGTTACAAAAACCGCATTGTATGGGGCAACGGCGCCACGTTCGACAACACCATTTTAACCAATGCCTACACCGCCACAAAAATGACCAAAACATGGCATTTTAGTAACGACCGCGACGTTCGCACCGTTGTAGATATTTGTCGCAGAGTACTAGGCATCGACCCTAAAAAATCAAACGAATTTAAAGGCAACCCACATAACGCGCTAGACGATGCCAAGCACCAAGCTAAATACGTAAGCGATATTTACAAACAATTAAAGTTAACCACCAATGCACAGATATAAACGCAATTGCATAGCCCAACAACGGGTTCGCATACGCCAATTTTATAAACGTAAACACACAATGAAAAAAACACAGCCAAACGAGAGCAAGGTGACTTATGAAAAAGCCTAAATTAATGAAAGCCCGCTGCTGGGCCAAAAACCACTTTCACAGCGACTCACTACCAAGTTATCAATCGCTCCGCGACTGGGTAGCAACAGGTTATGTACTAGGTGAATTGGTAGGCCCAGGCCAACAAGTGTATATTTACGAAGACCAACAACCAGGAACGCATGCAAAAGCAAAAGAAATTGCATTGCAACTAGCAGCGAACAGCTAACATGGCACCAAGAAAACGACTTAACAAAAACCGAGACCTGCCGCCGTTTTTATACTTTGATAAAAACGCCGGCTATCAACTCAAACTGGTAAACGGCAAGCGCAAAATAATTAGCCAAAACCGTACCGAAGCAATCATAATTGCAAACGAGTACAACCGCATAAAACGAGGCGGCTCATTACTAGACGACCTTATAAACGACACCGCGTCAAAAACCAGTTTTAGCAGCTTGGTTGATAAAATAATTGAACGCATGACCGCCGATAAAAAGCCCGGCACCAGTGTAGTATCTACGTGGTTAAACGACGCCGAACGCGTTAAGTCATACTTCACTATGCCAGGCGAAGAAATAACCCTAAGCGACGTAACCGACTACATTAACCACTTTCATCAAAGCGCCAGTAACAACGTATACAACCGCAAATTAAGCTTTCTTGAACTGGTATTCGACTACGCCAAAGATACAGGCCACATGCTAACCAACCCAGCTGCGCTTAAAATTAAAAAACCAAAAGAAGCCAAAAAGCGCAAAGCCCTAGACGTAAACGCATTTGAAAAAATACGGGCCGCCGCTCCACTTTGGCTAAAAACAGCCATGGACTTAACCATGCAAACCACCCACGCAGTACTCGAAATCTCGCGCATAGAATACAAACTAAAAAAAGCAGAGCCAGGCCGCTGTGGTTGCATTTGGTATAAAGAACCACTCACAGACCAACACGGCAAAATTTACGGCGAACTGGCCATACACCGCCAAAAAACCTATAAAAGTGAAGCGTCGCACGTGATCATACCCATAAACGACACAATAAAAGCCATTATCGACAACAGCCGCGATAACACCGTATCACCCTACGTCGTGCATAAGCTCCCTAAAAAGAACTCAAACCCAACCAGTGCATTGGTAAACCACATCACGCAAATAGTAAGCAAAAATATCAGCCGCGAATTTTCAAACGTACGCGACCAACTAGGCCTATATAGCAACTTAAAACCAGAAGAACGCCCAACCTACCACGAAATACGCGGCCTATCAGCACGCCTAATAAAAGCCCAAGGCTGGGACCCACAAACCCGCATGGGTCACTCAGACAGTAAATCAACCAAAGTCTACACCGAATTCGGCAAGCAAGTAGAATGGGTGCAAGTGCCTAACTTGACGGTGAGTTTGAATATTTAAATTTGAATAGATGTCTTTAGACTGCTAATTTAAATATAAAATAATTAAGTAATGATACTTTTATGTCAGTTAATAGATACATTCCTGCAGATATTAAAAGAAGAGTCAGGAAAGAATGTGGATTTGGTTGTGCTATTTGTGGAATGCCTTTCTTTGAATATGACCATATTGAAGAATATTCTATAGTCAAAGAGCATACTGTTGAAAACTTGATTTTATTGTGTCCAAATCATCATAGGGCTAAGCCATACAAATTATCTAAAGACAGAATAATCGAAGCTAGAGCTAAACCTTTTAACTTGAATAATAACCTAACCTCACCTTTTCAGTTAGAGAAAACTCGTAAATTAAAAACTTTATTCGGAAGTAATATGGTTGAAGGCTCATACCCAGATGAAAACAATGAGCACCATGCGCTTTGGATTAATGGTGAAAGTTTCTTCACTATTCATTCGGAGAATAGCTGGTTATGTGTATCTTTTAAACTAACTGATATAGAAGGTAATATATTATTACTTGTAGAAAAAGGTGAGGTCAAAGTCTCAACGCAATCATGGGATTATGAGTGGGTAGGTTCAAATATAAAAATAAGAGCTGGGAAAGGCTTACTTTTATTAGATTTAAATTTATCAGATAATCGAGTAGAAATTTTAAAGGGTTGCTTTCTTGACTCGGGTTTTGATGGCTTTGTTATTAATGATGGAGCTTTATTTACAATCATAGAAGGTAGAGAACGAGGAATTTCTATTCAAGGTAAAGCTATAGCAAATGGTTTTGGTGGATGGGGCTTATTAAATAAATCTAAACATCCTGATATTGTAAAACCTAATGGTTTCGGTTTTTTCCGCGGGCAAGGTTAAGGATAGCTTCCTCATTTTAACTTTAAACAACCCCAAATTAATTACTGAATTAGAAAAAGATGGAATTCCTGCTATTAATAAAAAGCAACGAATCAGTTTACGCCTATGTTATGTAGCTAAATAAACCCCAAGTTTCACCTGCAAGTGATCCGCGCATTTGACGCCCAGCAGCAACTGGCCATAACCAAAGCACCCAACCCACTGGACTACCAGCGCATATTACTGTGGGTGCGTTAAAAAGTACCATACTAAATAGAGCCAAAACCCCTATTAACTTATCAACCAAAGCCGCTAATAATAATTAAAGTATCATACTGATTAAAATTTCATTCCAGCATTCACTAAAAACAAAATAATAAAGTCTCATACTAGATCTGAAATGTTTACCACTTCAACAAGACAAAAGTGGTAAAAAGCCAAATAAACTGCCACTTTCACGAAACAAAATAGAGTAAAATTGCAACAATTTACCAGTTTCACAGAACAAACAATAAAGCGTGGTAAAGCTTTACTGCTACAGTTGCCACCTAGTAGTATGAGACTTTATTGCTTAGGATGATAATTTATTAGATGGAATGAATCATTATTATTCACCGACAATTACTCACCATAGAAGATGGTGAAACTACACATACAAACGCACTGGCCATAGAAGACATGGTTACATCGTTCGAAAAACTAAGCCGAATGATACACAAATACTAAGCCCATAAAAAACCCGCTAATTAAGCGGGTTTTAATTTTTATTAATCAGAACAACAAAGTGCTAATCAATCGTTTTTGCCTTATACAAGCGCATAAGATCATTATAAGCATCAGCTAGAGCGTTTCGTGAATCATGGCTTTCATTCTTGTTATAGCTTTTAGGTATATTTTTATTGTTTACATACATAGTAGTCGCTACTTCTAAACGCGCACTAGCTGCATTGATTTTTGCGGTTTGAAACATTAGTTCAGCTTGTTTGGCTTGGGCTTCTGCAGCTCTATGTAACTCCCCTCGTTGGTTTGATAATTCATCACGGGACAATTTTAGTTCTTCCCTTTGTAATTCTAACTCTTTACTTTGAAGGACAATCGTATAAATAACACCACAAAATGCAAGCCCAGTAAATAAAGTGTTTATAGCTCCAAACATACCACCAAAGGAATTTCTAGCATCCCAATTAGGCAGTTCAAAATAAATAACCAGTCCAAGAGTAACTTGTATTAATGCCACTAAACCAAACATTATCCATAATGCTCTGAATTTTTTCATCATGCTCACTTAAATATGTAAAATTAATAAAGGAATCTCGACCAATTTATCACGATCATTATATTTGTTTAATAGCTATTTTGAGCTTTCAATGTTTGATAAGACTTAAATGAAAACACCACAGCAAAAAAAAGAGCTAGAAGGAATGGAATATAATAAATGATAGAGAACTTCTCAAATAGCGCAGTAATTACAGTTGTGTGTTCTTTGGTGTGCAGGCCATATCCCCAATTAAGTAAATAGCCAGTCAGTAACCACAAAAGCATTGAAATAAATGCACCAACTTGCCAAAAATAGCCTGTTATTTCGAAGAGCATATTTATAAATTCTGAAGAGTTATTTTTTCTACGAGCCATGCTGTCCCTGCAACTAGAAATACGATTTGTCTAAATTTAAGACACTCAGCCACCTAAAGCAAGAGCTAATAGATGACATAATGATCAAAAGTACTAACAGCAAAAAAAGCAAAACTATTAGTGCAATAACGTAAAAGCCCGAAAATTTATAGTGGGCTTCAAAGATCATTCAATATAAAAATTAAAATACCTGTAATTAATACCCACACTTAAGGCTTTAGACTTAATTGTTTGTGCGGTTTTTTAAACTTATCTTGTAATTGAAGTGCTACCTTTTCAATTTCAGGTTCTATGTGTTTTCGCCTGAATATATCGAGTACCACTTCAAACACTTTGTATGAGTCTAATAAGTCATCTTCAGTTATTTTATCAGCATGCGTCGCTTCATTCCCTACAAGCCGAAGTGATTGAAGCCAGCGCGCCTCTAAAGGAAATTCATCAGCCATAGCCTCAATGTTTTGATAGAGATTTCTCTCTTGTGTATAACCTAACTCTAAGCATAGCTTTTCAACCGCCCTTCTTAGCCGATTACCCGAAGAACAAGTGTCAGAAAAAAAGTGATTAAACGAACTTAATAACTCTTCATTTATAGAGGTCGGTGTTGTATCGCTCAATGGAAACAAGGGTAAAGGCGGGTTGAAGCTTTCTACTTTAATTTGTCTAACCGATGTATCATTATTTGGTATTTTAGCTAAGCCAGTAGATGACACATTTTCATTACACATACCACACTTGAAAAATGCAATAAATTGCGAAGGTTGGTACATTGCCCCATCAGCGGCAGTAAGAACAAGTGCTGCTAACTTAAAGAAGCTATTATCTTCTTTATTTGCGAAATCCATTAACTCATTGTCTTTAAACTGTTCCTGATAAGCTCTTCTTGCTTGCCAAGATAATTTCCTAGAAGTAAAGCTTTCAGTATCTAATTTAAGATTCATACTTTTACAGTATGGGCATGGTAAAGCGGGATAGCTCTCTAGAAAATGTAGTTTGGACACGTTAGCCCATAATTGCTTATTAAACATAGAGTTTCCTAAAATATTTTAATTTACCAGCCATGCTACCTATTATCTACTTGGAACACCCAATATTCTTAATATTTCATTTTTAACGCTTCGTAGCTCATGAACTGGTAACGAATCAGGCGCTTTGTTAAATATACTATACCCTTTAGCATATCTTTCTCTATAGCTATCATAAGCATCTGAGGTATAGCTATTCATCAAGTACATATTAGGCTTACCCGATAAACTATTAAATAATCTCAATAGCTCCTCTTGATCTAATTCGTTTTCTTCTTGCTGTTTAAAATAAATATCTCTCTCTTCTTCATAATCATCTGCACTTTCATCAAACAAACCGTAGTAACCAGGACTGAATGCATAATGGGTTGATACTGCAACCATCAATAACGCGAGTTTAGTTTTTTCATTTTTTTTCTCTGAAAAGCTTTTAGCTAAATTTCTCAAGTTATAAAAAGCTCTTACGTTGCGATCTTTAATTTCATTAATTTTCGCAGGCCCTATTATCAAATCAGGCTCTAAAACATCAAAGTACTTTTCAGCCATCATAAAACCAATATCGATAAATACAAAATCATAGTTATCTATTATCGGCTTTAAGCCATTAGGAGAAGTAGAGTAAGGTATATTTACCAAGTCATTCGTAGAATTCAAATTATTTGAGCTTTCAATTTCTATTGTTCTGGGGAATGGGTAGTTATGTTTAATAGACATTTCACCAAACATCGCACAGCCATTACGATCAGATATAACAAGCACTTCATAGCCATCAGCCATTAGCGCGGTGCTAATATCAATAGTAAGCAATGTATGCCCAGCTCCTCCTTGGCCACCATAAAAACTAACAAGTTTCCCTAATTTACCTTGCTTGTTAGGTGGGTAAGGTAATCCATGCTTCAAACAAAACAACTCAAGTGTTGCTGGCGGTATGTTCAAACTGCTACTAGCAGTCACCGGCGCTTCATACCTTTGCCATAATCGCCGGTTCTTATAAACACTATCTGCCGCTTGCTGACTCGATAAACCTAATTTTTTACGTAATTCTCTTAAGTTTTCGGGAGTAATTCGCTCCATTTAATACGTCCTTTTTAATATACAACACAAAACACGAACTTTACGACGTAATTTATACCATAGGACGTATATCTTTTCACTTTTTAACGCACAAAATTACTTGTATCTTTTCCTCAACGAAAACAGCAGGAAATACCAAATGCAAAACAACAAAGCGCTACAACTTAAAAACGAACTAGATAAAAACATCTATCAAGCAGAAGCCGCAATTAACGCCCTATGTATTGAAGATCACTTTGAAGCAATGGATAAAGACACCCTAGCAGGCATGCTGTGGGTGTTATCAGACAACCTAGAAAAGATAAAACGAAGTGTAAAAGGTATTTCAGTATATAAAAACCCGATTAATTAGCGGGTTATGTTTACACCTTATAAAATAGTTAGGTAAGATAGAAAAACTAAAAATGGCATTTAAAGGACACATAATGCGTAAACTAACGACCCTAACCCTTCCTATATTTTTGTACGCATGCGCTAATGTGAATATGGTTCCCCATGATGTAGCTATGGTCGATTTTGATGCACCAGAAGGTAAAACAGGTTGGTCACAATATCAACATGTTGAAACATTCCATGGTTATACAAGCGACCAAATTTACGATGCTGCTAAAGTAGCATTAGGTAGTGCTGGATTCTCTTTACGCATGGCTGATAAGTCCAAAGGCGCTGTTATTGGTGAACATGGTATGACCGCACATGATTGGAACGTCATTGCTGGCGTGTACTTTAAGGAAGAAGAAAATACAACTAAAGTAAAGATTATAGCTGAAGGCTCTAAAGACATAGGATTCAGCGGCGATGTAACATCAGACGGCTGGACAGGTAAGATTTTACGGGCAATGCGCCAGTATTTAAACGAAACGCATCAAACAATCTTGAAAGTTAATAAAGCGGATATTGAATAGTTACAAAATCCGCTTTTATTTAAAAGTTAAGTTAGCAATATTTCTCAGAAAAAACAGCTAACTCCTGAGCTCGTAATGGTTCCCAACCATTTTGAATAGCAAACCTCTTTACTAACTCAGGAGTTAAAGAGTTTGTATTTCTGAGAGAAGAAAACAATCTTTTAGCTAAGTCTTTATCAGATGGATGAGTTAGACCTGTTGACATATTTATACTACGGCCTAACCTTAGTATCACTTCCTGAGCTTCAGAGCTAAGAGCATCTGTATCAATAGCCCAAGTTGTAGGCCCAATAATTTTAGGATTCCAAATTGCTAACCAATCTTTACCTTCATCTTCCCTCCAAGGCAAAAATACAATCGCTTCTGACCTTGCTGAATCAACTAAATTCATATCATTTTCTGAAGTATAAATAGCAAAAATCACTTCGTTATTTGAAAATTTAGCAATACTTTTGGGTGTTCGAAAGGAAAGCTTAATATCATCGATCGCATTAACTGTGCCACCATCTAAAATTGTCTTTGTTGCTTGCTTGCCTAAAAGGTTAGCTACGATAGAATTCTTAAATCCTTGCTTCGTAGGAAAGACTATTATTATATTTGTAAGTGACATTCCCTTACAAACCTCTAATGCCGTATAAAAAGCCAGTTCAAGATTACCTTGGTTTGGCCCTGTATTTTCTACGATAAATCGATTATTCATATATCTTCCTTATAAAGATCACTATATCCAATAAGTGCATACCTACATCTCAACTATACAACCTCAAAAGATTCAATCAAATTTTTTTAACTCTGCGCAGTACTTATGTAGCCTAATACTCCTAGTAACAACACCTTCTAAGCAAAAGCCATCTTCAGGTGATATATAGACAGGAGCATATTCATCTGATGCAGACATTAGTAAACGCTTTTCTTTATGGATTATTTTGCAAACAAAGCAGCCATTGTAAGTAGCCACCACTACATCGCCTGTACTTACATCAACAGCACGATCGACAATTAACAAATCACCATCAAATATCCCTAACCCCTGCATAGAGGCCCCTGATGCAACCCCGATAAATGTAGCAACAGGGTGTTTTATAAGTAACTCATCTAGAGTTAAACCCAGCTCTTTATATTGAGCAGCCGGCGATTCAAAACCTGTAATACCCGCCTCAATATAAATAGGAATAACAAACATACACGCACTCAAAAGACACTGTTCATTTATACAGTATAGATTAGATCGATTCATTTTGAAACGATAAGTGTTGGCTTAGGAAAGTAAGAGTTTTGATTAAGATTTTCTAATGAGTTGTTTATATTGGATTTTACTGATAACGTAAAAACTCGATTTGTAACAAGCGCCCTAACCGCTTGATTTTATTGAATTGTAAAAATGATAAAAATTGCAAAATTAACTGTACATAAAATCAGTAAATTTAACTTTTAGTTCTTAAATTACAATAACTTAACTAGATATAGCGTCACATCATGGGGTGGCAGGGGTCGAGAGTTCGAATCTCTCCATACCGACCATTAGTTCCTCAGAGTAATCATTCCAATTTTTTATATTCAATGCCGTCATACCTTAAATTACTCTTTATAAAGTTATGACTAAATTAAAAGCTATCTCATAAAGCCCAGCAATACATAAAAAAAGCGCCTTAAGCGCTTTAAAATTAATAACGAGTTTAGTGCTTACGCCCTACCCCATTTCGAACTATGTCTTTGCCATTTTCAAATACTTCTGTAGTAATACCACGCGCTAGTAATAGCTGCTGGCGGTCGTCAAATACCGCAACAAAGTGGCTGCCGTCTTTATTGTTAGTAGCCATTCCTACGCCTGCAACACCTGTTAAACCTAAGCCGCCGTTTTCTACAGCGAGTAAAAAAACTTCAAAGTCTGCTAAGTTATCTATAATGTCGTTTTCGTTATTCATAAAAGCTCTTTGTTAGTCGTGCTTATTAAAGCGATAAGCATATAGTTTAATATAACCATATTTTATAGGGCACTTAAGCAAACTTAAACCCTTTACATAGAATGCAGCGCCTGTATTTTTTAAAACGTGCTAAGTGCTAAATTTAAATTACTTATTGCACAACCAAATTCTTTTGCATTCACGCGGTGATAGCTTGTATTTTCAGTGATACTAAAACCAATTAAAAACTCATCTTGTTGGGCTACAGTACTTTGCTCTTGGCTTAAACACATTGCCTGAGTGAGTGAGCGTAATTTTGAGCCATACAAAATATCGCCAAAACGCTGCACTGGCAGCGGAGGAATTTTTATACTTGGCAGTGCTTGATTTACAGTGCGCTCACTTAAGCTAAATTTGTTATTTTTAATATCTATTACGCTACCAGCTGGCCAATAAGAATAGTTGTAAAGCGTTTTAGCGCCTTGCGTTTTATCTTGGGTATTTGCTGTTAAGTGCACCACTCCACCACTGCCTAATACGGTAATTAAATTATTCCCGGGTGATTTAATTACCACCAAAGCGGTATTTTCATCAATACCAAAGCCTTGCTGTAATTGCTCATCACTTTTGGTTTTTGTGCTTGTTTTGCTTAACAATGTTGCAAGTCTAAGCGTTCTGTTTTGCTCGCTAAATTGGCTATCGAGCAGGCCATAATTAAAACTACCAAGGCCACCAGCTGCTGTATATGTAAGCCGTTGCTGCTTAGTGGCTTTATCACCTCGTAGCGCCCCAACGCTTGAGCCGCCTGTAACAATTGCAGTATTTAAATTACTTTTAGCTGCACTTTGTACTAAGCTGCCAGCCCCTTCACCTACAATTACAGGGCGAGATTGTAGTGCTTGTGTCCACGGGTATGGGTTATTGTTTTGATCGAATAATACTTTACGAGTAAGGCTTACATCGCCATCGTTAAACATAACGCCTGTACTGTTTTTTATAAGGCTAGTTAATGCGTGTACACCACCTTTACACAGTGCCATTTCAGCTTTTGTTTGCTCAGGGTAAATCACCTCTCGGTTATAAACCCCCATTTCGCTTTGCCTAAGTGCGGGTAAATTATTACAGCTATTAGTTGTAATTGCTTTGGCTAAGGCAGGGGTAAGTGCTAACCACTGAGTGTTGATATTTGTTGAATCAAAAAGAGCTGTAGAACGGCTAGCCGAACTGTATGGGTCTTTGCTAGATGCTGTAATAACAAGCATGCTTGGATTGGGGTTATTTACTTTTAAGCTGCCCGATATAAACTGCAAAATATTGTTAGTACTATTTTGAGCATTTAGTGCGGTGTTAACTTGTACTTTGTCAGCTTTAAATTCCTCTAGCATATCTATCACAAAGTTATACTCTTGCTTTGATAAGCTATTTAGCCCTTCGTTATTTATATCGCGCCACTGCCATAATAAATCACTTTTTGAGAGCGACTTGGTGCTTTTATTAAGCACTTTAGCTAATGACTGTACTGCAGCGTTTTTATTGTTTGTATTATTAGTTGGCCAATTTAAATTTATTTGTTTTATTTTGGCGTCCGTTACTTTAAACCAGCTATGTTGTTTACCTTTAATCTGCTGACTATTTATGCAGTTTTTAGCGTTGCTGCTGTTACAGGCATTCAGTGTGCTGCCCGCTAAAATGAGTGTTTGGCTTTGCTCCTGGGCAGCTGTGTTTAATGATATAAAAGCAGGGAGTATGGTAAATAAAAGCCGCGTTCGCATATTTAATAAAAACAAAGTGCGCATAAAAGTCTCTAAAGTGTTGCCAATAATATTTGTGCAGTTTATCAGTATGCTAACCTTGGCTAAATACCTATTTACACAGATTCGGTCATGCTTTGCAGTTATTTATTTAGCACCAAAACAAACCATTAAACAATGACTAAACAAGTTTAAACAGTGCATTTATTGACCAGGCGAATTGTTTAACATACCGTGGATTTTTTATTGTAACAAAGGTGAAATATGGACTTTTCTAATGAGGAGCTAAATTTTTTATCTGAGTTATTTAAACCAAGCGAAAAATCACACCCACATAACTCCCATGTGTTAACTATGCAAAGCTCTGTACCTGCAAGCATTGCTCATTTACTAAGTAACGCCAACTTAACCTTACTTGCTGAGGTTGCTCATTATCAATTATGGTTTCCGCTAGAGTTAAAAATTAATGGCGATGGGGTAATAAACCCAATTCTAAATGCCCCTGAAGTTATAGACACAAAAGGCACGCAACGTAGCTGGCGCTGGAGTGAGCTAAATATTAAAAGCCAAGGTTTTAAAATTGAGTCAATATCAAGTACAGGTATATTTTTAAAACCCTTAAGAAAAGGAAAGCAACTTAACAAGGTTGAGCACATGGAGTTTATGCTGCCCAATAAAGAGAGTATTTCAATAGATGTAGAGCCCGTAAGGCAAAGTACATTAGGTATAGCGGCAAAAATAACGCATATTCATAACGGGCAAGAACACCTTAGAGCCTATTTATTTGAAGAGCACAAACGAAAATTTGCTAAACTTTACCAAAATGGCCAACTTATAGAGCAACTTAGTTAACCTTTACTCTGGCCTAGTTAATAATTCCTCCTTACTCTAATGCATTTAGGTATGTTGTGTTAATCTTAGTGTTCTAAAAAATCATAAGGATATGACAATGCCAGGTGCTTTTGCCCATATTACGGCGGCGAATATTGCCACTGAAACTAACTCCCTCATAAACATGAATATCCCTAATAAAGCTAAGTTAATTTTAACTCAGCGCCAAGCCTATGTTGAGCTTGGCTGTGTAGCGCCCGACTACCCTTACTTAGCACTAGCGCAAGCCTCGCAAAATGCATGGGCCGATTTAATGCATTACGAGCGCACCGGCGATTTGATAAAAGTAATGGTTGAGTATTGTAAAACTTTAAACGGCGAGGCATTTGAAAAGTGTTTTGCATGGTTATGCGGTTATATGACCCATGTTGCGGCCGATATTACAATTCACCCGGTTGTAGAGTTAAAGGTAGGTCCGTATGAGCAAAATAAAACCGCGCACAGAACCTGCGAAATGAATCAAGATGCCTATATTTGGCAACGCTTAAATTTAGGTGAAATTGGCTACGCCGATCGAATAAAACATAATATGGGGTCGTGTACTAACTCCTCGGGAGATTTTGACCCAGATATTATAAATATATGGCAGTATGCGCTAACAAGCATTCACCCTAATTATAACAATGAGCATGCACCAAACTTTAATGCTTGGCATAAAGGTTTTCAGACTGTGGTTAATAATGTAGAAGAAAGCTACCGCTTGTTTGCATTTGCAAGGCACGTTGCTGCCGATATGGGCTTATTTTACCCCCGTCCTGATGAAATAAACCCAACTTATATTGAGCAATTAAATACGCCTAAAAACCTTATGCATTACGATGCTATTTTTGATTTTGCGGTTAAAAATATTCAGCATTACATAAGCATTATTGCTAACGCTGTATTTTTAGATGCCGATTTAAAGGCTATTAAAAACTGGAATCTAGACACAGGTTACGACGAGCAAAATAACTTAACTGCATGGAATTAATAATATGAAAGACTTACTTTTAGCCACATTATTAATGTTGGCAATGGGATGTACTACTTCATCGCAAAACAAAAGCCCAGAGCTAATGAGCGACCTAGCCTCACAATTAAAAGATATAACCACTGCAATTGATGGCACATTAAAATTTAGTGATACAAAATTTGAGTCAACAGATGCTCTGTTAATGGCCTCTATAAATAACGATTTAAGCAAGCTTGCACCTTTTAAGGCATATACACTTATTATTGATGTTCAAAAAAATAATGTAGTATTGCTTTTGTGTGATAAAAACTCAGCCTTAATTGAAGATGTAGGTTGTACCGCACAATCAGATATACAACATTGGCAGGCTAAAAAAGCGCAAAAATGCGATGTTACTGTAAATGCTCAGCAATTTTGTAACTAAGCATTTAAATAACCTGAACTCTGGTTAAGGGATTTACTAACGTATTTTATCATGATGATATTTAAGATTATTTTCTCTAGCCAGAAATTTTCAGTGAAAACAAGGCGAATTTACGCGTCAATAGCTAGTCTATTGCAAGTAAATTCAACACAGTGAGCGCTTAAAATAGCTGCGAGAGATAGATTTATTATCCACAGCTCAGGTTGAATACTAAACACTATTCAATAAAGCTTTTATTAAACGGTGTTTAGCTCTTTGGATTTAACATGGCTAAACACTAACCCTTTGCGATTAATATGCGCCTCTAATCTTTTAGCAGGCATCGGTTTAGCAAAGTAAAAGCCCTGAAATTCTTTACACCCCATTTGCGCCATTACGGTTACTTGCTCTGGTGTTTCTACGCCCTCAGCAACACATTTAATATCAAGCTCTTCACACATAACGTGCACCGCTTTTACTAAGCTCTTTTGCCTTGTAGACGTGGTTACTTGGCTAATTAAAGAACGGTCTAGTTTTAACTTGTTTATTGGGTACTCAGCAAGACGCGCTATATTAGAATAACCAACACCAAAATCATCCACTGAAATAATAAAACCCCACGACTGCAGCGTATGTATAAGTTCTAATGAGTGCGCCTGATTTGCCTCTAATGATGTTTCTGTCAGCTCTAACTCTATTTGATGAGGCTTAATATTAAAATCAGCTAAGTATTTTACTAGCTTAGACATAAAGTCAGCTTGGCTAAAATCAAGCAGTGAAATATTAATTGCCACTGGTACAGTTGGTAGCCCTTTTTGACTCCAATCGGCTATTTGTGAGCATACTTTTTGAATTATCAAATCAGTTAACCGGCTAACCATTGCGTACTCTTCCGCTATTGGAATAAACACGCTTGGCGATACAACTCCAAGTATAGGGCTATCCCACCGAGCTAGTGCCTCTAAACCAATACACTCACCACTTGCAGTTACTTTAGGCTGATAATGTACGCTCAAGTCACCTTGCAAAAGTGCTTCGTCGAGGAGCATTGAAATTTCATACTTTTCTAAAAATGCCTGTGAAAGCTTTTCATCATAACCACATAAAGGTTCGCTTTTAGTAGCGTGTTTAAGTGCACTACTTGCATTAGTAAGTACCTCTGCACTATTTTGCCCATGCTGTGGGTAATGCGCATAACCAAACATAAAATTTTGCTGGCAGCGCGCATTATTAAGTTTGTACGTTTCATCGAGCGCATGCTTTATGGTTGGCAAAATTTTAGTTTTTAACTCATCATGTGATTGAGTGCCAATTATAAAAGCAAGCTTACCAGCGCCAATATGTGCGCATAAAAAAGGCCCATCTGGCATTATTTTCAAGCGTTTGTATGCATTAATTAAAAGTGCTTGAGAGTCTTGCTGTGCGAGTTTTAATTTTAAATATTCACTATTAGCTGTTTGTGCAACAACAATATAAAAACCGCGTTGATATTTAGTAATTAAGCGCTCACATTGCATCTCAAACCAATGCTTATTAGGGAGTTTTGTTTGTGGGTTTCGGTATTTTAGCCGTTTGTTTTCTTGCTCTATATTGGCTAAATTTTGCTTAATTATTTGCTCTTGAGTGCAGTCGTAAAATTCATAAACCCGATAATTTTTATTCATGGCTACTAAATAATTAGCCCTTAAAAATCGTCTTTTATGCTGTATGACCTGACTCATATTATTTGTTTTAACGTTTAGCTCAGGAACTAACGACGTTATATCAATGCCCTTACTTATCTGCTTTTTATTGACAGCAAATAATTTGTTGGCGCACTTGTTGGCATCGGTAATATTAAAATGTTCATCTACAATAATTTTAGCTTTATCTGACTCTGTAAAAAATGTCTTGTATAACTCATTTTTATCTATTAATAGTGAATTAGCCACACTCATCGATTTATTTAATCGCTTTGCAGCGACGATAGTTCTAGCCACTGCCAGTGGAATACATATATTAAAAAATAAGAATATGAGCCCAGTTATATATAGATTTGCGCTTGGGAGCTGCTGAGCTATACCCGTAACGTTTGATAGGTCTATATTATTAATGATCATATAAAACGGCACTATATTTAGTACAGCGTAAAATGTGGCCGTTCGGTTACCAAGTAACATAAGTGCAATTATGGGGCAGGAATACATATACATAGAGCCCACTTTAGCGAGCTCTAAGTCAGTTAAAAATAAGTTCATACAGATACTGGCAATTACAATAGCAGCTAGCAAAGCATGCGCACTTTGTTTGTAAAAGCGCTTGCTGGCCAAGACTAAGCCAGCAGAAATTGTTAAAAAGCTAAAGGTAAGTACTACTATATAAAGTAAATCAAGCTCTACAGCCGTAGCGAATGTATGCCATGCTACGCCAAAGCATAACAACATCACTAAGGAGGAAATAATACGAAGTGCGCTAACCCGCCAGTGAGCCACCTCATTATTATGGGTGTGGTGATCGGACAGCAAAAAGTACTTATTAAGAAAATGCATAATTAATAAAAAGTAAAAGCTCGATAGTTAATTAAACATTTTAAATTTGTTAAAATCAAACAAATGAGTTGTATTATGTTCGATTAATTAGAAATTACGTTGTTTTTTACTTTTCGGGTGTTTTTACAGTTGTGCTCTTTTAATGCGTATCCACTACACCCTAAAAACTCACCATGCTTAGACTGACGTAAACGCATTTCGCGTCCGCATTTTTCACAAATAGGTTGGCGTGCTCGGCACTCTTGGTTTGTACACTGCGAATATGTGGCTTTATCAACCGATGGACTTCTACAGCTTTTACATACCCTAAGTTTTGTTTTACACAGCTGAGTATTATTGCAGCTAAAGTAGTCGCCGTATTTGCCCGATTTAGGTCTAATTAATCCATCACTACACGTTATGCATTGCCTTTGCTGTAATTGCGACTTTTTAAAAAGATCAGATGCTAAATGTATGGGGTAATCATCATTTATTAATTCTTTTATAAACGCTGAGCAAGCGTAAGGGTCGGCAATTAAATAACTTTTATGCTTTGCACGCGTAATACCTACATAAAGTAAACGGCGCTCTTGAGAATGGGTAAAGCTATCTTGCTTTGGTAGTAAAGTATCCACCAGCAAATTGTCTTGGTTATCACTTGGAAACCCTAATTGACCTTGCTCAAAACCAATGATAATACAGTAATCGGCTTCAAGCCCCTTTGCGCTGTGTAATGTCCAAAAATAAAGTGGGTTAGTGCGTTTTTTACCTTTTAAATGCTGTTGAACACCATTTAGCATGTATCGGTATCGGCTAAGTATGGCAATACTGGCCGAGGCATCATTTTTTTCAATGGTACTTATTGTTTGCTGTACTTTTATCTCGATTGATTTAGTTCCTTGGTATAAATCGTCGAGTAAAATAACTTGTGGTGCTGTTACCTGAGTATGGGTAATGATGTGTTTTTTATATTGCTCAGGATTTTGCATTACAAAGCGCCCTGCCACATCACTTATGCTGTTGTTATACCTAAATGTTTTTTGTAGCATAGTTAGTGAGTGGCTACCTACAAGCTCGTTAAATTGTGTGGTTAGCGCCAAATTACCACCCGAGAACCTATAAATAGCCTGCCAGTCATCACCCACAGCAGTAAAGCGTATCCCATTGCCGTGTTTAATAATTGCGTTTAAAAACGCCATACGCGCGCTTGATATATCCTGGAACTCATCAACTAAAATATGGCTCCATGGAACTTTAAAATCCCCATTTTTTACAGCCCTAGTTGCTTGAATAATCATATCGTCAAAATCAATACTATTGTGAAGGCTTAGTTCATTTATATACGCATCGTGAATTTGCATCAACAAGGCTGCATATTGCTTATAGTTTTTAATACCGCTTTGCTTTATTCGCTGCTCTATTTGTTGGTGAGATAATTGCTCTACCCTAATGGCTTGCAAACATTTTATGTATTTATCAACCCCTTGTTGTAATTGCCCAGAGTTATTTAAAGTATGAAATATTTCGTCACTACTCAAAGGCACAAGCTCAACATTATGTTGTTTTAGTTGTTTAGCTAAGGTTTGTTCAAGCTTTCCCTCAAGCCAGTTATAGTGAAAGGTTTCAAGCAACGTAGTACCGTTTTGCTTATGTAGTTTACGTTTAAACGCTATTTGCTCGTTATAGTGTTTTTTATCTATGTCGGCACGCGTATTACCACGTCTATCTATTCCAAAATGCTCTAAATATAAATTGTATTGAGGAATGTAAAAATCTGGTTGGTATTTGCTTTGCAACTGCTCAGTATAAGTAGGCTGATAAGTCGATTCATAACTATGCGGTACTGAGTGTAAATGCAACCAATTTGAAATTAACAGCTCTTGGTAACCTTTCACTTTATGACCCGCTAAGCTGCGATATTCATTGTCGCGCACGTATCGCTCATACTCTGCATTATTATTAAAGCTAAATATATCTATAGGCTCGTGCAGCAAATCTACAAATGTTTTTAAAAATTTAGGGTCTGCTTGTAGTTTTTTGCTTACCCACTGGGTAAGCCAACTATTTAATAATATTGGATCGGTGGCAAACTTTGACAGTTCAACCGGTTTTTTTGCACTTTGTAATAACTTTAGACCCAAAGCATGAAACGTTAAAATTGTCGGTGTTTTGCATGGTAATTTAGCCTGTACCGCGCGGTTAATAAAGCGCTCTTTAAGCTCGTTAGCAGCACTTTTGTTATACGCTAACACTAAAATTTGTTCAGGCTTTGCAATGTCACTGGTTATTAAATTTAATGCTTTTGCCACCATGACAGATGTTTTACCTGTACCCGCAGCGGCTAACACTAAGTTTTTATCATTATCGCGTATTACTGCTAAACGCTGCTCTATAGTGAGTGGGTTTGATTCTATTTTATTAAAAAAATCATTTTTAAGAGTTAGTTGTTTTTGCTCATATTTTTGGCGCAGTAATACCACTGCTTGAGCATTATCGGGCGTGCTGCTAAGTATATTTAAAAATTTAATACTGGCGGGGGATAAATGCTCAAGCCATGTACTTTTACTTTTGTTGTAATGGCTACCTAGCAAAAATACATTATTTTTAAGTGTTTTTAGGGAACTATCACGTAAAAATTCATCTAAAGCATAACGCTTTAATACTGCTTTAGCGTTGTTAACCTTTTGCTCAAGCAGTTGCGAAAACTGATTATTAATTGCGCAATTTAAGGCGTGAGCTTGCGCTTTATTTAAAAAGCTAATGGATGTGTTGCGATCATCACTTAGGATTATTTTAGCACTAAACACGTGGTTATTTAGTGCGGCAAAATTATAGAAGTCTTTAATTAAAAAACGCTGTGTTTGCGCATTTTTAAAGTGCACTACAAGCTCTGTTTGCTCAATGCTTACGTGTTTAATCCGGGTAAAAAAACGGCCTAGCCAACTTGGAGTAGCAATATACTGCGCCATAATACTCAATATCAAAACATGCTTTGATTTAATTGTAACATACTCTTTTGTAATACATTTAGCGTAATAAAATAGGTTTTAGTATGTTAATTAAACGCCAAGCTTATATTTAGATCTGTTATTTAAACTTTTCATTACAAGCGTTAACAAATTTAAACATATACTGAGCGTTCTATGTGTAACAATGCAAACTTACAATTACATTACAGTTAATTAACCCACTGTTACGTTTACAGGCAAATACTATTAAAGGAGCTAATTATGTTTAAAAAATGCGTTATGTCGGCAGCATTCATTTTAGCTTTATGTGCCTGTAATTCAGAAACTGAATCAGACCTAGTAGAAACAAAAGATATTTGGGCTGGATTTAAATTAGTGTCTGATGGAAGTATAACGCGCGTTAACGCCGAGCTAAACGTGAATGATATCAGTGGCTCTAACGTTGTTTTAAGTGACACTGATACGCTGCAAGCTGTTGTTAATAGTAGCGTTGTAACACTTAAAAAAGATACCGATTTTTTAGATGTTGACTACCAAGCTTATATAAACGCAACTGACGATAATCAACTATTTGATATAATATTTGGGCGTAGTAATGGCATAAGTGCCAGCTCAAACGTAGAGCTACCACTAAACTTTATTATTTTAACCCCAAGCAATGAACAACCATTTAAGATTGATAGTACGTTAACTTTACAGCTTGATGGAACAGATCCTAATAGTACAAGCTATGTAGAGCTAACTAGTAGCTGTATAACGTTAAGCAACGACTCGCTTATTCAATCAGGCACCCTAGAGCTTTCCTCGTCACACCTTGAAATCCCCCTTGAAAACCTTGATATGTTTAAAAACACACAGATAGACCACAGTAAGTCGTGTAATTTAACGCTTAGCGTTATACGAGAGCGCTTTGGTAATATTGCTGATGAGTTTACAGATCAAAGCTACATTAAAGCTCAGCAGTCTCGTGCTATTAAAAACATGACTTTAACGTTTTAATTTGCACGCTATTTTACTCAGCGTTAAGCTATGCCTTTATTAAGTAATTTACTAGTTGCCTCTGCCTTTTTTATAAACAGCAAACGCATTAGTACTATATAAAGGTTAATTATGACTCATAGCACCTATCCTATTGGCACACCTGGCACTAAATGGAATAACAACAATAAAGACCAGTGGTTTAAAAGCCAAAGCATTAAACGCAGCTACCAAAATGACGTTGTGTCTTTAATTAACGAGCTAAAAAATTCATTAACTGTTGAGCAATACGGCGAGCTTAATTACGCTGCGGGTACCTACCCTTTATATGTGCTAAAAACACCTCAGTTAGATAAAAACAAACCGACTATTTTAATCACCGGTGGTGTGCACGGCTACGAAACCAGTGGCGTACATGGCGCACTTAGATTTGCTAAAACATCGGCTCTGCAATATTCAGAGCAGTTTAATATTATTGTTGCCCCATGTATTAGCCCTTGGGGATACGAAACAATTAACCGCTGGAACCCTGCGGCGATTGACCCTAACCGCTCATTTTATGAAAATAGCCCAGCGCCAGAATCGGCTGCTATTATGGCATATGTTAAGTCTCTTGATTTAGAGCTTATAGCGCATATTGACCTTCATGAAACAACCAACAGCGATAACAGCGAATTTAGACCTGCACTTGCAGCACGAGAAGGCACCACAAACACTAATTGGAACATACCTGATGGTTTTTATTTAGTGGCCGATACCAATAAACCTGAACCTGAATTTCAAAAAGTAATTATTGAAGGTGTAGCAAAGGTTACTCATATTGCGCCAAGTGATGAAAATAATCAGCTTATTGGCGTACCCCAAGAGCAATTTGGCGTTATTAACTACGCGGCACGCGATTTAGGTTTATGCATGGGCTTTACAGATGCACCCTACGTAACAACCACTGAAGTGTACCCAGATAGCCCAACAGCCACAGATGAAGAATGTATATTGGCGCAAGTGGCCGTTATTAAAAACGCACTTAAATATATACGTGAAAACGCATAGTAAAAACTGCACATAAAAAATGCCCAAGGAGATATTATCCTTGGGCATTTTTTAATTACATAAGATTTTTTTAATATCAGTTTTTATAAAACTGACTGTCTTTGGTTATAGTGATGCTGGCATCTTCTTGCGCTGTTACTATAAATTTAAGTTTAGTCACTTTTCGCTCAATATCGTAGCCGTCAGCGGTAACGGTAACCGGTACGCTCTTCATTACACCCGGTTGTACAAGTGTTGACTCAGGGCTTGTAAGTGTGGCACCTGCCAATCCCTCAATAGCAATGCTGTAATGCATAGGCTGCTGCGTTTTATTAATAATCGTTAGCGTATAAGGGTTTTCTACCAAGCCTTCGTAGTTCACTCTGTAAAGCGCGTTTCTGTCGCGAAGTACTGAAGCCTCGATAGGCGTGCGCTGTAACATCCATGCAAACATTGAGATAATCAATAAAGCAGTTAACGCACCATAGCCAACTAGCTTTAACCTAAATGGATTAGTTTTTTTGCCTTCCATTTGCTTTTCGCTAGCGTATTTAATTAATCCTTTTTGATAGCCAAACTTATCCATTGTGTCGTCGCAGGCATCAATACATAAACCACAGTTTATGCACTCATACTGTAAACCATTGCGTATATCTATACCTGCGGGGCACACCTCTACACATAAATTACAGTCTACACAATCACCTAAATTAAGCGTTTTAGGATCGGCTTTGCGTTTACGCGGCCCCCGGTTTTCGCCTCGTGCGCTATCGTAAGTAACCACTAAAGTGTCTTTATCGAACATAACCGATTGAAAACGAGAATACGGGCAAGCAACTGTGCACATTTTTTCACGTAAAAACCCGGCGTTTCCGTAAGTACACAATGCAAATAAAAATACCCAAAAGCTAGTAATGCCTGACCACTCAAAAGTGAACATTTCCATGTATAAACTTTTAGCGGGTATAAAATAAGCCATAAATGAGGTAGCAGTTAGCACCGATATTACAATCCATGCAGTGTGCTTAGTGATTTTTTTACGCCAAGTGCTCAATGTCCATTTTGATTTATCTAGCTTGATACGTTGATTGCGAGTGCCCTCTATACGCTGCTCAACCCAAGAAAACATCAGCATCCAAATAGTTTGCGGGCAAGTATAACCACACCAAACTCGCCCCAACCAGTTAGTTACAAAAAACAACGCAAAGGCGCCCACCATAAATAGTAGGGCTAAAATCATAAAGTCTTGAGGAAGTAAGGTTAAGCCAAAGATTGTAAATTTTTGAGTTGCTACATCAAGTAAAACAGCTTGCTGACCTTTATATTGCAACCAAGGAATAGCTACAAATGTGAGCATAAGCAACCAACCTAGATTACGGCGTATTCGCTGAAAAAAACCTTTTTGCTCGCGAATATAAATAGGCCCTTCTGTTTTATAGGGCTTGATGATCATGTCTTCTTCTTTAATATCAAACTTCATAGTACTTACTTAATAGTGACGGTATTAAGTAAGCTTTTGCAACTTTCAGACCACCCTGAAAATTAAATTAACTTATTGATATTAAACAACTATTAAAATTTAAAAAAACACACCTTCGCGAAATAAAACGAAATTCGCGATATATCACGAACCCTTATTGATTCCTAGCTTACGCATTTTTGATCTTAGGGTGCTCTCTGGCAAGCCCAGCTTAGCAGCAGCGCCTTTATCGCCCGATATTTGCCAGTGCGATAGCTCAAGTACACTTATAATATGTTGTTTTTGTGCCTCATCGAGGGTAAGGGCGGGATTGATTGGGTGCTGATCTTTTAGTGTTAACGGCTGAGTTAACTTAAGTACCTGGTGTTTAGATAAAATAGCTTCGCGTTCAAGTACATTTTGTAACTCGCGAATATTACCTGGCCAGTCATATGCTTGTAATTGGCTAATTGCCTTTTTGCTCAAACCACTTAATTGTTTTCCAAGGCGCTTGTTAAGCTGAGTAATTAAATTTGTGCATAAATATGGAATGTCTTCTTTTCGGTCTTTAAGCGCAGGCACTGTAATAGGAAATACATTGAGCCGGTAATATAAATCGATCCTAAAACTGCCCTTTTGCACCATTTGCCATAAATCACGGTTAGTTGCCGCTATTACCCTAATGTTTACTTTAAGTGTTGTGCTGCCGCCAACGCGTTCAAACTCTTGCTCTTGTAACACTCTTAACAATTTACTTTGCGCTTCTAATGGCAGCTCTGCAATTTCGTCTAAAAATAATGTGCCTTTATTAGCTAGTTCAAAGCGGCCTTTGCGGCGTTCGCTAGCGCCTGTAAAAGCGCCCTTTTCGTGCCCAAATAGCTCCGACTCTAATAAACTAGGCGTAAACGCAGCACAATTTACTTTTATGAAGGCTTGATTATTACGCTTACTTAAACGGTGCAGGTTACGTGCGACTAATTCTTTGCCTGTGCCATTTTCGCCAAGTATTAATACGGTACTGTCGGTCTCGCTTACTAGCTTTATTTGTTCAAGCATGGTTTGAAAAATATGGCTTTGCCCAACTAACCCTGAGTCTTGCCAGTCCTCATTAAGCTCAGCAATTAAATAACTGTTTTCATCTTTAAGCTGCTCGCTTAAATGTTTAACCTGAGCAAGTGCATTATGTAACTCGTTTTGTGTACGCTGCTGCGCCGATATATCTCGAAATACCGCTACAGCACCGATTAGCTGGTCATTACGATAAACAGGCGTTGATGTGTACTCTACAGCAAATGAGCTACCGTCTTTTCGCCAAAATACCTCATTTTTGATTTCGCGACGTTTGCCATCAAACATAGTGCAATATATTTGGCACTCGTCTGCAGGATAAGGTGTGCCGTCTGCGTGGCTGTGGTGATGGTATTGGTGTATTTTTTTACCAAGCAATTCATCGGCTTTCCAACCGGTCATGCGCTCAGCTGCAGGGTTTACAAATACAGCATTACCGGATAAGTCAAAACCATAAATCCCCTCACCTACCGCATTAAGTAATAGTTTAGGGTCGTTTAAAAATTGCTTTATCATTGCAGTAACCTCGCGAAATATCGCGAGCATTATGCCATAAACCAGTGTGTTGTTCAGTTAAATAGTAAGCAATTAAATATAAGGCTTAAATAACGCTTTAATATTTATTTTTGCATTCAACTTGGCTGCTATTAAATAAAGCCCAGCTAATTTACGATGAATAAAAAGCGCATCGACAGGTGGGGTGTGCCATTGCTGCGATTGAGCGCTCAGCTCAAGCCCTGCATTTTTAATATTGTTAGCCAACGTGCTGTTTTTAAAGTCAAAATAACCATCGACTCTTAACGGCTCACACGCCATTAAAAATAAGTCAATTACATGATTTTTATAACTATCTACAATATCATCTTTAAAGTAACCTATTTGAGTTGCAGCAGCTAACACCCCCTCTCTGTTGTTTTCACTCCCAGCTTTAAACAAAGATAGGTAAGCTTGACTTAATTGCATGGATATTTCTCGCGTGGCGCCAAAATCAAATAGCACTATTTTTTTGCTCTCGCGTTGGTAATGAAAATTGGCAAAGTTTGGATCAGTTTGAATAAGCTTAAACTCAAACATTTCTTTAAAAAATAAATCAACAAGTGCCGCAGCCACCTGATTTTGCTCATTTTGTGCTAAATCATTGAGTGCTTCAATAGGAGAGGCTTTTACATACTGCATTGCCAAAATTTGTTTAGTATTGTGCTCGGTGTATGCTTTAGGAACGATAAAGCGTTTATCTTCAGATAAAAGATAGTGATACTTTGTAATAAAATGCGCTTCTAAAGCATAATCAGCCTCTGCGAGTAATTGTGCTTTAGCCTCACTTACCAGCGGTTTTATATCCAGCTCTTTAGGAATTAAGCGCGCTATATTTAAAAGTGAAATAACATTATCTACGTCACTTTCTACACTTTTTGCGATACCTGGGTACTGAATTTTTATAGCCAGTTTTTCACCATTTTCTTGGTACGCTAAATGCACTTGTCCAATTGAGGCTGCAGCAAAAGGCCTTAACTCAATATGTGAAAATCTCTCAAGCCAATTATTCCCCCACTGCTGCTTTAACACTGCAATTAACTGTTTATGGGGCATAGGATTAGCATCTGATCGAAGTAGTGCTAATAGCTTTGTAAGTTCAGGGCTTAGTAGCTCACCAGCATCCATTGAGAGTAATTGCCCAAGCTTCATTGCAGCACCTCTAAGATGCGCAAGCTCAGTGGCTAGTTTTTCAATATTTTTAGGCTGTAGCAGTAAACTTTTGTTATCCCAGCCATTACCACTTAAAGCACTTTTAGTACCGTCTATTAATATATTGGCGGCAACGCCACTGGCTAAAGAGCCTAGCTTTGCAAATCGAGAGAGTCGTGAGGTAGGAATGCTGCGCGGTACTGCCATAATTTAGAGCCTAATAAAGTAAGTCTAAATAATACGTAAATGGCGCCGCGCTAGATCTACTTAAAGACGAGGTACTAACTTAATTGCACCCTCAGCCACTTTCATATCAAGAGGTAATTTACTCAGTAACATTATTTTAGGGTCGTCCATATTTAACGAATAAACAGGGTTAACCGTTAAAAAGGCGTTAATTACTTCCATAGCTTGGCTATCAAGCGCACCTAAGTTACCTTTAAAACCACCGGCGTCTACGCTTGAATCAAGTAGCTTTACATTTCGTAAAAACACCGCTTTTTTCTCACTATCGTAAAATGGGCTGCCTTCAATCTGCAGCTTTAAACGCACAGGGTATTTTAGTGCAAAAGCGTTAATTTCAGCGCTTGAGTCAGCGCCTAATACAACGACATCGCGGTTATCTGGGCCAATGTTTACACTTAAATCGTTCACATCAAACTGAACTGGCAACCCCATTAAACTCACTTTTTCGCTTAGCTTTGGTAATTGCTTACCCAATACGGTTTCAACTTCTGCTTTAGTGAACGAGTAAACAGATACACCTTGGGTTGTGTTACATGCCGCCAAAAATAGTGTTGTTGCAATCAGTAGTAATACTCTCATGAGGATCCCTTATATTAATTTTAATTATAAAAAAGCCGCTTTAACAGCGGCTTTTACAATGCATTACCTGTATTAGTACAGGTGTATTACATTATTATGCTGTAAAAGTTGTTTTAATTTTAGCTAGTGTCTCAGGCTCAACTGAACCCTTACTGAGCGCTAACAACTGCTTTAAATAATAGTTTAAATCAGCATGTTCACCACGGTGTTTATCATCTAGCATTGCAACTTGTTCAGCCATTCTAAGCGATGCATTTTCTGAGCTCACGTTGGCTAAAATTTCCATTCTAGTGAGTAATTGTTCACGGCTCAGTGATGTTATTAACGATGTTTGGTATTGGCTTGGCAATACATCGTTATTTTCAATGGCGCTAAATAGTGCATCTAAATTAGCTTGTTCTGCTTGGCTATTAAGCAATGCTAACTTGTGCTCTATCGCTTCAAGTAGGCTGTTTACTTTACCTGTAAGTGATTTGTATTGAGCGTAGCCTTTTACCTTAGTTTCTAGGTCATGCAATTGCGCTTTTTGATTCACATTATCAAGTGCATCTTCAAGTTCGGTCAGTTCAACTGCAGCTTGTTTATCGCTTTCGTTTTGAGCAAGTTTTTGCTCTTCAAATTCGCTGCTTCGTTTCGTAAAGGTTTCATCATTAAATTGACGAAACTTTTGCCACAGTGCGTTTTCAGCTTTTAAGCCTGCAAAGCCTATTGTTTGCCATTGCTGTTGAAGCTGTTTTAGCTCTTGGCATGCACTTGCAAGATCATCGCTTTGTGATAGTTGCTGTGCTTTTTCAACGAGTTCATTTTTTTGAGCTGCATTTGCTTTATGAAACGCATTAAGTGTTGCAAGTACTTGCTGTTGCTCTTTTTTGTAACGATCGTTTAATACGCGGTATGTTTTAGGGTCAACTTTACCTACACTGCGCCATGCTTTGTTTAAGCGATTGTATTGGCTCTCATATTGCTTCCAGTCAAAGCCATCGTCAGTGCAAGGCTCTGAAAGTAAAGCGCTCATATCAGCAATTATAGTTTCACGTTGGGTTTTAGCGGCTTCTCTCGCTACTTCTTGCTCTGCAAAGTAGCTACGACAAGGCGCAAATAATTGTTCAATTTTGTCATCAAACTGCTCGCCTTGTTGCTTTTCTTGCTCAGTATCAAGGCGCCCTAGCTCGTTCCAACGTTTACGTAAAGTTTTAACTTGATCAGCGCGCTGTTGCGGATCGGTACACTCTTCGCCAACTAAAGCCGTTACTTCTTCAAGTAGTGCTTTACGCTTTGGCGCTGCTGCATATTTTTGCCAATCTTTAGCATCTGCAAGTTGCGCTTCAAGTTCTGCTTTAATATTTACTAATGGCTGTTGATAATGTGCAGTTAGTGTATTAAATAGCTCTTCAAAGCCTTTAAAAACACCAAATGCTACATTAAAACGGCCTTCTTCAATTAGGCGCTTTACATCGCGTGCTTTACGTTTTGCTTGGCTTTGATTTTTCTCAAGTGGCTTAGTTAACTCACTCATAGCAGCTAAAAATTGCTTTTTGTTAGCATTTAGCTGTGTTTTAAAGTTTTGTGCAAGTGACCCATCAAGCGTATTCAAATGGCTGCGAGCAGCTTTAAACGCGATATTAAAGGTATTTAAAGAGTCATCGTAATCACTTAATTGCTCAGCCGGCTGTATGTCACACAGTACCGCATAGGCTAATTTATACTCTTTAATTGCACTTGTAAGCTCTGGTAACTTAGCAACTTGAATAAATAATTTTTCTAGCTTATTAATTACTTGTTTAGATTGCTCGTTATTAGCAAGTTGTGAATCGCTTAGCGATTGCTTAGCTTGAGCTACTTTTGCATCTAACCAATCTTGTTGAATTTGCTCAGGCGTTTCTAGTCCGAGCTGTAATGCATTTTCAATCTCTTCACTTAAAGCCTCAAGAGTAGCAAGCGCAAGTAACTGACGTTGTTGTAAAGCCAGTTTTTCTTGCTCTTTCGCATGTTGCTCTTTAAGTACTGCAATATGTGCATCAAGCTTGTCGGTAATAGTAATGTACTTAGCATCAAGTGTTTTAACATGATCGGCACTTAACCATTTAAGCTCTAGAGCTTGCCACTGCGCCATTAAATCACTCGATTGAGGATTAACGATTGCGTAGTCTGTTTTATCACGAAGTGCATTTAACTTCGCTAAAATTACACGTGTAGAAGCCTCTACTTGCGCTGGCATTTCTATTGCCAAACGTTCATTTTCTATATGTGTTTCTAAGCTCTGCTTAGCGCTGCCTTTAGCGTGTTTTAATAAAGGCTTTGTAAGTTGATGCGTAATAACAAGCTCTACTAAATGAGCTTGTAACTCTTCGCTGCCTTCTTTAAAGGCTTTTTCGATAAGTTTAGGGTTAGCCAAACGCTTTAAAAGCTTAACGCGTACTTGAAGCTCTTTTTCAGCAAATGCTAGTTTTTCAAGTGTTTTAACTGGCGCAAAACGCTCAATGTATTCAGTTTTAATATGTGAAGACAGTGCGCTTTCGTCGCTTAATACTGCATTAGAGATTTGTTGTTCAGCAACATCTTTTAGCGCTTGATCTTGTTTATATGCTTTCCACCACAGCGCTAAGTCGTTCACTTTTTGCAGTGCTTTACGACGAATTTCAGCCGAATTATCTTCAAGGGCTAGTGTATTTAAAATTGTAGCATCGCGCTGTACATCTAGGTTTTCAATTGCTTCTAGACGAACTTGCTGTTTTGGGTGTTTCCATTTTGGTGTAAAAAGGTGTTTAAAGATCATGTTCACTAAACCTAGCTATTTCGTTGTCTGATTTAAATTCTTTTTGTAGTTGTGCTTTTGTTTTTTGGATCATTTCGCCATTTGCACCAATGGTAAACTGCTCGTTTGATTGAGCCACTTTAGCTTGGTACAGCATAACTAATTGCACAGTTTGTTGCTTTTGCTCGTCTGATAACACCGTGCCATCAGGCCACTTACCTGTTGCAGCACCGTACTGTAAGCGTTCAAATAATTCGGGAGTAATATTTTGTACTAGATTGTCGATATTCATGTCATTTTTTCTTTTTTAGAGATACTAAAATAATACGATTGATAAGGTACCAAATACACCCTACTCCAATTGCGATTGTGTAGGCGTACCACTGCAGGGATTCTTCTTGCGGTTGTAAAAAGTATAAACAGAAAAAGCCACCTAAAAATAAGATTAGCGCCAAAAAAGAGTGATTCATAAACATCTGGCGTTTTTTAATCCGCTGCTCACGTTGCAGCTGCAAAACTTGCTCGTCGTTAAGCTCTGAAATATTACTACCGCAATGCGGACACTGCTTATGTTTGTCTGAAATTGATTTTGCACATTTGGGGCAACGAGTAATCGCCATACATCTCTCCATACTACGCATAAAAAAAGCGCCTTGCGGCGCCTTTTATTGTACGTGTTTTATTTCTCGTTGTCTTTTTTGAATTTAACCCAGTAGTCATCTACTGACTGTTTCATCTCTTTGCGCAGCAACATGATGCCAAATAAGTTAGGAAGAGTCATAACGACGATGGCCACGGCCGCCAATTTCCATACTAAAGTGGTATCGGCAAACGATGCCCAAAAGAACGCTGCAACATAAAATACACGGTACGGCATTACTGAACGGTGCCCTAGTAAGTAAATCATTGCACGGTCACCATAATACGACCAAGCAATAGCGGTCGAGAATGCAAATAACAACAAGCCAATCGATACAATATATTGCCCACTTTCGCCAAAGTAGCCTCTAGTAAACGCTTTAGTTGTCAGCTCAGCTGAATGCACTAGCGATTTACCTACTAAGCTAATACTGTCGTCAGTTGGCATACCATTTTTAACTTCAACAATACCTGTATACTTATGTTTTTCTGTTAAACCAAAACGAACATCTTCTGCAATTGACCGCGAATTAATAACGGTGTAGCCCTTAGTAATAGACTCACCATTGACCACGTCAATATTACCTGTAAATAACTCAATGTTACTGTCGTTATTATTTAAGTAATTATATAGCTCAGTGCGCTGTGCTTCGTTCGTTTCAGAGTAGTCACCTTTAATAATACTCATTGAAGAGCGTTCAAAGTGTGTTTCGAATTTCTCGTTCCATACACCCGAAGACAAAATAACTAAGCCTGTAAGTGTACAAATGATGATGGTATCAATAAACGGTTCTAATATAGAGACTATACCCTCTGATACTGGTTCATCTGCTTTTGCTGAAGCATGGGCTATTGGCGCAGAACCTTGACCCGCTTCGTTTGAGAATAAACCTCTGTTTACACCTTTGTTAAACGCGTAAGCGAACGATGCACCTAAAAAGCCGCCTGCCGCTGCTGAACCAGTAAATGCATCCATAAAGATTGACGCAAATGACGGGCCGATATTTTCAATATTGTAAAAAATAACAGCAAGCGCACCAATAATATAAACCGCGGCCATTAGCGGTACTACGCGTGATGTAATTGCAGCAATACGTTTAATGCCACCTAAAATTACCAGTGCTAGTAAAACAGATAAAACAGCACCCGTTGCCATTGGCGCAAAACCAAATGTTGCTTCCATACCTTGGGCAATATTATTTATTTGTGGCAAGCTGCCTGTACCAAATGAGCTAATTACCGTTGCAACAGCAAATAAAATGGCTAACCATTTCATGTTTAGACGTTTATCCATGTAATACATAGGGCCGCCAGACATAGTGCCGTCTTCTGTTTTTTCGCGGTATTTATGAGAAAGAGTTACTTCTACAAATTTGGTTGTCATACCAAAAAATGCGGTCATCCACATCCAAAATAAGGCTGCGGGACCACCAATAGAGATAGCAAGTGCTACGCCACCAATGTTACCTGTACCAACCGTGCCAGAAAGCGCAGTCGCAAGGGCTTGAAAATGTGTTGTGTCGCCTTCGGTGTCTTTTTTATCAAACTTACCAGTTACAACTTTACACGCATGTTTGAAATAACGGATTTGTGGGAACTTTAAATATATAGTAAAAAATAAACCAACCCCTAGTAGCACGTATGGGAACCAAACAGCTCCTCCTAACATGCCATCGAGGCTATCTAAAAATTGTCCAAATACATCCACGCTGAATTCCTCTTATTATTTTAATTGAGACTGTTGACTGCGTATTACTCAGTTAAAGCTAAATAATACGATAACGCTGCTATTGCTAATTTTTTATTATTTGTAAATTTTGTAATAAAAAAGGGCAACATTTTATTGTTGCCCTTACCTTATACTAATTTATCTCAGTTTATCAACGACATTTACGATTGCCGCTAAAGTATCTTGTCCAAATTGATACGAACGGCGGTCAGACCAGCCGTAATCTGGGTCTGGTAGGTCGTTATTGTCTTTAAACGGCATCTCAACGGTGTACGTAAGTGCTTTAAATTCTTCTGCTGTTGCAGATGAGCCCACCGTTAAATTTGCTTTACCCGGTTCGTCTTTATCGTAGCCATGTTCGTCTTGAAACTCTGGAGTAATAGTTAAAAGCGCCGCTTTAAAACTATCTTCTAAGTCTTTTAAACGATCGTCGTAACTTGGTATACCTTCACTACCTGCAACAAAGTTATATGGGATTGCTTCATCACCGTGTATATCTAGGTGCATGTCTAGGCCTGTTTCGCGCATTTTATTAAGTACTAAGTAAACCTCAGGGCTATTTTCCATGCTTGGTGTTTGCCATTCACGATTTAAGTTAACCCCTTTTGCATTGGTACGAAGGTGCCCACGTACACTCCCATCAGGGTTCATGTTTGGCACAATGTAAAAAACAGCTTTAGATAAAAGCGCCGCTGCATGCGGGTCTTCATCATCAAGTAATTTATGCAATAAACCTTCTACAAACCACTCTGCCATAGTTTCACCTGGATGTTGGCGTGCTGTGATCCAGATTGTTTTTTTATCTTCGCTTGGTTGGCCAATTTTAAGTACGCTCATATCGCGACCATCTAGTGTTTCGCCAAGAGTTTGTAATTGGCATAGCTCTTCGCTTTGCGCCCACGATAATAAATCTAAATGACGCTCGTAGCTGTAAGGCGCAAAGTATGCAAAGTAAACACTGCCGCTTTCTGGCTCTAGCTCAAATGTAAGCGTGCCATTTTCGTAATTAGAAGGTACACGAAACCATGTTTGGCGATCGTACGATGCAACTGCTTGATATCCATCCCAGCCATCTGGGTATGCCGATTTTTCAAGATTATTAATATTTAACTTATGCAATTGGTAAGGTGTTGTTTCAAGACGAAAGTGAAACCACTGATAAAATTCAGACTGGTGATCGCTATTAATCTCTAATTGAATATTTAAAGGATCGGTGGCTTCGATAACATTTATGTTACCACTATCAAAATTGCTGCTGATTTTCATGAAAAAACCTTAAGGTAGAATAAGTTTATCTGCTTAACTTGCAGAACTGACACTATTTTATAAATAGTAAAATGCATAATTACGGCATAACCGCAGTACACATTTCAATAATTAAAGCCTATCACACAGGGTACACTTTAAAAATATTACGCGACTAAAAAAGCCAGCAAAAAAGCTGGCTTAGTGATTTATTATTAATTTAGCGAGGTAGGCTTGGGAAGGCTACTTCGGCCATATCACGCATACAGCGAACAACTTGGCAGCTGTAGCCAAATTCATTGTCGTACCAAACGTAAAGTACTACACGATTACCTTCAACAATAGTTGCTTGTGAATCAACAACACCTGCGTAACGGCTACCTACTAAATCGGTAGATACGATTTCTGTAGAAGCAGTGTAATCAATTTGATCTCGCAGCTCTGAATGAAGCGCTGTTTCACGTAAAAACGCGTTAAGCTCTTCAACCGATGTCCCTTTTTCTAAATTAAGATTTAAAATAGCAAGCGATACATTTGGTGTAGGTACACGGATTGCGTTACCCGTTAATTTACCTTCAAGTTCTGGTAATGCTTTAGAAACCGCTTTAGCTGCACCTGTTTCGGTAATTACCATGTTAAGCGCTGCAGCACGGCCGCGACGCTCTGCTTTGTGGTAATTATCAATAAGGTTTTGATCGTTTGTGTACGAGTGCACAGTTTCTACATGGCCGTTATTAATACCAAACTTATCGTTTAATGCTTTAAGTGTTGGCGTAATGGCATTAGTTGTACAACTTGCTGCACATACAATTTTATCAGCAGGCAAAATATCTTGGTTATTCACACCATATACTATGTTTTTAATATTGCCTTTAGCCGGTGCAGTTAATAATACTTTTGCAGCACCTTTACACTCTAAATGCTGACCAAGGCCTGCTTCATCTTTCCAAATACCTGTGTTATCAACAATAAGTGCATTTTCGATGCCGTAAGCTGTGTAATCAATTTCGCTTGGAGAGTTAGCATAAATTACTTGAATGTAGCTACCGTTAGCTTTAATTGCATTACGCTCTTTATCAATTGTAATTGAACCATTAAAAGGCCCGTGAATTGAATCTCGACGTAATAAGCTAGCGCGCTTTTCTAGGTCGCCATCTTTACCACCACGTACAACAATTGCACGTAAGCGTAAATCGGCATATGGTCCTGACTTTTCAATTAATAAACGTGCTAATAAGCGACCGATTCGGCCAAAGCCATAAAGTACTACATCGCGTGGCTCTTTCGCTGGTAAATCAGCTATTTCTGCAAGTTCAGCTTTTACAAATTCGTCTACAGTACGGCCATTAGCTGCATCAGTATACAAGTAGCTATAAGCAAGTTTACCAATATCTATACGGGCAGAGTTTAACTCCATTTTACTAATCGCTTCTAAAAACGGGAAGCTTTCACGTAAACGTAATTTTGTGCCTTCAAACTGCGCTACAGTTTTATGAGACTTGATAATATCTATTGTACTGGCATTAACGAGAGGACGGCCATATACAGCGATTTCTATGCCACGGTTACGATAAAGCTTACCAATGATAGGTTGCATGCTTTCGGCGTAATCTTGGCGCTCTTGCCAACTATTTGTATATTCTAATTCGTGAGATGAGGTCATTTTATTTACCTAAATTTAACATTTTGAACGGATAGCCTTTGAAAGTGCACTATATTTTGAGAGTAATACACCTTAGGCACGGCTATTCTAAGTTAATCTTAAGTTATTCTCTACTGTTAGAGCACAAATGATTACGTTAGAATGGTTACGTATATATTCATTTGGGGTTAAGGGATGGTTTTAAGAGCAAGCGTATTACTAACAATGCTAGCGTTAACAGGGTGTGATGAACCACTAACACTCGCCCAGGTTTGTAAAGAGACACCTGGGTTTTGTAGTGATCTAAATAAAGACAGCCATTGTAAGAATGAGCGCTCTGTAGTTATTTTAAAGCGCTACACTGAATATAAAAAACCAACAGATGAAAATAAATACCAATTGCTCAAAGGCTTTGAGTCTTATAATCAGTGTATTACGTTAGCTGCAAAAATAGAGCATAAAAAGCTAAAATCTAAGACAACATCGCGCATTGAAGGACAACTAACCAGTATCAAAGAAATGACGCGCTTATATCAAGACACTCAAAAAACTAATCACCCAGGTTTACTTTACTATCATTGGTCTCGAAACAGCGACCAAAGTGCACTTAATAAATTACTCGCCTTAGAAAACGATAAAAGCGTAACGCAAAGTGCCGAAATGCAATTTTTTTTAGCGTCTTACTATATTAAGTTTGATGATGAAAAAACAATAGATCTGCTTTATAAAACGCTTGAGTTGAATAAAAAAGGTATTGAGCCAAACCCTGAAGTTTACACATCACTTATTAGTCTGTTTTATAAACACGATAAGCTTAAGCATGCGTATATTTTTTCTAAGGTTGCGCAAATGTCTGGCATTGAAAACATCGATTTATTACCGATAGAACAACAACTTATGAGCAATGGTAAAAATTTAGATAGTTTAGATACACTTGCCCAACAAACATATGAGCAAATACAAAGTGGTGAATTTGTATCGCCTAGAGAGTTTTAGCTAGGACGTGTTGATCTTCGTGGATTGAAATTTGTTCAATCTAGGGGCGATTAAATCACGGCGCGAGGCTTTTAAGTAAATAGGTTCTATAGCTGCTACGTTATTCTAATAGCGGCATTGCTTTACCTTGTGCATCCATTTAATCGTAAATGAGAATTTTTAACGCATATAGCGACACGTTTAACCCGGCAAAAAGATTAAGTATTATTGCCGATAGGTAGTATATGCAGTAGTAAATACAACAAAAATACCCAGCATTGTGGAGCTAGGTACTTTTATGTAAATAAAAAGGCAGCTTACGCTGCCTTTTTTTATTTTGCTTTGCTTGTGCCCACTTCTACACGGGTTTTAAGCTTTTGGCCTGGTCGAAATGTAACCACACGGCGCGCCGAAATAGGAATGTCTTCTCCTGTTTTCGGGTTACGGCCTGGTCTTTCTTTTTTATCACGAAGATCAAAGTTACCAAATCCAGAGAGCTTAACTTGCTCACCTTTTTCAAGCGCTGAGCGGATTTCTTCAAAAAACGCTTCAACTAAGTCTTTGGCATCTTTTTTATTGATACCCAGTTTTTCAAATAGGTGTTCAGCTATGTCGGCTTTAGTAAGCGCCATATCTAGTCCCTCAACGATGCATTAAATTTATCAGCCAATTCGGCCACCACGTTATCAACTACTAGATTGATGTCTTTCTCTTCGAGTGTTCTATCAACCGCTTGCAGTGTTAGAGCAATCGCCAAACTCTTATAATTTGGCTCAATACCTTTGCCCTTATACACATCGAATAAGTTTAGGTCAACCAATTGATTTCCGCCAACTTTTTCTATCGCGGTTAAAATATCACCAGACTTAACGCTGTCGGCCACTAAAATAGCGATGTCGCGGCGATTTGAAGGAAATTTTGATACCCCTACAGCTTGTGGTAAATTTCTTTTTTCGATTGCCGACATTTCAATTTCAAACACAAAAGTTGCGTTGTTGATATCTAACGATTTTTGCGCTTGTGGATGCAATGCACCAAAAAAACCAACCTTTTTACCATCAACATAAATAACGGCTGATTGGCCTGGGTGAAGTCCATCTGACTGCTCTGCTTTAATTTCAAAACGGCTAACATCATTGGTGATCGCAAGTAATGCTTCTACATCACCTTTTAAGTCGTAAAAATCAACGTTACGTTTTTCTTCAACCCAATGTTCGCCGTGTGCTAAACCGGTAATTACCCCACCAAGAACTGGCACCTGATAAACACCGTTTTCAGCACTTTCATCACTGATAAATTTAAGACCGTGCTCAAATAAGCGAATACGCGGTTGCTGACGGTTTTGGTTATAAGCCACTGAAGCCAATAAACCAGGCATTAAGCTGACACGCATAGCTGACATTTCAATTGAAATTGGATGCGGTAATACAAGCGCATTGCTATCTGGGTGTAAAATAGTTTGTGCTTTAGGATCTACAAAGCTATAAGTAATTGCTTCTTGGTAACCACGCGTAACGAGCGTATTGCGGAACTTACTAAGCGCAATTGTTGACTCGTCATGCGTTGTCATTTTGAGTTTTGCAGTAGGTGCAACATTTGGGATACTGTTGTAACCGTATACACGCGCAACTTCTTCAATTAAATCTTCTTCAATACGAATATCAAAACGGTAACTTGGTACGTCTGCACTCCAGCTATCATTTTCTACTTTAACATCAAGGCCTAAACGAGTCAGAATATCAGTTACTTTAGCATCATCAATATGATGACCTATTACGCGGTCTAAACGAGAACGGCGAAGACGTACTTCAGTCACTTTTGGTAATTTATCTGCTGCAACAGCTTCAACTACAGGACCTGCTTGACCACCAACAATTTCAAGTAATAAAGCGGTTGCACGCTGCATTGCATCATGTTGTAGAGCAAAATCTACACCACGCTCATAACGATGTGACGCATCGGTATGTAGGCCGTAACTACGTGCTTGCCCAGCAATTGCAACCGGATTAAAGAACGCACTTTCAAGCAGTATGTCTGTTGTTTTTTCAGTAACACCTGATTGCTCACCACCAAAAATACCGGCGATAGCAAGTGCTTTATTATGATCGGCTATAACAAGTGTAGAGTCATTCAATTTAGCAGTATTACCATCAAGTAGTACTAGCTCTTCACCTGCATTTGCACTACGTACTTTAATTCCACCTTCAATTGCACTTAAATCAAATGCATGCATTGGGTGGCCAAGTTCTAGTAATACATAGTTAGTTACATCAACAACCGGATCGATTGAACGTACGCCACTACGGCGTAGCTTTTCAACCATCCAAAGTGGTGTTTCTGCATCAAGGTTAATACCCTTTATAACACGACCAAGGTAGCGAGGGCATGCATCTTCGTTTACTAGTTCAATTGATACTTTATCGTCAATTGTTGGTGTAACAGATGGAATAGCTAATACATTTACATCAATGCTATTTAAAACACCTACTTCTCGTGCAAGGCCTTTAATACCTAAACAATCACCACGGTTTGGTGTTAAGTCAACATCAATAATGTTGTCATCAAGGCCTAAGTATTCGCGTAAATCAGTGCCTACTGGTGCATCAAGTGGCAATTCCATTATGCCATCGCCTTCTTCGCTAATACCTAGTTCAACAAAGGCACACAACATACCGTGAGAAGGCTGACCGCGTAGTTTTGCTTTTTTGATTTTAAAGTCGCCAGGTAATACAGCACCTACGGTTGCAACAGCTACTTTGATGCCTTCACGACAATTTGGCGCACCACAAACGATATCAAGCAGCTCATCGCCACCTACGTTAATTTTAGTAACACGAAGTTTGTCTGCATCAGGGTGCTGACCACATTCAACCACTTCGCCTACTAGCACACCATTAAATTTGGCTGCTGCTGGCTCAACTCCATCAACTTCAAGACCAGCCATAGAAAGCTGTTCCGAAAGAGCTTGCGTATCAATAGCAGGGTTTACCCACTCTCTTAACCACTTTTCACTAAATTTCATTTTATTATTTCACTCTTAACGGAACTGGTTTAGGAATTTTAAGTCATTTTCAAAAAATGCACGTAAGTCGTTTACGCCGTAGCGCAGCATAGTTAAGCGCTCTACGCCCATACCAAATGCAAAACCAGTGTATTTTTCTGGGTCAATACCCACCGACTTAAGAACGTTAGGGTGAACCATGCCACAGCCTAGTACTTCTAACCATTTACCGTCTTTGCCCATAACATCCACTTCAGCAGATGGTTCTGTAAATGGGAAAAATGAAGGACGGAAACGAATTTCCATATCTTCTTCAAAAAAGTTACGTAAAAAGTCATGTAAAATACCTTTAAGCTCCGTAAAGCTTACATCGGTATCAACCATTAACCCTTCTACCTGATGGAACATAGGAGTATGAGTTTGGTCGTAATCATTACGATACACTCGCCCTGGTGAAATAATACGTAGCGGTGGCTGTTCTGTTTCCATAGTACGAATTTGCACGCCACTTGTTTGTGTACGCAGTACTAATTTAGGATTGAAATAAAAGGTATCGTGATCAGCACGCGCAGGGTGATGCTCAGGGATATTTAATGCATCAAAGTTATGAAAGTCATCTTCAATCTCAGGGCCTGATTTAACCTCAAAACCTAACTCACCAAAAAAGCTTTCAATACGTTCAATTGTTCGTGTTACCGGATGCAATCCACCTGTTGGCATTACACGCCCAGGTAAAGTAACGTCAATTGTTTCTGCGGCTAGCTTTTCTTCTAGTGCTTTACTTGCTAAAAGCTCACGCTTATCGTTAATTGCAGCTTGAACATCTTGCTTAGCTTGGTTAATTACCTGCCCTGCTTCTTTGCGTTCTTCAGGAGCAATTTTACCCAGTGTTTTAAGTAAGCTAGTGATTTCGCCTTTTTTACCAAGGTAATTAACCCTGATCTCTTCTAGTTGCGCGATTTCACTGGCACTGGCTACCGCCTCAAGTGCTTGCGCTAATATATTTTCTAAGTTCATTCGATACCTGATCTTTCACAGAAGGTGATTACAATTTAATTGACTAATGATAACTGAAAGCAGGGTCTAGATTCTAGACCTACTACAGCTTTAACGTTGATTTTATAAAGGGAATTGTTAATTTTCGCTGTGCAGCCATAGATGCATGATCTAATTTGTCTAATACATCGAGTAAAGCGCGCATATCACGGCTTAAACGCGTTAGTAAAAACCGTGCACATTCATCGCTCAATTCCAATCCACGCATATGCGCACGTTTCACAAGCGCCTGAGCTTTGTCATCATCGCTCATAGAGCGAATTTGAAATGTAGTGCCCCACTTTAGCCGAGACTCTAAATCGGGAAGGCTAATATTGAGCATATCAGGAAGTAAGTCAGCGGTAACTACGAGCATTTTCCCAGGTTCGTTAAAGCGATTATAGAAATTAAATAATGCTTTTTCCCAAGGATCATTCCCAGCGACTAAGTGAACGTCGTCTATACACAATACATCGAGAGCCTCTAAGCCATCGAGCACCATCGGGCCAAAATCAATAACTTCACGCATTGATAATAGCATGTTGGATAACCCACGCTCTTGTGCTTTTACACAAGTGGCGTATAGCAAGTGAGACTTGCCTGAATCACCTAAACCACATAAATAGGTATACTGAAACGTTTTAGATAACTTTGAAAAGCTGTCCTTTAAATGGTTAACCTCTAACGAGTCCTCACCACCAAAATATGATGCAAAGGTTTCATCATCCGGTAAGGTAACCGGTAAAGCCATTTGCATAGGCTCAGCGTTTAGCATTACTCGCCAACCCACTGATACTCTAAACTACTTTTATCAACCACATGATAAAAAGCACGTGGGTCAACGTAGTCTCTAAAAGCAGAATCAAGGCCAAGTGCTTTTTTAAGATCGTTTACACTGCCCGTATGGTTTAACTTAAATTCAACAAGCTCTGGAGTTTTTCGTAAAATAGTTACGTCGGTTACTACACTTAAACTAAGTAATCTACGTTTTGCTAATTCGATATCAACAAAGCTATTAGTTTCTTTTAAAGTAAGTGTTGCAGAAGCTTGCTGGTAATAGGCATTAGGATCAATTGCATATTCGCTTGCAAGGCCTTGCGCGAGAGTATCAATCATTTGCCCTACAATTTGCTGCTTGTCGCCCGTTAATCTATTTGATTCAAACAAATCGTCGTTAGTAAAGCGCCAATCTAGTATCCAATTTTCACTGTCCTGTTCTTGAAACATTCTTGCAGTAATACTTCGCTCTGCACTGTAACGCTTAGATGCTTCTTCAACGGGCTCAGAAAAATTCCCCCAAACTTCGGGTACACCTACTAAGCGCCTGTCTTGTAAATCAAGTAAAGGCACAACAACTGGTAAGCCACGGCGTCCTGCTTTATCATAAATTAACTGCTCTAGCTGCGGGTAACTTTCTTGTGTTACTAATTCTCTGCGCCAATTGTCTTCAATACCTAACCAAATAGCAACGAGTGGTCGCTGAACACCCCACAGTGGTAAATTGAGCTCTTTAATGAGCGCATTTATTTTGCGCGCTTCAAATTTAACAACTAATTTAAGCTGGCCGTTTGCTCGCTCGTCATACTCAAATTTGAGCATATAATCTGAGATATCTTTTGTACGTTGTTGCGCTAGTTTATTTTGATCTGCAGTTTCATCACCGCTCACTTTTACTAAAACATTAAGCAATGCCTTACGGCTTGCATTTAAACGCGTATCTCTAGTTTTATCGTCGACTTTTAATATATCTTGATACAGATCAGTTACTTCAACTGCCGATACAGAAAAACAAAATATAAATGATATGGCACTAATTAATAATCTATACACAGGCTATTAGTTCTTGGTTTTAAACTGTTTTGATCCTAAATCAAAGCCAGTAACAAAGCAAAATTATATTTGTTATCCAGCACTATCAGATTAGTAAAAATATAAATAATAACTATACCTCTGTGCTTAACTATAAAAGCTCTTTGATTTGATCTCGACATATTCACAAGATTGAGGAATTGGTTGATGTGATGTACGCAGATTGTGGATAAAATAGCAAATGCGACACTTCCAGGCAGAGAAATTTTTGATGTTGTCGTCGGGAGTCGCTACGCTCGCCTGACCTATGTAATAGAGGCTTGATGAGTGTCTATCAATTGTGCGCATTTTACTTTTCTGCAGACAGCAAAAAACCCGTTACATTGCTGTAACGGGTTTCTTTAATTTGAAGCCTGGTAATGTCGTGGTGCCACAGCGGTGGAGAGTCACAGTGAAATGCTTCACTACCTTCCTGTCGGGACGGCCTTCCGTGGGGCTCGCCTTCGAGCTGTTTTGTTTGATGTATAGGAATACAAATGCCGTGGAGTACAGGATGTACGAGAGCGGCCACTACTGAGTTTGGCATGGGCTCTTGGCTATTTACTAAATCCCAGA